>JAGPGQ010000351.1 GCA_018055925.1 Micropruina sp.
CTTCCGCTACTTCAGCGACGCGAACGCGATGAACGCCGCCATGCTGGCCGGCGACCTGGACGTGATCTCGAACCTGCAGGCGCCGGACGCGATCGACCAGTTCAACAACCCCGACCAGTTCACCCGGGTCATCGGCAGCACCACCGGTGAGGTGGTGCTCGCGCTGAACAACGCCCGTCCGGCACTGTCGGACGCCCGGGTCCGCCGGGCCATCTCGATGGCGATCGACAAGAAGGCGCTGCTGACCAACGTCTGGAACGGCCAGGGCACGCTGATCGGCTCGATGGCCGTGCCGACCGACCCCTGGTATGAGGACCTGACCTCGGTGAACGCCTACAACGTGGACCGGGCCAAGCAACTGCTCAGCGACGCCAAGGCGACCAACCTGAGCCTGCGGCTGCGCGTCCCGACCACGGCCTACGCCACCAAGAGCGCCCAGTTCGTCGAGAGCGCCCTGCGCCAGGTGGGGATCAAGGTGACCATCGAGGAGTTGGACTTCGCCACCTGGTTGAAGGACGTGCACAACGGCGGCAACTACGACATGTCGATCGTGGCCCACGTCGAGTCCCGCGACCTGCGCCGGTTCACCGACAAGGCCTACTACTTCCACTACGACAACGCCGAGTACACCAAGCAGTTCGAGGCCGCGGACGAGGGTCCCACCGACGAGCTGGTTCCGCTGATGCGCAAGGCGGTGCGCACGCTCGCCGACGACGCCGCCGCGGTCTGGCTGTTCGCCCTGCCCAACCTGGTGATCACCAAGCCGACGGTCACCGGGGTGTCGCAGAATGCGGCCACGCTCAGCTTCGATGTGACCACCATCGCGAACCGCTAGTCAGCACGGGTGCGTACGCACGCAGGCTCCGCCGTCCCACCGGGCGGCCGCTGATGGCCGCCGCGATCGGGCGCCGGCTGGCGATCTTTCTGCTCAGCCTGCTGGGCGCCTCGATCATCGTGTTCGCGGTCTGCTCGGCGCTGCCCGGAGCCGTGGCCGAGGTGATGCTCGGCGAGGGTGCCACCGAGGAGCAGGTGCTCGCCCTGACCGCGGAGCTCGGGCTCGACCGGCCCGTCACCGTACGCTACCTGGAGTGGCTCGGCGGCATGCTCACCGGCGACTTCGGCACCTCCTACTTCAGCGGTCAGGGCGTCCTGGAGTTGATGGCCCCCCGGGTTGCGGTGACGGTGTGGCTGGTGGTCCTGGCCCTGCTGCTGTCGGTCGCGGTGGCCGTGCCGGTCGGCATGGTGGCGGCGATGAAGCGCCGCTCCTGGGTGGGCTTCGCCGCGACCACCGCCGCCCAGGTGGGCATGGCGGTGCCGGCCTTCTGGGCCGCCATCGGGCTGGTCCTGGTGTTCGCGGTGGGGTTGCGCTGGCTGCCCGCCAACGGATACGTGCCGCTGCTCAGGGACCCGCTCGGCTGGGCGTCGCACCTGGTGCTGCCGGTGATCTCGCTGGCGATCGTGCAGTCGGCGGTGCTGGTGCGCTACGTCCGGTCGGCGTTCCTCGAGGTGCTTAGCGAGGACTACTACCGAACGGCCCGGGCGGTCGGCTGGCGTCCGTTCCCGGCCCTGCTGCGACACGGCCTGCGCAACGCGGCCCTGTCCCTGGTCACCGTCGTCGGCCTGCAGCTCTCGGCGGTGCTGGTCGGCGCGATCGTCATCGAGCAGGTGTTCGCCCTGCCCGGGCTCGGCACCCAGTTGCTCAGCGCCGTTTCGCAGCGGGACCTGTTCATCGTGCAGGGCGTGGTGATGTTCCTGGCCGCCTCGGTGCTGCTGATCAACTTCCTGGTCGACCTGTCCTACGCGTGGATCGACCCCCGGTTGCGGACGGGGCAGCGACGATGAGGCGGCTCGGCCTGTGGCTGGGCGCGGCGCTGGTGGCCGGCGTGCTGGCGATGGCGTTGCTGTCGCTGGTCTGGACGCCCTACGACCCGACCCTGGTGGTCACCGGGGAACGGCTGCAGGGACCCAGCCCCGCGCACTGGCTGGGCACCGACCACATGGGCATCGATGTGCTCAGCCGGATCCTCACCGGGGCTCAGACCACCCTCATCGTGGGGGTGGTGTCGGTCGGCATCGCCGCGCTGGTGGGGGTGCCGCTGGGCATGCTGGCCGGACAGGCGGGCGGCTGGGTGGACGAGGTGGTGATGCGGATCACCGACATCGCCTACGCCTTCCCGGCACTGCTGCTGGCCATCCTGCTGGCCGCGCGCTTCGGGGCCTCACCGGTGACCGCGATGACGGCGATCGGCCTGGCCACGATTCCGAGCTTCGCCCGGGTCACCCGGGCCGGCACCCTGCAGGTGATGAGCACCGATTTCGTCCTCGCCGCCCGCGCGGCCGGCACTCGCTGGCCGGGGGTTTCGGCGCGGCACGTGCTGCCCAACATCGCGCCGCTGATCGGCGTCCAGGCGTCCGTCACGTTCGCCCTGGCGATCCTCGCCGAGGCGGCGCTGAGCTACCTGGGCCTGTCCACCACGGCGATCACGCCCACCTGGGGCAAGATGCTGCGGGACGCCCAGGCGGTGCTGTTCAACGCGCCGATGCAGGCGCTCTGGCCGGGCCTGGCGATCGCCTGCGCCGTGCTCGGCTTCAACCTGCTCGGCGACGGCCTGCGCGACCTGCTCGACCCACGCCTGCGGGAGGTGAAATGACCCGGCTGCTCGAGGTGCGCGACCTGACCGTCCGGTTCGGCCGGCGGCAACTGGTGGCCGTCGACGGGGTGTCGTTCACCCTGGACGCCGGCCAGCGCCTGGGCATCATCGGCGAGTCCGGGTCGGGCAAGACCGTGACCGCGCTCGCGGTGATGGGGCTGCTGCCGGACAACGCCCGGGCCACCGGTTCGGTCCGGCTGGACGGACGCGAGCTGGTCGGGCTGGGCGAGAACGCCCGCGCCGGGCTGCGCGGCGACGTGATGTCGATGGTGTTCCAGGAGCCGATGACCGCGCTCGACCCCACGATGAAGGTGGGCCGGCAGGTGGCCGAGGTGCTGCG
>JAGPGQ010000352.1 GCA_018055925.1 Micropruina sp.
TCGCCGGGGGCGTCGATGATCGCCTGCAGGACGCCGTCCGCGGCCCCGATCACGCCGTTGACCAGGTCGTTCGCCGAACTGACCGCGTCGTTGGCCTTGGCCAGCACCTCGTTCGCGAGGGCGTTCCGGCCCTGGGCGACCAGGTCGTTGGCGGTCTGCTGGGCCCGGGTGAGCGCCTGCTGAGCCTCGGCGGCGGCGTCCGTGATTTCCTTCTTCAGCGCCTTCAGGTCGGCCATCAGCGCCTCGACCGTCGCCAGCGACTCGCTGACGAGCGAGGGGGCGTCGGACAGGTCGACGCCGACGGCGTCCAGGATGTCGATGATCGAGACGAAGCCGAACAGCTTCGGCAAGGCGCTGCCGAGGAAGGCGACGGGGTCGAAGTCGCCGGCCGCGACCCCGGCGACGTCGCCGACCGGGCCCTGCTTGCGGGACAGCCCGGCGATCGGCAGGGACGGCGCGATGAAGCCACCGGCGCCGCCGCTGGACGCTCCGCCGGCGCCGAAGCCCAGCTTGGTCGGCGCGGTCAGCTCGGCCCACACCTGGCCGGGGTTGCCCGCACCGAACCCGCTGCTCAGCCACGCCGCGGCGTACTTGATCTCTTGCGGGCCCGTCGGCTTCATCCGTTCGACGGCGGGAATGGTGGCCCGGGCGGTGACCAGGTTCGGCACCGAGGTGCCGAGCTGAGGCGTGCCGGTGAAGGTCAGCCCGACGGTCGGCACGGCGTTGTCGACCCCGCCCGGTTCGGACGGGGCGAAGGCGATGTTCTGGCCCAGGCCCGGGATCTCGCCGACCGCGGCAAAGGCGTCCACCGGGCTCTGCCCGGCCGGGAACGGCGGCTTGTAGTGCTCGGCCACCCAGACCAGCGGGGTGGGCAACTTCACCTCGCGGTCGTCGGCGTCGACGCAGTGCAGGACGAACTGGAACGGTGCGCCGCCCACGTTCGGGACGAACATGGTGTCCTGGGCGGCGCCCGGGTCGGGGGACAGCGTCGGGGTGATGGTGGGCACGATCTCGACCCGCTTGAACGGGTTGTTCAGGGCCGAGTAGGTCTTCACCGGTTCGCCGACGATCAGGAACTTGCGCTGGTAGAGGGCGGCGCGCGGGTTGGCCTTGTTCTTGATCTTGCGTTCGGTGACCTTCACCAGGGTGGCCCGGTGGCCGAACGGGAACAGGTAGCCGGGGTAGGCGACCCGGACGTACTGGTCGCGTCCCATCGGCGCTTCGTGGTCCCAGGACAGGATGGACGCCAGGCCCTGCTGCGACCAGGGCAGCGTCGCCCATTGGGCATGCAGGTCGAGCCACGCGCCCAGGCTGGACAGGTACAGCCGGGTGGCGTCGATCGGCGACGGGTCGGTGACCTTGACCCGGCGGCGCGCCCAGGTCTCGCTGGACTGCCGGACGATCATGTGCCGGTCCTTGGAGTCCAGCGACATCCGCATCGGGACGTTGTCGTGGCCGAACTCGTCGGTGGCCCAGTCGTCGAAGCGCTCCCGGTCGCGGGCCCAGACGGCCCGGATCCACTCGGGCCCCTCGATCACCTCGCCGTCCTGACGATGGCCGAGCCGGGTGTGCCACAGCTCGATGGCGGTGCCCGAGGCGTCCGGGACGGGTTGATCGGCGTGCGTCCAGCCGCTCTCGGCCGAGGGCGAGACGATCAGCCGGAAGGGCGCCTCGATGGCGGTCTCGCCGAGGCCGGCGGGCCGGCTCAGCTTCTCGGGATTGCGCGGCACCGGCACCCGGACGACGATCCGCCGATCGGTCACCAGGTCGGCCACCGAGATGCTGGTCGAGGGGCCGCCCAGGGTCTTGCGCACCTGGGCCAGCGTCCGGGCGAGCTGGGCCACCCCGGCGACCGTGTCGGCCGGATGCAGCTCGGCGGCGGGTTCGCCGGCGCCGGCGAGGACGGCACGCTCCAGCAATCCGGCGTTGACCAGGACGGCGAGCTTGCCCGGGTCGAACGGCGTGAAGCGGATCGACCGGGCCGGTCCGGGGGTGGCCAGCGGATGGACGGCCATCGGGTACCGCTCCAGGGCGTCCAGGAAACCGGCGGTGCTGACCTCAATCGCCTTGCCCGCAGGCACCTCGACGACCACCCGGCTGGCGCGGGCCGGGATGCCGGCCACCGGGGTCGGCGGGACGCCGTCGGAGGGGTCGGTGACCGTCTTCGGCTTCTCGGTGGGCTTGGTCTCGTCGGGGACGGGGACGGTCTCGCCCTCGTAGGTGGCCTGCTCGCCGAGGTGCTGGAAGGGCAGGGTGAAGATCAGTAGGGCCGGTCCCGGGTCGCGGGCGGTGAGGACGCCGTCGGCCAGGTCGAGGCCGCTGGTGCTGACGATCAACGACACCAGGTCGGCCGACCGGATCACCTCGAAGGTGTGCTCGGGTTCGATCCGCTTCGCCGGTGGGACAGCGAGGTCGCCCAGGTCGGGCAGCCGTCCCGGGAAGGTCAGGTTCGGATCGACCACCACCGGCGGGATCCGGACGTCGAGCTGGGGCCGTTGCCGGAGCTCACGGAGCTCACGGAGTTCGCGGACGTGTGGTCGCTGCTCGAGGTCGGGCCGGGCGGGTTCGACGGGCCGCCGTCGGCCGGCGCGGAGGTCGGGTGGTTGGCGCCGGGTGATGCGCGGGGCGGCGCGGCCGGTGGTGGGATCGGTGGGTCCGGACATGGGACCTCCTCAGGGGTGCGGCGCACCTGCCAGTGTCGACCCGCCGGCCTCGGCCGTCACCCGGGGAGAATTGCGTACGTCGCCCGTCGGCACCCGCCCACTCCGTCCATCCGGCCCACCCTCCGACCCCCATCCGTCGTCGATCCCCATCCGTCGTCCGACCCCAACCGTCATCCCGGCGAACGCCGGGATCTCTGTCGGGTACCTGGCTGCTCGACTACGAGATCCCGGCGTGCGCCGGGATGACGGGGGTGGTTGTGGTCCCGGCGTCCGCCGGGACGACGGGGGTCTCTGACGAACCGTCACCGG
>JAGPGQ010000353.1 GCA_018055925.1 Micropruina sp.
GGCCGGAGCGCGTCGGCTCAGCCCCTCTGCGCCCACCATTCGAGCAGCTGGTTGATCGTGTCGCGCTCGGAGACCGCCTCGATGAAGAACTTCTGCTTGCTGAACGTCCAGGCGACCCGCGCGGTGCCGTCCGTGCCCTGCGCCGAGCCCAGCTTGCCGAGGACCTGCTTCGGGTTGGACGCCCACCACCAGTTGGTGTGCGCGGGCGGCCGCTTCCAGTCCTTGGTGTTGAGCTGGCTCTTCTTCACCCCGGCGCGCTTGAAGAAGTCGTCCATCAGCTTGGTCAGGTCCGAGTTGGTGTTGGCCCAGCGCATGGTCACGGTGATCGGGCCGTTGACGATGCCGCTGGTGGTGCCCTCGCAGGTGAACGCGTCCCGCTGCCGATCGCTCGGGTCCGGCTTGCAGGTGTCGACCACCACGAACTTCTTCAGGTACACCGCCCAGTCGCACTGGGTGCGGAACAGGTCCGGGCTGCAGTCGGCGTTGGCCGAGCCGGACGGCCGCGGCGAGGCGGACGGCGACCCGCTGGGCGTCTCGGCCGGCGGCAGCATCGGGGTGCTGGACGGGCTCTCGCCGCCGGCCGGGGTGGGCGCGATCGGCGCGCTGGGCGAGGTGGACGGCACCGCGGAGGCACCCGGCCGGGCGAACACGTACCAGGCGCCCAGGCCGAGCACCAGCACGCCCGCCACGATCCCGATCAGCATCGGCAGCATGTTGCGCTTGCCGCCACCGCCGGGGGGCGGGCCACCGTAGCCGCCCGTCGGCGGGGCACCGCCGGGACCGCCGGGCGGGACGTATCCGCCCGAGCCGTACTGGCCTCCGTAGCCGGGCTGCCCGCCGGCCCCGGCACCGCCGTAGCCGCCCGGCTGGCCGTACTGTCCGGGCGTGCCGTAGCCGCCCGGCGGGGATCCGGGCTGGCCGGGAGCAGAGCCGCCGTACTGGCCGGGTGTCGAGCCGTATTGACCGGAAGCCGAGCCGTACTGACCGGGAGCCGTCCCGTACTGACCGGGAGCCGTCCCGTACTGGCCCGCCGCCGAGCCGTACTGGCCGGCGGCGCCGTAGCCGCCCGGCTGCGGCGCCGCCCAGCCGGACTGGTCGGCGGCCGGGTACTGCTGGGTGCCGGGATGGGGCTGAGCGGCCGGGTACTGCTGCGTCGGAGGGTACGGATCGCCGGCCGGCAGCGGCTGCGTCGGCGGATACTGCTGCCCGCTCGGCAACTGCTGAGTGGGGTCGGCACCCCAGTCCTGTCCCGCCGGACCCGGGCTCCAGCCGTCATCGGGTCGGGATGCGGATCCGTCCGATCGATCGGGAGGCTGGGTCATGACTGGCTCCTTAGTGCTGCAATGGGCACAGGGTACCCAGGGATCGGCCCCGGGGTGCGCTGGCCTATCCTGTTGTCCGTGCGGGCGTCGGGGGGATCGAACTGGCGCCTGCTGGCGAGCCTGGCTCCCGGCGCGCTCGGCCGCACCGGCCTCGCGGTCCTGCTCGCCTTCGGGTCGGGCGCCTCGTCCGTCGCGTTGATGGCGGTGTCGGCCTGGCTGCTGTCCCGGGCCGCGGAGCACCCACCGGTGCTGTACCTGCAGGTGGCCGCGATCGGCGTGCGTGTGTTCGGCATCACCCGGGGCCTGTTCCGCTACCTGGAGCGGCTGGTCGGCCACGACGTGGCGCTTCGGGTGCAGTCGGCGTTGCGGGTGCGCACCTACGAGCACCTGGCCCGCACCACGCTGCTCGGCACCCGCCGGGGCGACCTGCTCGCCCGCGTGATCGCCGACGTCGAGGCCGTCCAGGACCTGGTGGTCCGGTTCCTGATCCCGGTGGTGTCGGCGTCCCTGGTGATCGTCGCCACGTCGGCCGCCTTCGCGGTCTTCTCGCCACCCACCGCCGCGGTGCTGCTCGGCTCGGCGGTGATCGCCGGCGTGCTGGTGCCGGCGTTGGCCCAGCGGGTGTCCCGGCGCTGGGACGTGGCCGCCGCCCCCACCCGGGGGGCCCTGGCGGCCGAGGCCCACGAGCTGGTCCGCACCGCCCCCGAGCTGGTCGCCTACGGCGCGGCGGAGGCCCGGCTGGAGCGCGCCCTGGCGGTGGACGACCGGCTGCGCCGGCTGGACGAGCGGGGCGCCTGGGTGCGAGGCGTGGCCGCCGCCTGCCAGGTGCTGGCCGCCGGCGCCGCGGTGCTGGCGGCGGCGCTGATCGGCGCCCCGATGGTGGCGGACGGTTCCCTGCCGCCGGTGATGCTCGCGGTGCTGGTGCTCACCCCGCTGGCCCTGCACGAGCTGTTGGCCACCCTGACCCAGGCGGCGCAGAGCGCGACCCGGGCGGCCGCGTCCCTGCGCCGGGTGGGTGAGGTGCTGGACGCGGAGCCGATCGGCGTCGGCGACCGGGTGTTGCCGTCCGGCACGCCGGCACCCGGACCGGTGGTGCTGACCGACCTGGCGATCGGCTGGCCGGGCGGCCCCGTCCTGCTCGACGGGTTGAACCTGACCGTGCGGCCCGGGGAGTCGGTGGCCATCGTCGGTCCGTCCGGCGTCGGCAAGACCACCCTGGCCGCCACCGTGCTGGGGCTGATCCCGGCCAGGGCGGGCGGCGTCGAGACCACCGGACGCGTCGGCTACCTCGCGCAGGACGCCCACATCTTCGCCACCTCGATCGCCGAGAACGTCCGGATCGGCAACCGGGACGCCACCGACGACGATGTCGTCCGGGCCCTGCGGCGGGCGGGCCTCGACCTCGATCCGGGACGGGTGGTGGGCGAGTTGGGCGCCACCCTGTCGGGCGGCGAGGCCAGGCGGCTGGCACTGGCCCGGCTGTTCGTCGGGGACTTCCAGGCGGTGGTGCTCGACGAGCCGTCCGAGCAGCTGGACGCGGTGACCGCCGAGGCCCTGCTGGACGACGTCTTCGCCACCATGACGGCGGTTCCGCTGCTGGTGATCACCCACGACCCGGACGTCGTCGCCCGCTGTGATCGGGTCGT
>JAGPGQ010000354.1 GCA_018055925.1 Micropruina sp.
CGCCGGCGACCGCGGGCATCGCCAGGGCCGGATTCGACAACCATTCGGCGTCCAGCCCCAGCAGGGTGTTCAGCGCACCGTCGTAGGGCGCCAGGATCCACTTCCACACCACCCCGAGGGCCAGCGGCGCGCAGATCCACGGGATCACGTAGATCACCCGGAAGACCCCCGACCCGGGCAGCCCGCGGGAAAGCAGGACGGCCAGGAACAGCCCCAGCGCGGTCTGCAGCGGGATCACCGACAGGACGAAGATCACCGTGCGCAGCATCGAGTTACCGAAGGTCGGGTCGCTCAGCACGTCGGTGTAGTTGGCCAGTCCGACGAACCGCATCGGACTGAGCAGATCCCAGTGGTTCAGGGACAGCCACAGCACCACCAGGATCGGGAACAGCAGGAAGGCCACCAACCCGAACAGGCTGGGCGCGAGCAGCAACCCGGCCAGCCGGCCATGACGCGCGCGTCCGGCCGGGCGCCGCGTGCGTAGGGGGGACACACCAGCGATGCTAGTTGCCTTCACCTCGGCTGGCCAGACCTGGTTGAGATTTGAAATAGCCATGCGGACAAGCATTTTTGAGGCTTCAAATGCCTCTGGCGGGTGAGCTCGACAGAAATTCCGGGACGCCCGGAGGAGCTCCGGCGCGGCGGACCCCGATGGACCGGCAACGCCTCCGCGGAGCCACCGGGTCCCGTCCCCGCACTCGCCCAACGACGGATCGAGGCTGAAGAGCTGGACGAACGTGGAGATGAGGGTGGGACGGAACCCAGGGTGAGACCATCGCCGGAGGGTTCCGGCTTGGGCCGAGTGGGCACACTGGTGGGTATGAGCACCCACACCGGCGGCCTGACTACCCGCAACGCGCCGATGGCGGCACGCACGGCCGGCATCGTGATCGGCGCCTGGGTGGTCCTGCTGTGGCTGATCGAGCTGGTCGACCAGATCACCCGGCTGTCGCTGGACGCTTTCGGCATCCGTTCCTGGCAGGTCGACTCGTTGCCCGGCGTGTTCGCCGCGCCGCTGCTGCACGCCGGCTGGCCGCATCTGATGGCCAACACGCTGCCGTTCGCGGTACTCGGCTTCCTCGTCCTGCTCGCCGGCACCGTCCGGGCGCTGGTCGCCACGCTGTGGTCGGTGGTGGTCAGCGGCGCGACCGCCTGGCTGCTCAGCCCGCCGACCACGCTGACCGTGGGCGCCAGCGGGTTGATCTTCGGCTGGCTCACCTACCTGTTGAGCCGTGGACTGTTCACCCGCGACGGCAAGCAGATCGCGCTCGCGGTGGTGATCTTCATCGTCTACGGCGGTGTGCTCTGGGGCGTGCTGCCGAGTGCGCCGGGGGTGTCCTGGCAGGCGCATCTCGGTGGCGCCGTCGGCGGCGTCCTGGCCGCCTGGTGGCTGCATCGCCGCAACCGCACCCGCAACTGACAGCCGATTCACAGGTTCGGGTTCTGCCGCCGGACGACCATCGCCCGGTATTGTTGACGCGTCAACCAGTTCAACCCCCAGGCAGGAGCCGGCCGCATGCTCGATGTCTTTGGACTCCCCCTTCACCCATTGGTGGTGCACGCGGTTGTCGTGTTGCTGCCCCTCTCCGCACTCGGCCCGATCGCCTGCGTGCTCGTCCCGCGCCTGCGGACCCGCTACTCCGGCCTGACGGTGCTGGGCCTGGCCGCCTCGACCGTCTCGGCCTTCGTGGCAGCCGCCTCCGGCAGCGCACTGGCCGAGCAGGTCGGCACCCCGGAGACCCACATGGCGCTGGGTGCCTGGCTGCCGTGGGTGGCCACCCTGACCCTGGTGCCGGCCGTCGTCTGGTACGTGCTGCAGCGGGGTAAGGAGCAGTTGCCCGTCCTGGCCAAGGTCTTCGGTGCCCTGGCCGGCGTGTTCAGCGCGGCGGCGATCACGCTCACGATCCTGGTCGGTCACAGCGGAGCGACCGCCGTCTGGGGCGGCACCACCGCCGCTCCGGCCGGCACCGCTGTCCCGTCGGCCACGGCGGCGTCCACCACCACGTCCGCGACCGCAAGCCCGTCCACCACCCCCAGCCCGTCCGCGTCCACGACGGCCGGCCAGACCTACACGCTCGACCAGGTGAAGCAGCACAACACCGCCCAGGACTGCTGGGCCGCGATCAACGGCGGGGTCTACGACCTGACCGAGTGGATCGGCCAGCATCCGGGCGGATCCGATCGGATCATCCCGCTGTGCGGCACCGACGCCTCGTCCGCCTTCAACAACCAGCACGGCGGCCAGGGACGTCCGGAATCCCAGCTGACCAGGTACTTCATCGGCGATCTCGCCCGCTGACTCCACAAAGCCCTGCCTAACTATCTCTGCCCTCCCGTCGACGGGAGGGCAGAGATAGTTAGGCAGGGCCTTTCGGGGACGAGGGCGCCCCCGGGGCGTCCGAGGTGCGGGCGCCGGAGGTCCGGGGTCGCTATTTCTTGGGGGGGTCGGCGGTGGAGAGGGCGGCGACGAAGGCCTCCTGGGGGACCTCGACGCGGCCGACCATCTTCATCCGCTTCTTGCCTTCCTTCTGCTTCTCCAGCAGCTTGCGCTTGCGGGTGATGTCACCGCCGTAGCACTTGGCCAGCACGTCCTTGCGGATCGCCCGGACGGTCTCGCGGGCGATCACCCGCGACCCGATCGCGGCCTGGATCGGCACCTCGAACTGCTGCCGGGGAATCAGTTCCCGCAGCTTCTTCGACATCGCCACCCCGTAGGCGTAGGCGGCGTCGGCGTGCACGATCGCACTGAACGCGTCCACCGGGTCGCCGTGCAGCAGGATGTCCACCTTCACCAGCTTGGCCACCTGATCGCCGGCCTCGTCGTAGTCGAGGGAGGCGTAGCCCTTCGTCCGCGACTTCAGGGCGTCGAAGAAGTCGAAGACGATCTCGGCCAGCGGCAGCTGGTAGCGGATCTCGACCCGGTCCTCGCTGAGGTAGTCCATGCCGGTCTGGACGCCGCGGCGCGCCT
>JAGPGQ010000011.1:0-27577 GCA_018055925.1 Micropruina sp.
CGGGTGCGGCGCATCTCGGAGTCGATGTCGGCGTCCAGCACCGAGTTGAACGTGTTCGCCGAACCGGCGGCCAGGGTGCCGCCGACCAGCGTCCAGACCACCAGCGGCCACGGCGGGACCCCGCCGGCGGCCAGGAACATGGCCGGAACCGTGGTGACCAGCAGCAGCTCGATGATGCGGGGCTTCGTGAGTGCCAGGTAGGCCCGGAACCGACTGGTGCCCACGGTGGGCACCGTCGACGCCTGAACGTGCATACCCGACCCTCCCCTACGACACTCGGATCGCGAGCAGTCTAGCCCCACCAGCCCGCGACACACACTGCGGCGGCGACGGGCACGGCACTACAGTGCGTGATGGCCGATCGGCCAGCAAAGCAGCTGACGAAGGAGCGATCGATGAACGAACGTCTGAATGCCCTGGCCCAGGCAGGGGTCTCCATCTGGCTCGACGACCTGTCCCGCGCCCGGATCGCCAGCGGCAACCTCGCCGGCAAGATCGCCGGCGACTCGGTGACCGGCGTCACCACGAACCCGACCATCTTCGCCGCGGCCCTGACCAACGGTGCCGACTACGCCGAACAACTGGCCGGCCTGGACGCCGGCACCAGTGTGGACGACACCATCAAGCTGCTCTGCACCACCGACGTCCGGAACGCCTGCGACCTGTTCGCCGATGTCTACGCCGCCAGCTCCGGCTACGACGGCCGGGTGTCGATCGAGGTCGCGCCGACCCTGGCCAACGACACCGGGGCCACGGTCGCCCAGGCGGCCGAACTGCACGGCCTGGTCGGCCGGCCGAACGTGCTGATCAAGATCCCGGCCACCAAGCCGGGCCTGCCCGCGATCCGGCAGACCATCGCCGACGGCATCTCGGTGAACGTCACCCTGATCTTCTCCGAGGAGCGCTACCGCGACGTGATGGACGCCTACCTGTCGGGCCTGGAGGAGGCGGCCGAGGCCGGCCGCGACCTCTCCACGATCCACTCGGTGGCGTCCTTCTTCGTCTCCCGGGTGGACGCCGAGGTGGACAAGCGGCTGGCCGGCGTGGGCCGCGCCGACCTGCAGTCGAAGACCGCGATCGCCAACGCCCTGGTCGCCTACGGCGCCTTCGAGGACGTCTTCGGCTCCGACCGGTTCAAGGCCCTGCAGGCCAAGGGGGCCAACGTGCAGCGTCCGCTGTGGGCCTCCACCGGCACCAAGGACCCGAACCTGCCCGACACCCTGTACGTCACGAACCTGGTCGCCGACGGCGTGGTGAACACGATGCCCGAGAAGACCATGGACGCGTTCGGCGACCACGGCGAGGTGGGCCCGTCGATCGCCGGCCGGGCCGCCGAGGGCCGTGCGGTGCTCGACGAGGTCTCGGCCGCCGGGGTCGACCTGCCGGAGGTCTTCGAGTCGCTCGAGGCCGAGGGCGTGGAGAAGTTCATCGTGTCCTGGCACGAGCTGGTGGCCTCGGTCGAGCAGGCAATTGCCTCCGCCCGCCGATCCGGGTAACGATGACGAAGTGACCCTTCCCACCGAGTTCTCGAATCCGCTGCGGGATCCGGCCGACCGCCGGTTGCCCCGGATGGCCGGGCCGTGCGCCCTGGTGCTGTTCGGGGTGACCGGCGACCTCGCCCGCAAGAAGCTGATGCCGGCCGTGTACGACCTGGCCAACCGGGGGCTGCTGCCGCCCGGCTTCGGCCTGATCGGTTTCGCCCGGCGCGACTGGGAGCAGCAGGACTTCGTCAAGATCGTGCACGACTCGGTCAAGGAGAACGCCCGCACCCCGTTCCGCGAGGAGGTCTGGCAGCAGCTGCTGGAGGGCATCCGGTTCGTCTCGGGCACCTTCGACTCCGACGACTCGTTCCAGCTGCTCAAGCGCACCCTGGACGAACTGGACGCCAGCCAGGGCACCGGCGGCAACCACGCCTTCTACCTGTCGATCCCGCCGAAGGCGTTCGACCAGGTGATCTCGATGCTGGCCAAGCACGGCCTGGCCAAGCGGGACGTGCCGGACGCCTGGAGCCGGGTGGTGATCGAGAAGCCGTTCGGCCACGACCTGGCCAGCGCGATCGACCTGGAGCGCCGGGTGTCGTCGGTGTTCCACTCCCAGTCGGTGTTCCGGATCGACCACTACCTGGGCAAGGAGACGGTGCAGAACCTGCTGGCGCTGCGCTTCGCCAACCAGCTGTTCGAGCCGATCTGGAACCGGAACTACATCGACCACGTGCAGATCACCATGGCCGAGGACATCGGCATCGGCGGCCGGGCCGGCTACTACGACGGGGTCGGCGCGGCCCGGGACGTGATCCAGAACCACCTGCTGCAGCTGCTGGCGCTGACCGCCATGGAGGAGCCGACCTCGTTCGACGCCGACCAGTTGCGCACCGAGAAGAAGAAGGTGCTGGCCGCGGCCCGGCCGCCGCGCGACATCGCCGCGCACACCGCCCGCGGGCAGTACCTCGGCGGCTGGGCGGGCGGCAAACGGGTGGCCGGCTACCTCGAGGAGGACGGCATCAGCCCCGACTCGCAGACCGAGACCTACGCGGCGATCCGGGTCGACATCGACAACCGGCGCTGGGCGGGCGTCCCGTTCTATCTGCGCTCGGCCAAGCGGATGCCCCGCCGGGTGACCGAGATCGCGCTCAACCTGCGCAAGGCGCCGCACCTGCCGTTCAGCCACACCGACACCGAATCGCTTGGCAGCAACGCCCTGGTGATGCGGATCCAACCCGACGAGGGCATCACGCTCCGGTTCGGCGCGAAGGTGCCGGCCACGCTGATGGAGATCCGGGACGTCACCATGGACTTCGCCTACGGCAACTCGTTCGCCGAGCACAGCCCCGAGGCGTACGAACGGCTGATCCTCGACGTGCTGCTCGGCGACCCGCCGCTGTTCCCGCAGCACGAGGAGGTGGAGCTCTCCTGGAAGATCCTGGACCCGATCCTGGACTTCTGGGCCGAGCAGGACACCCAGCCGGAGGGCTACGCGTCCGGCTCCTGGGGACCCCCGTGCGGCAAGACCATGCTCGCCCGAGACGGCTTCGTCTGGCGCAGGCCCTAGGAGATGTCGATGATCATCACGCTTCCCGACACCGACGCCGCCGGCATCCACGTGGCGCTGGTCGATGCCCGGCACAACATCGGGGTGGCCTCGTCCATGGTGTTCACCCTGATCGTGGTCTCCGATCAGGAGCACCACGAGCGGGCGCTGCTCGCCTGTCACGGGGCCGGCCGCGAGCACCCGTCCCGGATCATCCTGGTCTGCAACGGCGACGACGACTCCGACCGGCTGGACGCCGAGATCCGGCTGGGCGAGGAGGTGCCCGGCGAGATCATCTCGCTGACCTTCCACGGCGAGCTCACCGAGCATCGCGCCTCGGTGGTGCTGCCGCTGCTGCTGCCCGATTCGCCGGTGGTCGCCTGGTGGCCGGGGAACGCCCCCGACCGGCCCGGGCAGGATCCGCTCGGCAAGCTCGCCGTGCGGCGGATCACCGACGCCATGGGCGAGCGGCATCCGTTGGCCGCGATGGAGCGCCGGGCGCGCAACTACTCCCCCGGCGACACCGACCTGACCTGGACGCGGCTCACCCCGTGGCGGGCCCTGCTGGCCGCCGCCGTCGACTCCTATCCGGCGGAGATCACCGACGTGCTGGTGCGGGCCGCCCCGGACAATGCCGCCAGCATGCTGCTGTCGGCCTGGCTGGAGGACCGGCTCGGGGTCCCGGTCGACCGCACCGAGAGCGACCACGGCGTCGGGATCACCAATGTCGTGCTGCGCACCCGCAACGGCGACATCAGCATCGTCCGCGAGGACGGCAAGACGGCCACCTTCTCCGCACCGGGACTGACCCGGCGGCAGGTCGCCCTGCGGCAACGCGAGGTCAACACCCTGATCGCCGAGGAACTGCGGCGGCTCGACGTCGACGACATCTTCGCCTCGGCGATGGGCACGCTGGTGCGGCAATGCGAACGGGACGAGGTCCGGAGCGCATGACGACCGACCAGGTCCTCCGCTTCGCCGGCCCCGAGGCGCTGATCGAGCGGGCCGCCGACCTGCTGGTGGCCAGGATCGCCGAGATCCAGGCGGACCGCGAGCGGATCGTGCACCTGTGCCTCACCGGGGGACGGATCGCGCATCAGCTGTACGAGGCGTTCGGTGCCCGGATCGAGTCGTCGACGGTCGATCCGGGACGCCTCGAGCTGTGGTGGACGGACGAGCGGTTCGTGCCCACCGATGACCCGGCCCGGCACGCCGGGCCGGCCCTGGCCCAGTTGGCCGGCCAGTTCGCCCTCGACCCGGCGCGCACGCATCCGATGCCGGCCGCGGACGGGGTGGCGGACGCCGACGCGGCCGCCGCCACCTACGCCAAGGAACTCGGCGACGTCGCGTTCGACATCTGCCTGCTGAGCATCGGCCCCGAGGGCCACGTGGCCGGCATCTTCCCCGGCCACCCGTCGTTCGACCCGACCGGCCAGACCGTGATCGGCCTGACCGCCTCACCGAAGGGCAGCGGCGACCGGATCTCGCTCACCGTGGGGGCGCTGCGGCGTTCCCACGAGGTGTGGTTCCTGCTCAGCGGCCCCGACAAGGCGGACGCCGCCGTGCGCGCGATGAACGGCGACGAGGACATTCCGGCCGGGGTGGTCCGGGGCGCCGACGACACCCTGTGGTTCATCGACCGGGACGCCGCCGCCGGCCTGCCCTGGTTCCGGGCCTCGCTCTAGCCCGGCCCCGTCCCGCCCGTCAAGGACGGGCCACGCACTTTCGTCATCCCGGCGAACGCCGGGATCCCCGATTCCCGCAGAAGATCCCGGGTCGGAGCCCGGGATGACGTGTCCGGACCGACCAGCCCGTCATCCCGGGTGCGCGTCGGACCTCGAGATCCCGGGTCGGAGCCCGGGATGACAATCCCATACCCCGCAGGACACTCGAGAACCCGGACGACGGTCCGGGACCGGTACGCCGTCATCCCGGCGAACGCCGGGATCTCTCACAGACGCACCGCTCGCACACGAGAGCCCGGGATGACGGGGTCGGTGCGTCCAGAAGTTGGACGGATGGGTCAGTAGATGATCTCGCCGGCGGCCCGGCGGGCCCGCAGGCCCTCCAGCGCCTCGGTGAGGATCGCCGCCGCCTCGGCGTCGCTGCGGCGCTCCTTCACGTAGGCCAGGTGCGTCTTATACGGCTGGATCTTCGGCGGGGGCGGCGGATTCTCGGCGTCCAGGTTCGCCGGGAGCCCGCAGCGCGGGCAGTCCCAGGCCTCGGGGACGACGGCGTCGGCCGCGAAGGCCGGACGGGTCTCATGCCGGTTCGAGCAGAAGTACGAAACGTACAGCCGGGGGGCTGCGTCGCCCCGTTCGGCCTCGCCCATAGGTCCGGCGCCGACCCGGCTCCCCCGAATCGCGCTACCACCAACCACGTGCATGTCTCCTTGTCAGGTCGCCCTCAGCAGGCGGGAAGGGTCAGATCGTCCCAAAATCGGGGAAGAACCGGTACAGCACCAGCAACCCGAAGATGGTCACCAGCCAGAGCAGGCCGACGATGATCGTCAACCGGTCCAGGGTGCGCTCGGCCGCCGATGATCCACCCATCGAGGTCGAGACGCCGCCGCCGAACAGGTCCGACATGCCGCCGCCCCGGCCCTTGTGCAGCAGCACGAACAGCGCCAGGACGACGCTGGTCAGGATGAGCACGATGGACAGAGTCAGAATGGGCCATGTCAACATGGGCACAACGATCACAGGCTGAATCCTAACTCAACCGTTCCCCACCGCCGATTCGGCGAGCGCCGGCGGGCGCTCACGCACGCTGGTAGAAGGTGATGATCCGGGAGAAGCCGTCCGCGTCCAGCGCGGCTCCGCCGACCAGGGCGCCGTCCACGTCGGGCTGGGCCATGATGTCGACGATGTTGCCGGCCTTCACCGAGCCGCCGTACTGGATGCGCACCGCGTCCGCGGCGGCCGCGCCGACGAGTTCGCCGACCCGGGTGCGGATCGCCCCGCAGACCTCCTGGGCGTCCTCGGGGGTGGCCACCTCGCCGGTGCCGATCGCCCAGACCGGCTCGTAGGCGATCACCAGTGCGGCGACGTCGTCGGCGCTGATCCCGGCCAGGCACTTGTCGACCTGGGCCAGCACGAACGGCACCTGCTCGCCGGCCTGGCGGACGTCGAGCTTCTCGCCGACGCAGACGATCGGGGTCATCCCCGCGGCCTGGACGACCTTCGCCTTGGCGTTCACCTGCTCGTCGGTCTCGCCGTGGTAGTCGCGCCGCTCGGAGTGGCCGATCACCACGTAGGCGCAGTTGAGCTTGGCCAGCATGGCGGCGGAGATCTCGCCGGTGTAGGCGCCGGAGTCATGCACCGAGACGTCCTGCGCGCCGAATTTGAGCGGCAGCTTGTCGCCCTCGATCAGGGTCTGCACGGTGCGGATGTCGGTGAACGGCACGATCACCGCCGCCTCGGACTTGCTCGGGTCGTACTTCTGGTCGCTCAGCGCCCAGGCGAGCTTCTGGACCAGGCCGGCGGCCTCGACGTGGTCGAGGTTCATCTTCCAGTTTCCGGCCATCAACGGGGTGCGTGCCATGTCAGTTGCCTTCCTCGAGCACCGCGATGCCCGGCAGAACCTTGCCCTCCAGGTACTCCAGGGAGGCGCCGCCGCCCGTGGAGATGTGTCCGAATTCGCTGTCGGCGTGCCCCAGTTCGCGGACCGCGGCGGCCGAATCGCCACCACCGACCACGCTCAGGCCGTCGACCTCGGTGAGTGCCTGGGCGACCGCGGCGGTGCCCTTGGCCAGTTCGGGGACCTCGAACACGCCCATCGGGCCGTTCCAGACCACCGTCTTCGCCGCGCGGATCGCGTCGGCGAACAGTTTCTCGCTCTCGGGGCCGATGTCGAGGCCCATCTGGCCGGCGCCGATGGCGTCGGCCGCGACCACCTCGACGGGTCCCTGCAGGGTGCGGGTGGCGAAGTCGAGGCCCGCGGCGACCCGGACGTCGACCGGCAGCAGGATCTGCTTGCCCTGCGCGGCCGCCGTGTCGAGGTAGCCCTTGCAGATCTCGAGGCTCGCCTCGTCGAGCAGGGAGTCCCCGACCTCGTAGCCCTTGGCCTTGAGGAAGGTGTACGCCATGCCGCCGCCGACCACGAGCGTGTCGGCGATCTTCAGCAGGTTCTCGATCACCGCGAGCTTGTCGGCCACCTTCGCGCCGCCCAGGACGACCACGAACGGACGCTCGGGGTCGGACAGCACCTTGGAGAAGACGTCCACCTCTTTCTTCACCAGGGTGCCGGCGGCGTGCGGCAGCAGCTCGGCCACGTCGTAGACGCTGGCCTGCTTGCGGTGGACGACGCCGAAGCCGTCCGAGACGAAGACGTCGGCCAGGGCGGCCCACCTCTTCGCCAGTCCGGCGCGCTCGGCGTCGTCCTTGGAGGTCTCGCCCGGCTCGAACCGGACGTTCTCCAGCAGGCAGATCTGGCCGTCGCCCAGGGCGGCCACGGCGGCTTCGGCGCCCGGCCCGGCGGTGTCGGCGGCGAGGGTGACCTCGGCCCCGATCAGTTCGCCGAGCCGCTTGGCCGCGGGCGCCACCGAGAACTTCGGCTCGGGGGCACCCTTGGGTCGGCCGAGGTGAGCCAGCACGATGACCCTCGCGCCGGCGTCCTTCAGTTGGGTCAGGGTCGGCAGCGCCGCCCGGATCCGACCGTCGTCGGTGATCGTGTCGCCGTCGAGCGGCACGTTGAAGTCGCAGCGGATCAGCACCCGCTTGCCCTTCAAGTCACCAAGGTCCTGTACTGACTTCACCTTCGGCCTTCCTGTCGCTATCGAGTTGTGGTCCGGGTCAGAGCTTGGCGCCGACCAGGGTGGTCAGGTCGACCAGCCGGTTGGAGTAGCCCCACTCGTTGTCGTACCAGCCGACCACCTTGACCAGGTTGCCGATCACCTTGGTGAGCCCGGCATCGAAGATGCAGGAGGCCGGGTCGGTCTCGATGTCCTTGGACACGATCGGGTCCTCGGTGTAGGCCAGGATGCCCTTCAGCGGCCCCTCGGCGGCGGCCTTGATGGCGGCGTTGACCTCTTCGACGGAGGTCTCCCGACCGGCCACGAAGGTCAGGTCGGTGGCCGAACCGGTGGGGGTCGGCACCCGCAGCGCGTAGCCGTCGAACTTGCCCTTGAGCTCGGGCAGCACCAGGGCGACGGCCTGGGCGGCACCGGTCTTGGTCGGGACGATGTTCAGCGCGGCGTTGCGGGAACGGCGCAGGTCGCTGTGCGGGCCGTCCTGCAGGTTCTGGTCCGCGGTGTAGGCGTGCACGGTGGTCATCAGGCCGCGGACGATGCCCACGGAGTCGTTCAGCACCTTGGCCATCGGCGCGAGGCAGTTGGTGGTGCAGGAGGCGTTCGAGATGACGGTGTCGGTCTCGGCGTTGTAGTCGCCCTCGTTGACGCCGATCACGACGGTGATGTCCTCGTTCTTCGCCGGGGCGGAGATGATCACCTTCTTGGCGCCGGCGTCGATGTGCGCCTTCGCCTTGGTGGCGTCGGTGAAGAAACCGGTGGACTCGATCACCACGTCGGCGCCGAGCTCGCCCCACGGCAGCTTGCTGGGATCGCGCTCGGCGTAGGCCATGATCTTGTGGCCGGCGACCGTGATGGACTCGTCGTCGTGGGTGACCTCACCCGGGAAACGGCCCAGGATCGAGTCGTACTTGAGCAGATGCGCGAGCGTCTTGTTGTCGGTGAGGTCGTTGACGCCAACGACCTCGATGTCGGCTCCGGACGCGGTAAGCGCCCGGTAGAAGTTCCGGCCGATCCGGCCGAAGCCGTTGATGCCAACCTTCACCGTCATTGTGCTGGTTCCCCTTCGTTGAACTGTTGCCCGGCGTCACGCTCAGGCAAGGGTGGACGTGCCCACTCTATAGACAATGGCCCCCGCGTAAAGCCCGTATGAGAAGCCGCTCCGTATGCTGGGCACGCAGCACCTAATCTATTGTGGTTTCTGCCCGTTTACTCGCGATCGTCCAACATCTCGGGCGAAAGCACCGCTTCGGTGCCCGGAATGCCCAACTCGGCGGCCCGCTTGTCCGCCGTGGCGAGCAGGCGGCGGATCCGTCCGGCCACCGCGTCCTTGGTCAGCGGCGGCTGGTGCAGTTGGCCCAGTTCCTCCAGGGACGCCTGCTTGTTCTGCAGCCGGAGCGTGCCGGCGTCGCGCAGATGGTCGGGGACGTCGTCGCCCAGGATCTCCAGCGCCCGCTCGACGCGCGCGCTGGCCGCCACCGCCGCCCGGGCCGAGCGGCGCAGGTTGGCGTCGTCGAAGTTGGCCAGCCGGTTGGCCGAGGCGCGTACCTCGCGGCGGATCCGGCGTTCCTCCCAGGCCAGCAGCGACTCGTGCGCCCCCAGGCGGGTGAGCATGGCGGCGATCGCGTCGCCGTCGCGGATCACCACCCGGTCGACGCCGCGCACTTCGCGGGCCTTGGCCGCGATGCCGAGCCGCCGCGCGGCACCGACCAGCGCCAGCGCGGCCTCCGAACCCGGGCAGGTCACCTCGAGCGCCATCGACCGGCCGGGTTCGGTGAGCGAGCCGTGCGCCAGGAAGGCGCCCCGCCAGGCGGCGGACGCCACGTCCAGGCTGCCCCCGACGATGGCGTTGGGCAGCCCCCGGACGGGGCGGCGGCGGTTGTCGATCAGCCCGGTCTGCCGGGCCAGGGACTCGCCGTCGCGGATCAGCCGGACGATGTAGCGGGTGCCGCGACGCAGTCCGGACGAGGTCACCACGACGAACTCGGAACTGAATCCGAACAGATCGGCGATGGCCGTCCGCAGCCGCCGGGCGGCGGCCCCGGTGTCGAGTTCGGCCTCGACCACGATCCGGCCGCCGGCCATGTGCAGTCCGCCGGCGAACCGCAGGGTGACCGCCACCTCGGCGCGGCGGCAGGCGGGCTTGGTCACCCGGACGGTGGCGAGCTCCGCCTTCACCTGCTGGGTCATCGCCATGGGACTTCCTTAGTTCGAGTGGGGGTGCCGGACATGGTCATGACCGGTGCTTCATCAGTTCGGCGTACACCGACGCGAGCCGGTGCGGGTCGTGCCGGGGGGAGCCGTCCCGCATCCGCACATTCTCCACCACCAACCGGGCGCCGAGCGATCGGGCGAAGCGTTCCAGCGGCGGATCGTCCGCGGCGAAGCTGGGATCGACGATCACCACGTCGAGCCGCAGCCGCGGGCAGTGGTCGGCCAGCACCTCGAGGTGCCGGGAGGCCGGGAACCCGTCGGTCTCGTCGGCGGGCACCAGGTTCATGGTCAGGATCCGTTGGGCGCGGCTGGTGATGATCGCCTCGGCCAGGTCGGGCACCAGCAGGTGCGGGATCACCGAGGTGAACCAGGAGCCCGGCCCCAGCACCAGGTGGTCGGCGGTCAGCACGCTGCCGACGGCCTCGGGGCGGGCCGGCGGCTCGTCCGGGATCAGCCGGACGGCGCGCACGTCCCCGGTGGTCTTGGCCACGGTCGCCTGGCCCTGCAGCAGGGTGAGCTCATCCGGGTGGGCGGGATCGGAGCCGACCACGTCGGCCTCGATGGTCAGCGGGACGGCCGCCATCGGCAGCACCCGGCCGCGGGTGCGCAGCAGCGCCCCCACCATGTCGAGCCCGGCGACCGGATCGGCCAGCCGCTGCCACAGCCCGGCGATCAGCAGGTTGCCGATCGCGTGCCCGGCCAGCGGGCCCTCGCCGGAGAACCGCGACTGCAGCACGTCGGCCCAGGTGCGGCCCACCTCGTCGTCGCCGCACAGGGCGGCCAGCGCCATCCGCAGGTCGCCCGGCGGCAGGATGTCGAACTCGGTCCGGAGCCGGCCGGAGGAGCCGCCGTCGTCGGCGACGGTGACCACGGCGGTGAGCCGGGTGGTCACGTAGCGCAGGGCGCTGAGCGCGCCGTAGAGCCCGTGTCCGCCGCCGAAGGCGACCACGGCCGGGGGTTTGCGGCGGGGACTCATTCTTTGCCCAGATCTCGGTGCAGCACCCGGCTGGCAATGCCGTTGGCGCGCAGCCGCCCGGCGAGTTCCACGGCCATCGCGGTGCTGCGGTGCTTGCCGCCGGTGCAGCCGATTGCGACGGTGGCCAGCCGTTTGCCCTCGCGCAGGTAGCCAGGCTTCATCAGCACCAGCATGTCGGTGAGCCGTTCGAGGAACGGGATCGCCGCGTCCTGGCCGAGCACGTAGCCCGACACCGCCTGGGACAGTCCGGTCTGTGGACGCAGATCGGGTACCCAGTGCGGGTTCGGCAGGAAGCGCACGTCGAACACCATGTCGGCGTCGATCGGGATGCCGTTCTTGAACCCGAACGACATCACCGTGATCTGCAGGTCGGCGTCGTCGTCGTTGCCGAACGTGTGGCTGACCCGGTCGGCCAGCTGGTGCACGTTCAGATTCGAGGTGTCGATCACCACGTCGGCCGAGGCGCGCAGCGTCGCCAACAGTTCGCGCTCCCGCTGCGCGCCGTCGAGCAGGCCGGCGTCGCCCTGCAGCGGCAGCGGCCGCCGCACCGACTCCTGGCGGCGCACGATGGCCGCGTCGTCGGCGTCCAGGAACAGGATCTGGGGCAGCACGCCGGCCCGGCCGAGGCGGTCGAAGGCGTCCGGGATCTGGTCGAACGCCGACCGGGTGCGCACGTCCAGGCCGACCGCGACCCGGGTGAAGTCGCGTTCCCGGGCGATCTCGACCAGGCCGGGCAACAGCTGGGGCGGCAGGTTGTCGACCACGTACCAGCCGAGGTCCTCCAGGGTGTGACAGGCGGTGCGCCGGCCGGCGCCGGACATTCCGGTGACGATCACGAACCGCAGCGCCGCGGACGGGGTGCTCATAGTGCTCATTATGGTGCCCCCGTGCGTTCGGGTGCGTGGTCGAGCACCTCGCCCGTGGTCAGGTTGATCGCCTCGGGCGCCGGGACGGCCAGCGCCTCGACGATCGCGTCGGCGATCCGCGGCCCGATGCCGGGCACCCGCGCCAGCTCCTCGGCACCGGCGGCGCGCAGCTTCCTCAGCGACCCGAAGTGCTTCAGCAGGGTGCGGCGCCGCACCTCGCCCAGGCCGGGCACGGCGTCCAGCACCGATTCGACCATCGAGGCGCTGCGCCGGCCCCGGTGGTGGGCGATCGCGAACCGGTGCGCCTCGTCCCGGATCCGCTGCAGCAGGTAGAGCCCCTCGCTGGTCCGGGGCAGGATCAGCGGGAACTCCTCCCCCGCCGGCCAGACCTCCTCGAGCCGCTTGGCCAGGCCGATCACGGCGACGTCGTCGATGCCCAGCTCGGTCAGTGCCCGGACCGCGGCGGCCACCTGGGGGGCGCCGCCGTCGACCACCACCAGCCCGGGACGGTAGGCGAACTTGCGCGCCGCCCCGGTGGTCGGGTCGACCAGCAGCGGACCGTCCTCGGTGGGGGCGGCCTGCTCGTCCAGCAGCCGCCGGAACCGGCGGGTGATCACCTCGTGGATCGCGGCGACGTCGTTGGAGCCGTCGATCCCGCGGATCACGAACCGCCGGTAGTCGCTCTTGCGGGCCAGGCCGTCCTCGAACACCACCATGGAGGCGACGATCTCGGTGCCCTGCAGGTGCGAGACGTCGTAGCACTCGATCCGCAGCGGCGCGGTGGGCAGCCCGAGGGCCTCCTGGATCTCTTCGAGGGCCCGGTTGCGGGTGGCCAGATCGCTGGCCCGGCGGGTCTTGTGCTGGGCGAGCGCCTCGGCGGCGTTGCGGCCGACGGTCTGCATCAGGGTCGCCTTGTCGCCGCGCCGCGGCACCCGGACGACCACCCGCGCCCCCCGGGACTCGGTGAGCAGGTCGGCGATCAGCCCGGCCGTGTCGGGCAGCACCGGCACCAGGATCTCGGGCGGGATCTCGTCGCCGTCCACGTCGGCGTACAGCTGCAGCAGGAAGGTCTCGACCAGCCCGGCCTCGTCGGTGTCGTCGGTGCGGTCGGCCACCCAGGCGCGCTGGCCGCGCACCCGCCCGTCGCGGACGTGGAAGATCTGGACGGCGGCCTCCAGCGGATCGGCGGCCAGCGCGATCACGTCGGCGTCGGTGCCGTCGCCCAGCACGATCGCGTTCGAGTCGGTGGCCTGGCGCAGGGCGTGCAACTGGTCGCGCAGCACGGCGGCCCGCTCGAACTCCAGATTCTGCGACGCCTCCGCCATCTGCCGCTCGAGCCGCTTGAACAGGGCGCTGGTCCGGCCGGCGAGGAAGTCGCAGACGTCCTCGACCAGGGCGCGGTGCTCGTCCGCCCCGATCCGGCCCACGCACGGTGCGGCGCACTTGCCGATGTAGCCCAGCAGGCAGGGACGGCCGGACGCGGCCGCCGACCGGAACACCCCGTTGGTGCAGGAACGCATCGGGAAGGCCCGCAGCAGCGGGTCCAGGGTCTCGCGGATCGCCCAGGCGTGCGCGTACGGGCCGAAGTAGCGGGTGCCCTTGCGCTTCTTGCCGCGGCCGACGAACACCCGCGGGAACTCCTCCGACCAGGTGACCGCCATCCACGGGTAGGACTTGTCGTCGCGGTACTTCACGTTGAACCGCGGGTCGTGCTGCTTGATCCAGGTGTACTCCAGCTGCAGCGCCTCGAGCTCGTTGCGGACCACCGTCCATTCGACCTTGGCGGCGGTGCGCACCATGGTCGCGGTGCGGAAGTGCAGCTGCGCCGGGTCGGCGAAGTACGAGGTCAGCCGCTGCCGCAGGTTGACCGCCTTGCCGACGTAGATCACCCGGCCCGCGGCATCGCTGAACCGGTACACGCCGGGCTCGGTGGGAATCGTGCCGGTCGCGGGGCGGTAGCTCTCCGGATCAGCCATGGCGGCCAGCATAGGCGGCGCCACCGACAACCACGGATCGCCTCACCACGTTCGATGCTATCGTTGATAGCGACGATTCGCGTCGACTACTGGAGGGGTGGACATGGCGCAGTTGATCGTGCGCAACTTGGACGACGATCTGGTCCGGCGCCTGAGACAACGCGCGGCAGGTCATGGGCACTCCGCCGAGGAGGAGCACCGGCAGATACTGCGGGCAGCGCTGCGATCAGGCAGCCTGCTCGACCGGCTGCGCGAGTTCCCCGACATCGGCGACGACGCCGACTTCGAGACGGTTCGGGACGCTCAGCGAGAGCTGGACTGGTGACGGCCGGATTCCTGCTCGACACGAACGTGGTGTCGGCGTTGCGCAAACGACACCGCGCCGATCCCAACCTGCTGCGATGGTTCGCTCGGAACGAGGCGGCCGAGTTCTGGCTTTCCGTCCTGGTGGTGGGCGAGTTGCGACGGGGTGTCGAGCTCATCCGCCGCCGCGACGAGGTCTCGGCGGCGCGGCTCACGACATGGTTCGACTCCCTGATGGACGACTACGCCGACCGCGTCCTTCCGGTGACGGTCGCGATCGCCGAACGCTGGGCACGGATCACCACCCCCGATCCCGCTCCGGCCGTGGACGGCCTGCTGGCGGCCACCGCACTGGAGCACGGCCTTGTGCTGGTCACCCGCAATGTGTCGGACGTGGCTCGCACGGGTGTGCCGGTGGTCGACCCGTTCGCTCAGTAGTAGACGGCGATCCGTCCGTCCGGGCCGTCGAGCACCCGCACGGGGGTGTCGAAGATCCGGCTGAGCACGTCCTCGGTCATGATCTCCTCCGGGGTGCCGAACTCGGCGAGCCGGCCGTCCTTCACCGCGCAGATGTAGTCGGAGTAGTGGCCGGCGAAGTTGATGTCGTGCAACACCACCACGATCGTCCGGCCGAGTTCGTTGCAGGCCCGGCGCAGGTGCTTCATCATCTGCACCGAACGCTTCATGTCCAGGTTGTTCAGCGGCTCGTCGAGCAGCAGGTACTCGGTGTCCTGGGCCAGCACCATCGCGACGTAGGCCCGCTGCCGCTGGCCGCCGGAGAGCTGATCGAGGTAGCGGCCCTCCAGGCCGGTCAGGTCGACGAAGTCGATCGAGCGGCTGATGATCTCCTCGTCGGCGGGGGTGAGCCGTCCCTGCGAGTACGGGAACCGGCCGAAGGCGACCAACTGGCGGATCGTCAGCCGGGTGATGAAGTGGTTCTCCTGGCGCAGGATGGAGACCACCTTGGCGAGGTCCTTGGACTTGGTGGTGCTCACGTCGTAGCCGGCGATCTCGATCGCCCCCTCGTCGATGCCGAGCAGCCGTCCGATCATGGTCAGCAGGGTCGACTTGCCGGCGCCGTTCGGCCCGACCAGCGCGGTGATCCCGCCGGCCGGTATCTGCAGGCCGACCGGGCCGATCGCCACCTCGCTGCTGTACGTCTTGAGCACCCGGTCGAGCGTGATCACAGCCGCCCCTTTCTGAGGATGACGATGAGGAAGAGCGTGCCGCCGACCAACTCGATGATGATCGACACCACTCCCTGGGCGTAGAAGATGTGGCGCATGACGAAGTAGGCGCCGGCCATCACGACGAAGGCGGTGAGCACGGCCACCGGGAAGATGTAGCGGTGGTCGAAGGTGTCGGCGAACTGGTACGAGAGCGTGGCGACCAGGAAGCCGAGGAAGGTCATCGGCCCGACCAGCGCGGTCGAGACCGCCATCAGCACCGAGACCAGGAACAGCGTGCGAATGAGTTCGCGCCGGTGGTCGATGCCGAGGCTGATCGACACGTCCCGGCCGAGGCTGAGCAGGTTCAGCCGCTTCCAGCGGCCCCACAGCAGCGCGACCGCGCCGACGCAGAGCGGGATGGCGAGCGGGAAGTAGGCCGGGTCGGCGTTGGACACGTTGCCGAACAGCCGGGCGGCGAGGATGTCGAAGGTGCTCGGCGTCAGCATGCGTTGCATGAAGGTGGAGACCGACCCGAGTCCGCCACCGATGACGATGCCCACCAGCAGCATCACCTGCAGGTTGGCGTACTTGCCCGACAGCAACCAGCCGTACAGAGCGAGCGACAGGCCGACCATCAGCACCACCTGCAGGGCGAACTGCGGCGGCCCCTGGAGGGCGATCAGGCCGGCGACGCCGAAGAAGTAGACGCTCGAGGTCTGGACGGCGGCGTACAACGCCTCGAAGCCCAGGATGGACGGGGTGATGATCCGGTTGCCGACGGCGGTCTGGAAGCTCACCGTGGCGACCGCCTGGCAGAACGCCACGATCACCATCACCGCCACGCTGGTGCCGCGCAGTTGCGCGATCCGCCAGAAGCCGTCCGATCCGACCGGCATCGGGTTCTCCCAGGCGACCAGGCCGAAGGCGAAGCCGAGGGCCAGCACCAGCAGCACGCCGAGGATCAGCCAGTACCGCCGCCGGGCCGCCGCGGTCGGCAGCGATCCGGAGTGCCGGGCCTGGGCCTCGACGGCCGGCGCGACCACGCCGCCGCTACCCATGGCGCCGCTGCCGCAACAGGAGCAGGACGAACACCGCGGAGCCGACGATGCCGAGGATCAGCGAGACCGGAACCTCGAACGGCATGATGATGGTGCGCCCGATGATGTCGCACACGGTCACGATCGCGATGCCCAGCAGGCAGACCCACGGCAGGTTGCTGCGCAGGTCGTCACCCCGGATCATCGACACGATGTTGGGCACGATCAGGCCCAGGAACGGCAGGTTGCCGACCACCACGGTGACCACGCCGGTGGCGATCGCGATCAGCCCGGTGCCGAGCAGGATGACCCGGTTGTAGTTGAGGCCCACGTTGGTGGCGATGTCCTCGCCGAGGCCGGCGACGGTGAACCGGTCGGCGACCAGGAAGACGGCCGCGGCCACCGCGACGATGATCCACATCGGCTCGTAGTAGCCGCGCAGGACCGCGGTGAAGCTGCCGGCGAACCAGACGCCCAGGTTCTGCAGCATGTTGGTCTGCAGGGCGATGAAGGTGGTCACCGAGCCGACCACGGCGCCGAGCATGATGCCCACGATCGGGACGATCAGGGACGACCGCAACGACACCCGCCGCAGGAACAGGAAGAAGACCAGCGTGCCGACGAAGGCGAACAGGATGGCCCCGATCATCTTGGTCATCAGGCCGGCGGTCGGTATCGCGATCATCACCAGCAGCAGCCCGAGCGCCGCCCACTCGGTGGTGCCGGTGGTGGTCGGCTCGACGAACCGGTTCTGGGTGAGCAACTGCATCACCAGGCCCGACATGGCCATCGCCCCGCCGGCCAGGACCAGCGCGATCGTCCGCGGGATCCGGGTGATCCAGAACATGTCGCCGCCGTCGTCGGCGCCGAAGATGTCGTAGACGCCGGTGAACATCGACACCACCAGCAGCCCCAGTACGACCGCGACGCCGACCAGCAGCATCGGGTCGAACAGCCGTTCCTTCGATCGCGGCGGAGTCGCCTGATCGGCCGTCATGAGTCAACCTCCCTGCACCGAGATGGTGACCGGACACACGCCGGTGGTGGAACGAGTCGGTCTCGTCCCACCACCGGCGGCGCGGTCGATCAGCCCTTCTTGTTCTTGGCCTCCAGCGCGTCGGCGAAGGAGTTCAGGAACTCGGTGTAGGTCTGGATGCCCTCGTTGAGGTAGGTGTCCTCGGGCATGTAGACGATCTGCTTCTGCTTCACGGCGGTGACGTTCTTCAGCGCCTCGGAGCCCGTGATGACCTCGGCGGCCGGCTTGAAGCCCGGCTCGGTGGCGGCCACCGCGACATCGCGGTCCATCACCAGCACCCAGGTCGGGTTCGCCTTGGCGATGGCCTCGACCGACACCTCGTCGCCCTGGTGGTCCTTGCCGGCGTTGTCGACCGTGAGCGCCTGCTTGAGGCCGAGGAAGCCGACCAGCTCGCCCAGCGTCCGGCCCGGGTCGGGCGAGATGTAGCCGAGGTTGCCGCCGGAGGAGTTCAGCGCCATCACGGTGTCGTCCGGGTTCCAGGCGTCCTTCACCCGCTTGACGGCGGCGTCGAAGTCGTCGCCGAGCTTCTTGGCCTCGGCCTGCTTGCCGAAGATCTCGCCCAGGACGTTCACCTGCCGCTTCAGCTCCTCGTCGAGCGGCTTGTCCTCACGCGGATCAAGGGTGATCACCGCGGCGTTGGGCACCAGGGGAAGGATCTTGTCCCGGTGGCCGGTGTAGCGCTGGCCGACGATCACCAGATCGGGGTTGGCGGCCACGATCTTCTCGAGGTTGGGCTCGCGATGGTTGCCGGTGTCGACGATCGAGGCGTCCTTCTTGTACGAGACCGTGTCGGGCATCAGCGAGACCGCCGCGGCAGACAGCTTGATGCCCCAGTCGTCGAGGGTCTGGAAGGTGCGGTTGTCGGTGGCGACGACCGACGCCGGAGGCGTCTTGACGGTCACCGTGCCGAAATTGTCCTCGACGCTGATCGTCGTGCCCGCGGCCGACCCCGAGGGGGACGAACTGGGGCTCGAACAACCGATCAGGGCGAGCGAGGCAGAGAGGGCGACTGCGACTGCGGTCAGCGGTCTCTTGAAGGTCATGGGTACAACAACTCCTGAAAGTCGGCACCGCATGCCGGCGCCAAGCACTCGGGGCGCGCAGAGATACGCGACCCCGGCGCAGCCCCGACAGCAGCGACATGGTCACCCGGGAATCCCGACAACTCCCGGTTTAGGAAAGGCTAGCCTAACAATATTCGCGCCGTCGAACCGGGTGTCCACGGACCGGGTGGACCGCTGACTAGGGCCGCGGCCATCGACGTTCGCCCTGGCGAGCGGCGTCCGGTCGGATGCCTCGCAAGGCCGACGACGGAGTCATACCGGGTCGTACGGCGACCGAGGAGAACGCGGCGAGGCGCCGACCGGGCGTCGCGCAGCGGGCGAAGGTCGGTGGCCGGGGCACTAGGAGCTCCGCCGGAGCCCCGTCAGCTGGCCCGCCGGCGCGGCCGCCGGGCCGGTGCCCGAACGGGCTCGGCGGCCACCGGGAGGGGTTCGGCGGGCGGCGGTAGCCGTTTGCCGCGCAACACCTCGCGGAGGAACTCCCCGGTGTACGAGCCGGGCGCGTCGGCGACCTGCTCGGGGGTGCCGGTGGCGACCACCGTGCCGCCGCCGGAGCCGCCCTCCGGGCCCATGTCGATCACCCAGTCGGCGGTCTTGATCACGTCGAGGTTGTGTTCGATCACCACCACCGTGTTGCCGGCGTCGACCAGCCGGCCGAGCACCCCGAGCAGCTTGCGGATGTCTTCGAAGTGCAGGCCGGTGGTGGGCTCGTCGAGCACGTACACGGTGCGCCCGGTGGAGCGCTTCTGGAGCTCGCTGGCCAGCTTGACCCGCTGCGCCTCGCCGCCCGACAGGGTGGTCGCCGGCTGGCCCAGCCGGACGTAGCCCAGCCCCACGTCGACCAGCGTGCGCAGGTGCCGGGCGATCGCCGGGATGGCGGCGAAGAACTCGACCGCCTCCTCGATCGGCATGTCGAGCACCTCGGCGATGGTCTTGCCCTTGTAGTGCACCTCGAGCGTCTCGCGGTTGTAGCGCGCGCCGTGACACACCTCGCACGGCACGTACACGTCGGGCAGGAAGTTCATCTCGATCTTGATCGTGCCGTCGCCGGCACAGTTCTCGCAGCGGCCGCCCTTGACGTTGAACGAGAACCGGCCCGGCTGGTAGCCGCGCACCTTCGCCTCGGGGGTCTCGGCGAACAGCTTGCGGATGTTGTCGAACACCCCGGTGTAGGTGGCCGGGTTCGACCGCGGCGTCCGCCCGATCGGGGACTGGTCGACGTGGATCGCCTTGTCGATGTTCTCGATGCCGGTGATCGCACGGTGCCGCCCGGGCACCGCGCGGGCGCTGTACAGGTGCTTGGCCAGGGCCGTGTACAGGATGCCGTTGACCAGGGACGACTTGCCGGAGCCGGACACCCCGGTGACCGCGATCAGCTGGCCGAGCGGGAACGACACGGTGACGTCGCGCAGGTTGTTCTCCCGGGCGCCCCGGACGGTGATCGACCGGCCCGTGGGCGGCCGGCGGAGCGCCGGCATCGGGATGCTGCGCCGGCCGGACAGGTAGGCGCCGGTGAGCGAGTCGGGATCGGCCAGCAACTCCTCGACCGGGCCCGAGACCACCACCTTGCCGCCGTGCTCGCCCGCCCCCGGCCCGATGTCGACCGCCCAGTCGGCGGTGCGGATGGTGTCCTCGTCGTGTTCCACCACGATCAGGGTGTTGCCCAGGTCGCGCAGCCGCACCAGGGTGTCGATCAGTCGCCGGTTGTCGCGCTGGTGCAGGCCGATGGACGGCTCGTCCAGTACGTAGAGCACCCCGACCAGGCCGGAGCCGATCTGGGTGGCCAGCCGGATCCGTTGCGCCTCGCCGCCGGACAGGCTGCCGGCCGAACGGGCCAGGGTCAGGTAGTCGAGGCCGACGTCGAGCAGGAACCGGAGCCGCTCGTTGATCTCCTTCACCACCCGTTCGGCGATCTTGGCCTCGCGTTCGGTGAGCTCGAGGCCGCGCATGAACTCGGACACCTCGCCGATCGACATCGACGAGACCTGGGCGATGTTGCGTCCGCTGACCGTCACCGCCAGGGACGACGGCTTCAGCCGGGCACCCGCACAGGTCGGGCACGGCACCTCGCGCATGTAGCCGGCGAACCGCTCGCGGGAGTTCTCGGACTCGGCCTCGTTGAACCGGCGCCGGATGTACGGCACTGCGCCCTCGAACTTGGCCTTGAACGAATGCTCCCGGCCGTGCCGGGACCGGGTGTGCACCTGCAGCGGCTGCGGCAGCCCGTTGAGCAGGATGCCCCGGATCCGCGGGGACAGGTCGCGCCAGGGCGCGTCCAGCGAGAAGTCGTACTTCTCGGCGAGGGCCTTGAACAGGGTCTGGAAGTAGCCGGCGACGTACACCGACGTCCAGCACGAGACGGCGCCGTCGGAGAGGCTCTTGCCGGTGTCGGGGACGATCAGCTCGACGTCGACCTCGCTGGTGGTGCCCAGGCCGGAGCAGGCGGGACAGGCACCCCACGGGCCGTTGAACGAGAACTGTCTGGGTTCGAGCTCCTCGATGGCGATGTCGTGCTCGTTGGGGCAGGCCAGCCGCTCCGAGTAGCGGCGCTCCCGGTCGGGGTCGCTGAGCGGCCGGTCGACGAAGTCGACCGACACCACTCCCCCGGCCAGGCCGAGCGCCGTCTCGACCGAGTCGGTCAGCCGTTGCTTGGCGGACGGCTTGACCGCCAGCCGGTCGACCACGACGTCGATGTTGTGCTTCTTCTGCTTGTCGAGCACGGGCGGGTCGGTCAGCTGGTGGAGCTGCCCGTCGACCCGGACCCGGCTGAGCCCCTGGGTGGCCAGCTGCCGGAACAGGTCGACGTATTCGCCCTTGCGCCCCCGGACGACGGGGGCCAGCACCTGGAACCGGGTGCCCTCCGGCAGGGTGAGCAGCCGGTCGACGATCTGCTGCGGGGTCTGCCGGGTGATCGGCTCACCGCACACCGGGCAGTGGGCGCGCCCGGCCCGGGCGTACAGCAGCCGCAGGTAGTCGTAGATCTCGGTGATCGTGCCGACCGTCGAGCGCGGGTTGCGGCTGGTCGACTTCTGGTCGATCGACACCGCGGGCGAGAGGCCCTCGATGAAGTCGACGTCGGGCTTGTCCATCTGCCCCAGGAACTGCCGGGCGTAGGCGGAGAGGGACTCGACGTAGCGGCGCTGGCCCTCGGCGAAGATGGTGTCGAAGGCCAACGACGACTTGCCCGAGCCGGACAGGCCGGTGAACACGATCATGGCGTCGCGGGGCAGGTCGAGGCTCACGTTGCGCAGGTTGTGCTCACGGGCGCCTCTGACGATCAACCGTTCATTCACGGCGATCATGCTAGATGGTCCCTCTGACACGATCCGCGGGGCACAGTCCGACCCCCTATGGTGACTTCCATGACCGAGCAGCCGTTCACCGCCCCGTTGGAGTCGGTGCGCAAGCGGATCCAGGAGGAGACCCAGCGTCTGCTCGGCGACACGATCGGCATCTCGGACGACGACTGGAACCGTCCCAGCCTGTTGCCCGGCTGGTCCCGGGCCCATGTGGCGGCCCACGTGGCGGCCAACGCAGAGGCGCTCGCCCAGTTGGTGCGGGCGGCCGTCCGGGGTGCCCCGGTCGAGCTCTACCCGGACGAGCAGGTGCGGCTGGCCGGCATCGAGCGCGGTTCCAGCATGACCGGCCTCGAGTTGCAGATCAGCCTGGACACCTCCGCCGGGCAGCTGGAACGCGCCTTCGACGAGGTGGAGGACTGGACGATCCCGGTCACCCTGATGGGCCGCGAACTGACCCTGGCGCACGTGCCGACGGCCCGGCTGGTCGTGGTGGTGGTGCACCATCTCGATCTCGACTGCGGCTTCGGCATCGACCGGCTCGATCCGGTGACCACCCGGTGGCTGCTGCAATGGACGCTCACCCGGTACGCCGACGAGCCGGACCTGCCCGCGCTGCGCATCGAGAGCACGTCCGATCTCACCGGGGAGTTGGGCCGCGGCGGCGATCGCCGGCTGGTCACCGGCGGCGACGGCGCCCTGTGGGGCTGGCTGATGGGCCGGCTGCCCAGCCGCGACGTGGAGGGCGCCGACGGACTGGTGCTCGGCCTGCGATCATGACCACATGCTGATCGGAGGCGGGCTGCGACTGGCGAAGACGTCGGTGGGCCCGATGGACAACAACGCGTACCTGCTCACCCACGGCGATCACGCCCTGCTGATCGACGCCGCGGCGGAGGCCGACGTGTTGCTGCGCCAGCTGGACCGGCTCACCCTGGTCGGGGTGGTCACCACCCACCGGCACCCCGATCATCTGCAGGCGCTGGCCCGGGTGGTCGCGGCCACCGGCGCCCCCGCCTACGCCGGCACCCCGGACGCGGCCGCGATCGCCGCCGCCACCGGGGTCGAGAGCCGGGGGCTGTGGGACGGCGACGCGCTCACCCTGGGCTCCGCGCGGCTCGGCGTGATCGGCCTGGTCGGGCACACCCCGGGCTCGATCACCCTGGCGCACACCCCGGACGACGCGCCGGCGCGGCTGTTCACCGGCGATTCGTTGTTCCCGGGCGGCATCGGAAAGACCCGCAGCGAGGCGGATTTCGATTCCCTGCTGGGCGATGTGACCGGCAAGCTGTTCGACCGTTTCGGGGACGACACCGTGGTGCACCCGGGACACGGGGCGGACACCACGCTCGGCGCGGAACGCCCGCACCTGGACGAGTGGCGCGCCCGGCGCTGGTGAGCGGGCCGCCGTCGTGACGCGCGGCTACTCGGGCACGGAGACGTCGATGGCGTCCCGAGCCTCGTCCCTGCGGGACTTGATCAGGCTGGCCACCGTGGTGATCACCAGGGTGCCGATGATCACGATCAGCGACAGCCAGATCGGGATGTCGACGCTGAAGCCGACGTAGTCGTCCAGGTGGTACTCGTGCATTGCGTGCAGCACCAGCTTCACGCCGATGAACGCCAGGATGAACGACAACCCGGCCGACAGGTAGACCAGCCGGCGCAGCAGGCCGCCGATCAGGAAGTACAACTGGCGCAGGCCCATCAGGGCGAACACGTTGGCGGTGAACACCAGGAACGGCTCCTGGGTGAGGCCGTAGATCGCGGGGATCGAGTCGAGGGCGAACAGCAGGTCGGTGCTGCCGAGCGCCACGATCACGAAGAACATCGGGGTGATCAACCGCCTGCCGTCGACCACGACGGTGAGTTTCTTGCCGTGGTACTCGTCGGTGGACGGGAAGGTGCGCTTCACCCAGCGCATGGCGAAGTTCTCGGTCTTCTCGTCGTCGTCCTCGGGGTTCAGGAAGTCCTGGAAGAGGTTCCACGCGGTGTAGATCAGGAAGGCGCCGAACACGAAGAAGATCCACGAGAACCGCTCGATCGCGGCGGCACCCAGCGCGATGAAGATGCCGCGGAAGATGAGCGCCAGCACGATGCCGACCATCAGCGCGTACTGCTGGTACTGCCGCGGCACCCGCAGGTTGCTCATGATGATCACGAAGATGAACAGGTTGTCGATGCTCAGGCTGTATTCGGTGAGCCAGCCGGCGAAGAACTCCCCCGCGAACCGGGGACCGGAGAGGGCCCACACCCCGAGGCCGAAGGCGATCGCCAGTCCGACGTAGATGCTGATCGCGATCGTGCATTCCCGCATCGACGGCTCATGGGGACGGCGCCCGATGATGATGACGTCGAAGGCGAGCACTGCGATCGTGATCGCAATGGTCACGATCCAGACGGTCGGGGAGATGTGCACCGCGCCCTCCTCAGGCCTCTCAGCTCCGGAGGTCTCCTACCAACTGTCGCCAGCCGAGCTGCCGGGCCGGACGTCCGGACCGTGATGACGACAGTCTCGCTAGGGAGTACTCCCTCCGCGGATGATTGTCGCACCCCATCGCCGGTCAGACCAAAACCGGATCATTTCGTCGCCGCCACCGTCTGCCGGATCAGCTTCTTCAGGTCCGCGATCTCGTCGCGCAATCGAGCCGCCAGCTCGAACTGCAGCTCGGCGGCCGCGGAATGCATCTGGTCGGTGAGTTCCTGCACCAGTCCGGCCAGTTCGCTGGCCGGCAGCCCGTCGGTGTTGCGCGCCTCGTGGCTGCCCAGCGGCACCGGTGAGACCGGACGGCGGCCGCCCGGCCGGGTGATCAGGGCGGCGGTGTCGGCGTCCTCGCGGGCGAGCATGTCGGTGATGTCGGCGATCTTCTTGCGCAGCGGTTGCGGATCGATGCCGTTGGCGGTGTTGTAGGCCACCTGCTTGGCCCGCCGCCGGTTGGTCTCGTCGATCGCCGCCGCCATGGACGCGGTGATGCTGTCGGCGTACATGTGCACCTGGCCGTTGACGTTGCGGGCGGCCCGTCCGATGGTCTGGATCAGGGAGCGCTCGGAGCGCAGGAAGCCCTCCTTGTCGGCGTCCAGGATCGCCACCAGGCTGACCTCGGGCAGGTCGAGGCCCTCGCGCAGCAGGTTGATGCCGACCAGCACGTCGTACTCGCCGAGCCGCAGTTCGCGCAGCAGCTCGATCCGTTTCAGGGTGTCGACCTCGGAGTGCAGGTAGCGGGTGCGGATGCCGTTCTCCATCAGGTAGTCGGTGAGGTCCTCCGACATCCGCTTGGTGAGCGTGGTCACCAGCACCCGCTCGTTGCGTTCGGCGCGCTGCCGGATCTCACCGATCAGGTCGTCGATCTGGCCCTTGGTCGGCTTCAGGATCACCTCGGGGTCGACCAGGCCGGTGGGCCGGATCAGCAACTCGACCGGGTCGCCGGACCGGGCCAGTTCGTACGGCCCCGGGGTCGCCGACAGGTAGACGGTCTGGCCGATCCGGTCGGTGAACTCCTCGAAGGTGAGCGGCCGGTTGTCGAGCGCGCTGGGCAGCCGGAAGCCGTGCTCGACCAGGGTGCGCTTGCGCGAGGCGTCGCCCTCGTACATGCCGCCGATCTGCGGCACCGACACGTGGGACTCGTCGATCACCAGCACGAAGTCGGACGGGAAGTAGTCCAGCAGGCAGTTGGGCGCGCTGCCCTGGTCGCGGCCGTCGATGTGCCGGGAGTAGTTCTCGATGCCGGAGCAGCTGCCGATCTGGCGCATCATCTCGATGTCGTAGCCGGTGCGCATCCGCAGCCGCTGGGCCTCGAGCAACTTGTGCTCGCCCTCGAGCTGGCCGAGCCGGGTCTCGAGCTCGGACTCGATGCCGGTGATCGCCCGCTCCATCCGTTCCGGGCCGGCGACGTAGTGCGAGGCCGGGAACACCGCGACCTCCTGATCGACCGAGATCACCGTGCCGGTGAGCGGATGCAGCGTCGACAGCGCCTCGATCTCGTCGCCGAAGAACTCCACCCGGACGGCGTTCTCCTCGTACATCGGGAAGATCTCGACGGTGTCGCCGCGCACCCGGAAGGTGCCCCGGGTGCCGGCCAGGTCGTTGCGGGCGTACTGGATGTCGACCAGCGCCCGCAGCAGGGTGTCCCGGTCGTGCTCCTCGCCGACCCGGAGCCGCACCATCCGGTCGACGTACTCCTGCGGCGTGCCCAGTCCGTAGATCGCCGACACGGTGGCCACCACGATCACGTCCCGCCTGGTCAGCAGCGAACTGGTCGCCGAGTGCCGCAGCCGCTCGACCTCCTCGTTGAGCGAGGAGTCCTTCTCGATGTAGGTGTCGGTCTGCGGCACATACGCCTCGGGTTGGTAGTAGTCGTAGTACGACACGAAGTACTCGACGGCGTTGTCGGGGAAGAACGACCGCAGCTCGGTGGCGAACTGGGCCGCGAGGGTCTTGTTCGGCTGCATCACCAGCATGGGACGCTGCAGACGCTCGGCCAGCCAGGCGATGGTGGCCGTCTTACCGGTGCCGGTGGCACCCAGCACCACCACGTCGCTCTCGCCGTCGGTGATCCGGCGCTCCAGCTCGTCGATCGCGGCGGGCTGGTCGCCGGCCGGGGCGAAGTCGGCCTGGACCTTGAACGGGGCCACCCGGCGCTGCAGATCGGTTGTCGGACGCATGACCGCAAGCGTAGGCGCCGCCCCCGACAGTTTGCGCCGGCCCGGAGCCCGCGACCGGCGGGATCCCGGGTCGGAGCCCGGAATAGTGGCGGGACCGAAGAGGCTCGGGATGACCACTGGACGGACGGGGCCCGGGCCCTCGGATGGTGAGGGCCCGGGCTCCAGGTCATCCCGGCGAACGCCGGGATCTCCCGGCCGGCGTTCCGCGCGTCAGGCGCGCAACTGGCTGTTCAGCATCGAGTTGGTCATCGACTGGTAGTCGGCCTGCACCGACGACAGCGTGACCCCCTGGGGAAGGATCAGCGTCGACATCACGGTCAGTCCGTCGTCCCGCACCGAGATGATGCTGACGTACTGCACCTGTACCGATCCCTGCGAGGTCGACCGGGTGCCCGACCAGCTGGCCAGGCCGGCCGACAGCCGTCCGCTGTTCACGTCGATGGTCCTCGGCGCCTCCAGCACCCGCACGTTGGTCAGGGTGGCGGTGATCTGCTTCAGGTAGGCGTCGACCACGTCCTTGCCGGTTTGCTGACCCTGCATGCGCAGGGCCTGGGTGACCAGCAGCACCCGGCCGTTGGTGAACTCGGTGTAGTTCTTGATCTCGTCGCGCTTGAACTGGGTCCAGCCGGACGCCGGCGTGCAGACGATGCCCAGACCCACCTCTCCGGCGCCGCCCGGCTGTGGACTCGTCGTGCCCGGATCGGGCGTCGGTGTCGGGGTCGGCGTGGTCGGGGTCGGCTGCGGATCGGGCTCGGTGGTCACCGAGGGCTGCGGGGTGGGCGTCGGGTTCGGATCGCCGCCGCCGGAGAACAGCGACATCAGCAGCCAGCCGGCCAGCATGACGGCGACCAGGCCGGCGGCGACGATGCCCAGCACCATGCCGTTGCCCTTCGGCTTCGGCGGTTGCGGCTGGTAGCCGCCGCCCCACTGCCCCGGGCCGTAGGCGCCGGCGGCCGGCGGGTACTGGCCGGCGCCCGGGTAGCCGGGACCGCCGGTCGACGGATAGGGCTGACCGGGCTGCGGGGACGGCTGGCCGCCCAGCTGGGGATACTGCGGCTGACCGCCCTGCTGGGGATGCGGCGGCTGGCCACCCTGTGGCGTCGGCTGACCGTGAGGGGACGGCTGGCCGGCCGGCTGCGGATACTGCTGACCACCCGGCTGGGGCTGCTGCGGATACGGGGGCTGGCCACCCTGCGGGGACGGCTGT
>JAGPGQ010000011.1:27677-31633 GCA_018055925.1 Micropruina sp.
CGGCTGGCCACCCTGTGGCGTCGGCTGACCGTGAGGGGACGGCTGGCCGGCCGGCTGCGGATACTGCTGACCACCCGGCTGGGGCTGCTGCGGATACGGGGGCTGGCCACCCTGCGGGGACGGCTGTCCCTGGTGGGGATACGGCCCACCCTGCTGCGGATACTGCTGTCCGCCCGGCTGCGGGTACTGCCCGCCCGGCTGGGGCTGCCCACCCTGCGGGTACTGCGGGTTTCCGCCCGGGAACTGGTTCTGGCCGGTCATGCCTGCTCCTCCTCGCTCGGAACCCGCGCCGACACCTTCGCGGTGGCCAACACGCTGACGCCGCAGTTCGAGCAGAACCGGGCACCGGGCAGCAGCGGCATCTCGCAGGAGGGACAGAACTCCAGCGCCGGCCCGACCCCTCGGGCGCGCGCGGTGGATTCCAGCGCCGCCTCCATCAGGCCGCGGTGCAGCGCGGTCCGGATCCGGAGCACCAGCACGGCCAGGATGGCCAGCCCCCACAGCATCGACAGCACCAGGCCGAGCACCGGGCTGGCCAGGAACCCGAGCAGGTAGCTGCCGCCGGCGTACAGCACGTTGGCGCCGACCGCCTCGGCCAGGCCGCGATAGTAGCGCGGGGTGAACCCGTCGTAGCCGTCGCCCAGGCCCGAGTACTCGGCGCACGCGATCCCGGTCGCGGTGCCCATCACCAGGGGTTTCACGAAACCCTCCAGCACCAGCAGCGAGATCCAGGTCGGGGCGTCGGACGGGCCGGCGTAGCCGCCGGTGATCAACGGCCAGTGCTTGACCAGGGTGTCCGCGGTGGCGAACGCGACGCCCGAGATCACGCCGAACGTGAGCCCGTCCATCAGGTCGTCGAACTCGCGCCGCGAGGCGAGCACCACCGGTCCCAGCTGCCGGATCGCCTCGCCGACCACCGGCGCGAGCACGGCCACGATCAGGAACCCGGTCAGGGTGGGTGCGGGAAGCGTCCCCGACCACTCGGCGGACGGCGTGGCCGGCGCCTGCCAGCTCAGCCACAGCCACGTCCAAGCGCCGCCGAGGACACCGGTGAGCAGAAAGGCCAGGCCGGTGACCAGCAGGGGTTCGTCCTCCCACAGGTTCACGTCGTACAGGTAGACGATGTAGACGATCGGCATCGCGAACGCGGCGATCAGCACCGCGATCGGCAGGGCCCCGGAGGCAGCGGCGATCACGGTGACCAGCAGCGCCAGCCCGAGCGCGAATTGGTAGGTCATCGGACGGATCGCCGCGCCCCGCGGCATGATCGTCGACACCAGCTTCAGCGACACCACGGATTCGTTGGGCTTGGCGGCGTACGACGCCCGGCGGGCGCCGTCATCGGTGTGCGTGTCGAGCCCGCACACCTGACAGTAATGAGCCGCCTCGGGGACATCCGCGCGGCAACGGGAACATTGCACCTGCTGCATCCTTTCGGTGGTGCGGCCGCCATTGGGCAGCCGCAATCAGAAAAGTGTGACAGCACGTGGGGGCAGCCAGAACGACCGCACTTCCCGGCGTGTTCCGCGGCCTTTCCGGCGTCCGGAAAGGGGAATCAGCAGCCCGTTGCCGACCCCGTTCAGTCGAGTTGGCCCAGGAAGTCGCGGCGCATCCGGGTGATCTCGTTGCGCCGGGCGCCCGGTGTCCGGGACGGCACCACGGCGACCACCGCCAGGGCGTCCCGGTCGTCCTCGGTGTCGATGGCCACGTGCACGGAGACGTCGACCCGGACGTCGTCGCCCCGGGAGCCGGACATCTCGCCGCTGGCGGTCTCCGGGTCGCCGGTGCCGGAGGTGGTGGCGCCCGTGCGGAGTTTGCCGAGCCCGGTGGTGTGCCGGTTGAGCAGCCGTTGCACCTCCTCGGCCGCGGTGACGTCGTCGCCGGCGATGTAGGCCCGGAAGGTCACGGCGGCATCGCCGTAGACCACGACCAGCTGGTTCTCGGCCTGGCTGTCGACCTTCCAGCCCTCCGGCCAGGACGCCGTATAGCCCCCCACCTCGGCCTCGCGGTCCGACACCCCTTCGGTGTAGTCCGCCGCCTCCGACGCCTCCGGCTCGCCGGAGGACGAGCCCCGGTTCGGCACCAGGATCGCCAGTGCCGCCAGGACCGCGACTCCAGCACCCACCGAGCCCAGCACCGCGCGCCGGTTCGGCCCGGGGGCCGGTGGTGGCGGTGGCGGCGGCACGACGAGACCCGGCGGACGGACCGGCGGGTCCTCGCTTCCGGCGCCCGGTGCGGTGTCTCGACCCGGCGGGTAGTTCTCGTAGGTCGGGGACGGTGTGCTCACCGGATCAGGTTGCCACGAGTCCGGTCGCCGCGCCGAGAGGCGTCCCGCAGACGGGTCCAGAGCGCGTCCACCTGGGCGCGCAGTTCGTCCGGCGTCCCGTTGTTGCGGAGCACCTCGTGGGCGGCGGCCGTCCGTTCCTCGGGGGTGGCCTGGGCGTCGATCCGGGCATGCGCCTGCTCTCGGGTCAGGCCGTTGCGGGCGATCAGCCGCTGCAGTTGCAGTTCGGGGTCGATGTCCACCACCACGACCGTGTCGAAGGCCGCCTGCTGACCCGTCTCGACCAGCAGCGGGATCACCTGCACCACGACCGCTCCCGGCGGGGCGGCTTCGGTCAGCTCGATCGCCCGCGCCCGGACGGCGGGGTGCACGATCGCCTCCAGGTCGCGCCTGGCCGCCGGATCGGCGAACACGATCGCCCCCAGCGCGGCCCGGTCGAGGGTTCCGTCGGCGGCGAGCAGGTGGTCGCCGAAGCGCCCGGCGATCGCGGCCAGCCCCGGCGTGCCGGGCGCCACCACCTCGCGGGCCAGCACGTCGGCGTCGACCACCACGGCGCCCAGTTCGGCCAGCCGGTCGGCGACCGCCGACTTGCCGGACGCGATCCCGCCGGTCAGACCGACCGTCGTCGTCCCCGGTCGCGGGGTCATCGGCGGGCGCTCTCCTGGACGCGGGCACCCTCCCGGTGCGTCCGCGAGCCCATCGGATCGGTCAGCCAGAGGGCGGTGAGCAGTCCGCGTCCGTACCAGGTCGACAGCTCCACCACCACCTGGACGGGCTTGCCGCGCCAGGTGCCGGTGCCGCCGGCGTAGGCGGCGGGGAACTCGTCCGCCCCGGTCTCGAAGGCCAGGGTCACGCCCCTCGGTACCGCGTCGAACCGGGTGACCGCGGACCGGAGTTCGCGGACGGGGTCGGCACCCTCGAGTTCGAACACCCACAGCGAGACCCGGTTGTCGCCGCGGCTCAGGGTGGCGCTTTCGGGCCCGGTGGCCTCGGCGAGCCAGCCGTCGGGTATCTGGACGGCGTGAGAGCCGATGCCGATGAAGTCCTCACCCACGTCCAGGCCGTCGAACGGGGACGCCTTAGGCTGGGCCTCCTCGGGCTCGAAGGTCGCGCTGGCCGCCCACAGCGGCAGGCCGACCAGCGCTCCCACCGCGCCGACCCCCAGGCCGGCCATGGTGCCCGCCGCGAACCCGATCAGGCCCCGCCGGGACACGCCCTCGCCGGGCGACCCGGCGCCGGGTCCGTCCGGGCCGGTCGCCACGGTGGACGACGAGCGGCCCCCGGCGCGGCCGGGGTAATTCTCGAACGTCTTCCGGTCCTCGGTCATTTCCTGTGTCATGCCAATCCCCCCGCGGCAAGCATGCCCGCTGGCCGCAGCCCGCGTCCATGGCCGGGAAACGAGCCGGCGCGGCTCCCACAAGGGGAACCGCGCCGGTTCGAGCGGAATGCGAGCCTCAGCGGCTGCCGGTGAGCCGGTCGCGCAGCGCCTGCAGCGCCTCGTCCGAGGCGAGCGAGCCCTGCTGTTCGCCGCGGGTGGCGGGGGCACCGCCGGCGGAGTACGCCGCGGTGCTGACCTCGGCGACGGCCGCCTCGACGATGGCCGCCTCGGCGTCCTTGACCTGCTGCTTGTGGGCCTCCCAGCGGGCCTGGGCCTCGGCGTACTGCCGCTCCC
>JAGPGQ010000355.1 GCA_018055925.1 Micropruina sp.
GGATCGGATCCTCCCGGCTGCTGCTGCGCACCAGCAGCGACGGCGGGCAGAGTTGGGCGGACGGTGCCGAGCTGCCCGCCGTCGACCTGGCCGCCGCGACCGACGGCACCCTGTACGCCGCCACCCAGGACGGGCTGCAGCACAGCACCGACGGTGGCGCCACCTTCACCCCGGCGCCGGACGCGCCAGTGCTGTACCTGGTGGAGACCGACCCAACCGGTGGGGTGGTCGGAGTGGACACCGACGGGACGTTGCGACGCCTAGTCGGCACCGGCTGGGAGAACGTCGGCACCACCACGGGAACCGTCCAAGCCCTCGGGGTCACCGGGGACGGTGCGATCGTCCTGGTCGATGACCGCGGCGTGGTCTGGATCCGCGACACCACCGCCACCGTTCTCATCCCGGCGGCAACACCATGACCACCGTCATTCGCACCTGGCGCGACCCGAGCGGTCGCGGATCGGAAGGAGACCGACCATGACCCCCACACCGGCACCCCCCGCGTGGGCGCACCGCACCACTGATGCCACCGCCGAGCAGTTGGCGGCGGTGGATGCGTGGTGGCGGGCGGCGAACTATCTGAGCATCGGGCAGATCTACCTGCAGGGTAACCCGCTGCTGCGCCACCGCCTCAGCCGGGACGACATCAAGCCGCGGCTGCTGGGGCATTGGGGCACCACCCCGGGCCTGAACTTCCTCTACGCCCACCTGAACCGCGCCATCCGCGACCGCGACCTGAACACCCTGTACGTGACCGGGCCCGGGCACGGCGGACCCGGCATGGTCGCCAACGCCTACCTCGACGGCACCTACACCGAACGCTACCCGGGCATCGACCGCACCGAAGAGGGGCTGCGGGCGCTGTTCCGGCAGTTCTCCTTCCCGGGCGGGATCCCCTCGCACGCGTCCCCGGAAACGCCCGGGTCGATCAACGAGGGCGGGGAGCTGGGCTACTCCCTCGTGCACGCCTACGGGGCCGCGTTCGACAACCCCGACCTGCTGGTCGCCTGCGTGATCGGTGACGGGGAGGCGGAGACCGGGCCGCTGGCGACCGCGTGGCACGGCAACAAGTTCCTCAACCCCGCCCATGACGGGGTGGTGCTGCCGATCCTGCATCTGAACGGGTACAAGATCGCCAACCCGACCGTGCTGTCCCGCATCCCCGAGGAAGAGCTGGTCGCGCTGCTGCGCGGCTACGGCCATCACCCCCACGTCGTCACGGTCGGCTTCGATGGCGAGACCCCGCAGGAGTCCCACGCGACGTTCGCGGCGGTCCTGGATGCGGTGCTGGATGAGATCGCGGACATCAAGGCCGCCGCGGCGGCCGGGACGCTGGAGGGGCGGCCGGCGTGGCCGGCGATCGTGCTGCGCAGCCCGAAGGGGTGGACCTGCCCGAAGATCATCGACGGTCTGCCGGTGGAGGGCACCTGGCGGGCACACCAGGTGCCGCTCGCCGAGGTCCGCGACAATCCCGAGCACCTGCGGATCCTCGAGGACTGGCTGGCGTCCTACCGCCCGCACGAGCTGTTCGACGTGACCGGCGCCCCCCGCCCGGCCACGGTCGCGATCGCCCCGGACGGGGATCGGCGGATGAGCGCGAACCCGGCCGGCAACGGCGGACAACTCACCGTCCCGCTGCGGCTCCCGGACTTCCACAAGCACGCGCAGCCGGTCGACCCGGCCGAGCGGGGTGCGGGAACCGGGGAAGCGACCCGCGTGCTGGGCGAGTGGCTGGCGGGGGTGATCCGGGACAACCCGGACAACTTCCGCATCTTCGGCCCGGACGAGACCGCCTCCAACCGGCTCGCCCCACCCGTCTACCAGGCCACCGGCAAGCAGTGGAACGCGGCCGTGGAGCCCGTCGACGAGCACCTGGCCCCGACTGGGCGGGTGATGGAGGTGCTCAGCGAGCACCAGTGCCAGGGCTGGCTCGAGGGCTACGTCCTTACCGGCCGGCATGGGCTGTTCAACTGCTACGAGGCGTTCACCCACATCGTCGACTCGATGTTCAACCAGCACGCCAAATGGCTCGAAGCGGCCCGGGAGGTGTCGTGGCGGGACCCGATCCCGAGCTTCAACTACCTGCTCTCCAGCCACGTCTGGCGGCAGGACCACAACGGGTTCTCTCACCAGGACCCCGGGTTCATCGACCTCGCCCTGAACAAGAGCCCCGACATCGTCCGCGTCTACCTGCCGTTCGACGCGAACACGCTGCTGTCCACCTACGACCACTGCCTGCGCTCGGCCGGGTACATCAACGTCGTCGTCGCCGGGAAGCAGCCCGCCCCGCAGTGGCTGACGATGGACGAGGCGATCGAGCACTGCACCCGCGGGCTCGGGATCCTGCCGTGGGCGGGCACCGAAACCGAAGGCACCGAGCCGGATGTGGTGCTCGCCGCCGCCGGCGACGTCCCCACCCTCGAGACCCTCGCCGCGGCGGCGCTGCTGCGCGAGCACATCCCCGACCTGAGAGTGCGGGTGGTGAACGTGGTCGACCTGACCCGGCTGCAATCCGAGGACCAGCACCCGCACGGTCTCCCGGACCGGGAGTTCGATGCGATCTTCACTCCCGACAAGCCGGTGATCTTCGCCTACCACGGCTACCCGTGGCTGATCCACCGACTCACCTACAAGCGCGCCGGGCACCAGAACCTGCACGTGCACGGCTTCCAGGAGCGCGGCACCACCACGACCCCGTTCGACATGGTCATGCTCAACGACCTCGACCGGTACCGGCTCGCGATCGACGTCCTCGACCACGTCCCGGGCCTCGCCGCCCGCCACGCCGGCCTGCGGCAGGAGCTGCAGGACGCCCGCCTGCACGCCCGCGCCCACACCCGCGAGCACGGCACCGACATCCCCGCCGTCGCCGACTGGCACTGGCCCCACCCCGACACCACCGACCCCGCCATCGGGAAGGAACCGAAATGAGTGACACCAGAACCGTGACCCTGCAGGTCAG
>JAGPGQ010000356.1 GCA_018055925.1 Micropruina sp.
GATCGCGCGATCGTCACCTACTGGCGGGTGACAACACTGCTTTCGGCCTATTTCCCGAAAGCATCTGAGCGTTTCTGAAACCAGATGCCGATCGCGCGATCATCAACACCGCGGGCAGGGGGGTCGGACCCGCACTCACGCGCGTCCGCCGGTGCGCGGGACCAGATCCCGACGACCGCCGGGATGATGGGAGTCCGCCACTCCGCGGAGACTGACGCAGTGTGGGTCAAGGCGACCCACAACCGAGGTCAGAACGGCTGCTTGCCGTCGGTGCACACCGTCCCGGCCGGAGGCAGGGAGCCCCTGATCAGGTAGCGGTCGACGTGCCGGGTGGCGCAGGCCGAGACGCCGTAGGCGGTGTGGCCCCAGTTGTTGCTGCTGAGCAGCCGGCTGCGTGGGATCAGGCCGGCCACCGCCTCGGCGGCGGCGTAGTTGGTCGCCGGGTCGTGGTGGTTGCCGATCACCAGGATCGGGTTGGCCGTCACCGCGTCGAACGAGCCGGTGTAGGCGTCCTCGTCGTAAGCCGTCCAGGCCTCGCCGGCGCAGTAGACCGAACCCCACAGCCAGTGCCGGCCGAACCAGGGCGCCCGGGCGTCCTCGGCGTCGGCAAGCCGAGCCCAGGTGGCGAGCGAGCGCGGGTTGCGGCTGTCGCTGCACAGCACGATCGGCACCTGTTCGACCTGGTTGAAGTACGTGCTGGCCCGTTCGGTGGCGCGGGCGGCGGCCCGCTGGTAGGCGCCGCCGAGCGACCGGTTCAGCGACAACGACACGTTCGGCTGCTGGAGTTGCCGCAGGGTCGCGGTCAGCTCGGGGACGGACTCGGCGCCCTCCTCGCTGTACAGCGCGTACAGCACCGTGGTGATGAACACCTGGTAGGTGATGGTCAGCGGACCTTCCGGGTCGTCCAGCACGACCGGTTCGGCGCGCAGCTTCTTGGCCACCTTCGCGAAGTCGGACTTCGGCGAGGCCAGCGGGCACTTCCTGCTGGCGGCACAGCGCCGCAGGAGCTCGTCCAGGGCGGCCGAGGATGCGCTGGCGGAGTCCATCCGGACCGACACCGGGGTGGACGCGGAGCGCCGGTCGCCGACCCAGGCGCGCGGGTCGACCACGCCGTCGATGGCGATCGCCCGCACCCGGTCGGGGAACATGTTGGCGTAGGTCTGGCCGAGGTAGGTGCCGTAGGAGAACCCGAGGAAGCTCAGCTTGTCGTCGCCGACGGCGCGCCGCACCACGTCCATGTCGCGGGCGACCTGCGCGGTGGACATGGCGGTGGCCAGCTTCCGGCCGTGCCGCGAGCAGGCCCGGGAGAGGGTCGCCGCAGCCCGGGTGAACCGGGCCTCCTCGGCGGAGGTCACCGGGAACAGCGTGCCCAGCAGGGTGCCGGTGACCCGGTCGAGGCGTTCGACGGAACGGAAGCAGCGGCTGTTGGTGCTGTCGTTGGTGCCCCGCGGGTCCATCCCGATCAGATCGAACCGGTCGAGCACCTCGTCGCCGAGCCATTCCTTGGCGCGCTGCAGGAACGCGGTCGCGGAGGCGCCGGGCCCGCCCGGGTTCAGGAACAGGCTGCCGATCCGCCGGGCCGGGTTCCGCGCCGGCAGCCGGCTCAACGCCACCTCGACGGTCTCACCGTGCGGCCGGTCGTAGTCCAGCGGCAGTCGGACGCGGGCACATTCGCCCTGCTCACAGGGTTGCCAACGCAACACCGGTGTGGGCACGGCGTCCACCCGGGCACGTTCTCGCGGGGAGGTGCGGTCGGCTGCCTGGGCGGGCGCTCCCGCCAGCGGTAGCAGGCACAGGGTGAGCACGGCCAGCAGGAGTCTTCGGATCGTCGGTCGCATGGGTAGTCCTTCCGGAAGGATGAACTCCCAGCCCAACGCCCGGCGCGGCCGAAAGCCACCGACTTTCGGCCAGACTGTCCGGCGCGGGCCCCCGCCGGAGCTCAGGCCGGCCGGTCGGGCACCGGTCGGCCGCCGATGTCACACCGAGCGCAGCACCCGCTCGCAGACCGCGATCACTCGCTCCCGCAGCCGGCCGCCCCGGCCGGCGAACTCCCGCTGGAGCTCCAGGTACTGCGCCTTGCCCTCGGCGGTCTCGATCGGGATCGGCGGTTGCCCCAAGCAGGAGAGGTCGTAGGGCGAGGCCCGCATGTCGACCAGCCGAATCTCGCGGGCCAGCTCGAAGCAGTCGGCGACCAGTTCGGCGGGCGTGAACGGGGCGAGCTTGTGCGCCCACTTGTAGACGTCCATGCCGGCGTGCAGGCAGCCGGGCTGCTCGTTCTCGAGCCGGGCCTCGAGCGTCGGGGTCTGGGTGTTCAGCGGCCGGGCGGCGGGGGTGAAGAACCGGTAGGCGTCGTAGTGGGTGCAGCTGATCCGGTGGCCCTCGACCACCTCGTCGGTGCCGGCGTGGCCGAGGCGCAGCGGCAGCCGGGTGTGCCGCAGCTCGTCCGGGCTCGACCGGTAGACCATCGCCCACTCGTGCAGCCCGAAGCAGCCCCAATGGGCGGGCCGGGCGTTGGTGGCCAGCAGCAGCTCCCTGGTCCAGCGCACCTGGTCGGCGCGACGCAACGCCAGGGCGGGGTCCACCCGGGCGCCATCGCCGTCCACCAGGTAGCCGCGGACGCCGCCGAAGCCGGCCACATCGCCGGTGAGGGTGACGCCCCAGCCCGGGTGCCAGGTGCGCAGCGCCCCGGGGGAGTACGAGTAATACTCCCAGAGGAAGTCCTCGACCGGGTGGCGTTCGCCGCGCGACCGGCGCCGCAGGTGTGGCTCGGTCCACGCGGCGACCCGCCGGTCGTGCCGCTCCGCCCGGGCGCGCCACGCGCGCTCGGGCAGCCGGACGCCGCCCTGGCGGGGGTCAGTCCCGGTCATCCTCGTTGATCCGCAGCAAGGTGCTCTTGCCGAACAGGGACTCGACCAGGTCGACGGCCAGCCGGGCGGTCTCGTTGCGGACGTCCAG
>JAGPGQ010000012.1 GCA_018055925.1 Micropruina sp.
GTGATCGCCCGGCTGGACGAGTTGCCGGTCACCGACGGTCCGCTGCCGGTGATCTGCCGCTCCGGCGCCCGGTCGGCGCAGGTGGTGGCCTACCTGGTCGCCCATGGCACCGACGCGGTCAACGTGGACGGCGGGACGCTGGCCTGGGCCGCGGCCGGCAAGCCGATGGCCGGCGGCAACGGGACCCCGATCGTGCTCTGAGCGGCCGATTCGGCAAGGATGGCGGCATGAGTCTCGATCAGGCCAATCCGTTCAGCCGGCCCTCGACGCTGCCCTATCAACTGACGCCGTGGCGCGACGTCCGGGCCGAGCATTACCTGCCCGCGGTCGAGACCGGCATCGCCGAGAAGCTCGCCGAGCTGCAGTCGATCGCCGATCAGGCCGAGCTGCCGACGATCGAGGGCGTGATCGAGGCCTGGGAGCGGTCGGGGCAGCTGCTGAGCCGGGCGCTGGGCGCGTTCTGGACCGTCCAGCCGGCCGACACCACCGAGGAACTCGACGCCATCGATGCCGAGATCTCACCGAAACTGGCCAGGTTCGGCGACGCGATCTACCAGAACCGGGCGCTGTACCGGCGGGTGGTCGCCCTGAACGAACGGGTCGAGGCCGGTGAGGTCGAGGCGGACGGCGCCGCCCGCTACTGGCTGGAGACCCATCTGCGCGACTTCGTCCGCGCCGGGGTCGATCTGCCGGACGAAGCCCAGGCCCGGCTGCGCGAACTCAACGCCCGGCTGGCCGAGCTCACCTCGGCGTTCGGCCGGACGGCGCTGGCCGGTTCGAACGCGGCCGCGGTCGCGGTCACCGACGAGGCCGACCTGTCCGGGGTGTCCGAGGCGACCCGGGCCGCGGCCCGCGCGGCGGCCCAGGGACGCGGCCTTGACGGCTGGCTGCTCGAACTGGATTCCTGCACTCCACAAGGGGTGTTGGCCGAGGCTGCGGACCGCGGCCTGCGCCAGCGGGTGCACGCCGCCGCGGTCGGCCGGGGCTGGTCGGGCGAGCACGACACCCGCGCGCTGCTGGTCGAGATCGCCCGGCTGCGGGCCGAGCGGGCCGGACTGCTCGGCTACCCGCACCACGCCGAGTACGTCGCCGCGGAGGGGTGCGCGAAGACGTTGACGGCGGTGCGGCGGATGCTGGAGCGCCTGGTGCCCTCCGCGGTGCGCAACGCCCGGGCGGAGGCGGCCGAACTGCAGCGGCTGCAGGACGAGCCGCTGCAGCCCTGGGACTGGGAGTACCTGGCCGAGAAGCTGAAGGCGCAGCGCTACAGCTTCGACTCCGGGTTGCTGCGGCCCTATCTGGAGCTGGAGCGGGTGTTGCACGAGGGCGTCTTCGCCGCGGCCACCGGGCTGTTCGGGGTCACCTTCACCGAGCGCGACGACCTGGCCGGCTACAACGACGAGGTGCGGGTCTTCGAGGTGTTCGACGCCGACGGCACCGGGCTCGGGCTGTTCGTGGCCGACTACTACACCCGGGCCGGCAAGCAGGGCGGCGCCTGGATGAACAACATCGTCGACCAGAACCACCTGCTCGGCCAGCAGCCGGTGGTGGTGAACAACCTGAACCTCGCCAAGCCGCCCGCCGGGCAGCCCACCCTGCTCACCTGGGACGAGGTGAACACGATGTTCCACGAGTTCGGCCACGCCCTGCACGGGCTGCTGTCGGACGTCCGCTACGGCTCCCAGTCGGGCGCCAACACGCCGCGGGACTTCGTCGAGTTCCCGTCCCAGGTGAACGAGATGTGGGCGCTCGACCCGGGCCTGCTGCGCCGGTACGCCGTGCATCACGAGACCGGCGAACCGATTCCGGCCGAGTGGATCGACGCGCTGAAGCGGGCCGGGGTGTTCAACCAGGGCTGGGCAACCACCGAGATGCTCGGCGCCTCGCTGCTCGACCAGGCCTGGCACTCGACCCCGCTCGACGAGCTACCCGCCGAGCCGGACGAGGTGGCAGCCTTCGAGGCCGCGGCTCTGGCCGCCGGCGGGGTGGACTACCCGCTGGCGCCCACCCGGTACCGGTCGACGTACTTCAAGCACATCTTCGAGGGCGGCTACTCGGCCGCCTACTACAGCTACCTGTGGTCGGAGGTGCTGGACGCCGACACGTCCGCCTGGTTCCTGGCCAACGGCGGCCTGACCAGGGAGAACGGCCAGCACTACCGCGAGCGGCTGCTGGCCCGCGGCGGCTCGGTGGAAGCGATGGACACCTTCCGCGACTTCCGCGGCGCCGATCCCGACATCAGCCACCTGCTGAAGCGGAGGGGCCTGGACGCCTGAGTTGGGAGATCCCGGCGTCCGCCGGGATGACGGAGTGGGTAGCCATCCGCGGGCGCGTCCGTCATCCCGGGCTTGACCCGGGATCCCCGGTGACCGGCGTGACTGCCAATCGCTCCTCGATGATCCGCTTGAGCAGCTCGACGTCCGCGGGAATGTCGGTGACCTGCCGAGGCAGGTCTTCGATCCCTTCGAAGGCGGCCGGGCGGTCGGGTTCGCGGCCCAGGGCCTCGACGATGGTCGCCGAGAACTTCACCGGGAGCGCGGTCTCGGTCACGATGATCGGGCCCGGGATGGTGTCGCGCAGGTCATAGGCCAGCTTCACCGCGTCGGCGGTGTGCGGGTCGATCACCACCTGGTCGCGGGCCTCGACCGCGCGGATCGTGGCCACCCGGTCGGCGTGCGTCGAGGTGCCCGACACGAAGCCGTAGCGTTCCCGGACGGTCGCGAACTCGGGCGTCCCGGAGAGGTCGACCAGGCCGTCCCGGGCGAGTCCGGCGCCGAACAGTTCGGCGACGCGCGCCCCGTCCCGGCCGAGCAGGTCGAAGACGAAGCGTTCGAAGTTGCTGGCCTTCGAGATGTCCATCGAGGGGCTGGACGTCTCGTGCACCGCCGGGCGCACCCGGTACACCCCGGTGCGGAAGAACTCGTCCAGCACGTTGTTCTCGTTGGTCGCCAGGATCAGCGCATCGATCGGCAGGCCCATCGTCCGGGCGACGTGGGCGGCGCAGATGTTCCCGAAGTTGCCGGACGGGACCGCGAACGACACCCGGGGCAGCGGCTCGGCGGTGGGACGGGCCACCCGCAGGTAGCCGACCACGTAGTACACCACCTGGGCGACCACCCGGCCCCAGTTGATCGAGTTCACCGCACCCAGCGAATGCTGTCGCTTGAACGCCAGGTCGCCCATCACCGCCTTGACCAGGTCCTGGCAGTCGTCGAAGACGCCCTCGACAGCCAGGTTGACGATGTGCGGATCGTCCAGGCTGAACATCTGGGCCTGCTGGAACGGGCTCATCCGGCCGTGCGGCGACAGCATGAAGACGGTCACGCCGCGGCGTCCGAGCATGGCGTACTCGGCGGCCGAACCGGTGTCGCCCGAGGTGGCGCCGAGGATGTTCAGCACCTCGCCGCGGCGGTCGAGTTCGTATTCGAAGAGTTGCCCGAGCAGCTGCATCGCCATGTCCTTGAAGGCGGCGGTCGGCCCCTCGGAGAGGTGCGCCAGCCAGACGTCGCCGGACAGTTCGGTGACCGGCACCACCGTCTCGCCGAACACCTCGGACGCGTAGGCGCGCTCGCAGATCGCCCGCAGGTCGGCCTCGGGGATGTCGTCGATGAACAGCCGCAGCACCTCGAACGCCACCGCCGGATAGCCCTCGGTGCGGAGCAACGCGCCCCAGTCGATCAGGGTCCGGGGGCTCAGCTGCGGGTAGGACGCCGGCAGGTACAGGCCGCCGTCGGGCGCCAGCCCACCGAGCAGGATGTCGCAGAACGGCAACCCGGGGCCCGGCTCCGCGGCACGGGTCGACACATAACGCACCCGCCGAGCCTATCGGGCGCGCACCACCCCCACCGTTCGGGGCACTAGCGGCGGGCCAGGCCGGTCTCGTAGGCGAGCAGCACCAGGCCCACCCGGTCGCGGCACTGCAGTTTCGCCAGCAACCGGCCGATGTGGGTCTTCACCGTCCCCTCGGCCATGTACAGCGTCGCCGCGATCTCGGAGTTCGTGGCCCCGGCGGCGATCTCGATCAGCACCTCGCGCTCCCGGTCGGTGAGCACGTCGAGCCGGCGGTCGGCGCCCGGCGAGGTGGGCAGCGTGGGCACCACCTGATCGAGCAGCCGGCGGGTCGCGGACGGCGCCATCACGGCCTCGCCGGCGGCCACGTTGCGGATGGCATTCAGCAGGTCGGCCGGGCGGGCGTCCTTGAGCAGGAAGCCGGAGGCACCCGCCTTCAGTGCGGCGAACACGTACTCGTCCAGATCGAACGTGGTCAGCACCAGCACCCGGGTGCCGAGGCCGGACTGGACGATCCGCCGGGTGGCCTCCACCCCGTCCATCACCGGCATCCGGATGTCCATCAGCACCACGTCCGCGGCCTGGGCGGCGAGTTCCCGCAGCGTGGCGGCACCGTCGGGCGCTTCGCCGACCACCTCGAGGTCGTCCTCGGCCTCGATCAGCATGCGGAAGCCGCTGCGGACCAGTGCCTGGTCGTCGGCCAGAAAGACCCGGATGGTCGCACTCATCGATGGGCTCCTTGTGGGTTGTGGACGGGCAGCATGGCACGGACGACGAATCCGCCCAGGGCCAGGGGATGGGCCTCCAGCCGGCCGTCCATGCTGGTCACGCGTTCGGCCATGCCGCGTAGGCCGTGACCGGGAATGGTGGTCACCTGTCCGGGGCCGGGACCGTTGTCGACGATCTCGACCAGGATCTCGGTCGACCCGTAGGCGAGGGTGACGACCGCGGTGGCGGTCGGGCCGGCGTGCTTGAGGAAGTTGGTCAGGGCCTCCTGCACCACCCGGTAGATGGTCAGCTCGAGGGCCGGTGAGACCCGCGGGGGTTCGCCGTGCACCACCAGGGTGGCGCGATCGGTCGCCCGGTGCACCAGGTCGGGGATGTCGGCCAGCGACGGGGCCGGCTCCCAGTCGGCGCCGCGCCGTTCGGGTTCGCTGCGCAGCACGCCGACGATCCGGCGCATCTCGCTGAGCGCCTCCCGTCCGGTGTCGGCGATGGTGTCGAGCGCGGTCGCCGCCGCCTCGGGACGTTTCGCCGCCAGCGCCCGGCCGCCCTCGGCCTGGACGATCATCACCGACAGCGAGTGCGCGACGATGTCGTGCAGTTCCCGGGCGATGGTGGCCCGGGCGCGCGACTCCGCCAGCCGGGCCTGCTGTTCGCGTTCGGCCAGCAGGAGCTGGTAGCGCTCCTCGGCGGCGGCGATCCGGTCCGCGTGGGCGACCGACGACTCCCGCACCCGCCGTCCGATCGCGTACGGCGTGACGATCAGGCCCAGGCAGACGAACGACGCCAGCACGAACAGGACGATGGACCTGGCGCTCACCGCGATCCCCTCGGTGGCGGTGGTCCAGCGCAGCGGCCCGATCAGCGAGCCGAGGGCGCCGATGACGACCACCGACCTGGCCACCGTGCCCGGCACCCAGCGGGCCACCGAGTACGCCACGATGGGCAGCACCACCAGGGTGGCGGTGAAGGTGTTGACCACGATCACCTGGACGATGCCGGCCAGGGTGCAGCCGGCCAGCATCAGCAGCGGCGAATGCCGGCGCAGCGCCAGCGGGGCGACCATCAGCGACAACACCGGCAGCAGCAGCATCCGCGGGGTGTTGTTCCAGGCCGAATAGCTGGCGTAGGGCAGCACGGTGACCACGAACATGCCGAGCGCGAGCATGCCGTCCAGCACCCAGTCGTGCCGGGAGGCACCGGGTGGGAACAGCAGGTCACGCGCGCCCTTCATCGACCTAAGAGTAGGCGGATGGCCGACACGGTTGCCCGGGGAATCTAGCCTGTTCCCATGCGTACCCGGAGCGATCGGCTGGTGGCGGTCGCGACCCTTGGCGCCTTCGTGGTGGTCGCGGGGGTCCTGGGCCTGGTTTCGCTCTACCTGGGCGCGGTCACCCAGGCCCTGTCGGGGATGCAGCGGACGGAGTCGCTGCCCGAGTACCAGGGCCGGCCGACGTCGGCCGTGACGGACGGCACGGTGCCGATGCGCTACCTCGTGCTGGTCACCGACGAGCACGGCGACCTGGCCAGCGCCTACCTGGCGCAGCTGTCCGGGGGACGCGACGCCCTGCAGCTGATCGGGCTGCCGGCGAACCTGCTGGTGCAGGACTCCGACGGTGCCGACACGACGCTGGCCACCCTGTTCACGCCCGACGGCTCGGCCGTGGTGCGGGCGGTCGAGACCATGTTCGACCTGCGGCTGGACCATCTCGTGGCCGTCGACCTGGAGGGGTTCACCAGGCTGATCGACGTGGTGGACGGGGTCACGGTCTCGAACCGGACCGAGATCGCCGCCGACGGCCTGCACTTCGGCACCGGAGACCTCCGGCTCACCGGCAGCCAGGCCGAGGTCTACCTGGGGGCGTCCAAGCAGCCGATGGTCCGGCTGGAGCGCACCCAGGCCGTCGTCCTCGACTTCCTGAAGGCGGTGGCCGGCGGCGACGCGCTGACCAATCCCGCCAAGGTCGAGACCATCGGCCAGGTCCTGCACGACTACGTCCGGGTGGACGCCGACCTGACCTCGGGCGAGATCCGCCGGATGGCGCTGGACGCCCGGATCACCTCGGACACGCTGACCGCGCATCCGCTGCCGCTGGCGGGGGTGAGCCTGCTGCGCTCCGCCGAGGTGACGGTGCCGGACGCCGCCCGGGTGCAGGAGCTCGCCGAGGCGTTGAACTCCGACCAGGTCGCCGCGTGGGTGGCCCGGCAGACCGACCCGTGGCCGGAACTGGGGCAGCTGCCGCCTCGGTAGCCGTCGTCGGTTCGGGTGACCGGCGTGGAACTCAGTCCGGCACGGTGATGTCGGGCATGTTGGCCAGGATCCAGGCCTCGGCCTCGGGCGACCACAGCCCGTCGTGGGCGGCGAGGATCCGTCCGAGCGGGGTCTCCGGGTCGACCTTCTCCAACTCGATCCGGTCGAAGTCCTTGTGGGTGTAGACCAGCTTCTTGCCGCCGCCGATCTCGGGCTGGTTCAGCGTCGTCTCGGCGACGGCGTTCAACCCCAGGACGTGGGTGACCACCTTCGCGACGTCCAGCCGTCCCTGAGCGACCAGCTTCGCCGCGACGGCGGCGCTGTCGGCGGTGCCGCCGGAGTTCCCGGTGATCCGGGTGAGGTTGTAGTGCACGTCGTAGAAGTTGACCGGAACGGTGAAGGACGTGTCCCTCGGCCCCGCGAACTGGTTCAGGCAGCCGTCGCGATTGAGCAACCGGCCCGCCATCTCCAGCACGTCCGCGACCGACACCATCGAGATGATGTCGTCGAAGCCACCGCCGCCGAGCCGCTTCAGGGTGTCCCGCTGCTCGTCGATCGACATGCCCGAGACGTTGACGAAGTGCACGTCCACCTCGTCCGACCGGTACAGCCGGCGCGCCCGCTCGAGCTTCTGCTCGCCGCGGCCGGTGACCACCAGCGTGCGCGGCCTGCGGTCGGCGTGCAGGGCGTAGTCGACGGCCAGCAGCCCCATCGGCCCGGTGCCGCCGATGAGCAGGCAGCTGCCGCCCTCCTTGATGCCCGAGACCGGCGTGTAGGTGTGCGGAATGAGGTGGATCTGGGCATCGAACGCCGAGATGACGCAGCTCAGCGGCTCACACAGGGAGCCCTCGTAGTAGGCCTGCCCCTCGAAGGGGATCAGGCAGCCCAGTTCGATCACCTCGGCGGGGACGATCACCGCGGTCGCGTTGCCACCGATGTAGCGGTACGAGTAGCCGGGGACGAACGGATCGTCGCGCGGCAGGGCCGGCTGGACGATGACCCGCTGGCCGACGGCGAACCGGTCGGCCCACCGTGCCCCGACCTGGAGGATCCGGCCGCAGAACTCGTGACCGATCATCACGGGGTTGGCGGCCAGGTCCGCCGGGGCCTTCTTGTGGCTGCCACCGGCCTGGAGCAGCTTCCACGACGACATGCACATCGTGTCGGTGACGATCTCGGCCAGCACCTCGTCGTCCCTGATCGGGGGAAGCTCGGTGCGCTCGAGCCGGAGGTCCAGCTTTCCGTAGAGGTTGACTGAAATGGACTTCATGCAAACAATCCTCGCTGTCATGAAACGGTATGGCGAACCCGCCGGTGCCTACTGTGGAACGTCCGAGCCCTCCGACTCGATGAGCGAAATAATGGATTCCGCGGTTGATTGACTCGTTGCGAGATCAGTGACGAGACCCGTTCGCAGGGCCCCGAGTATAGCAGCATTCTTAGGCTTGCCCAGGGCTACCGCAACTCGTCGCGGAACGTGGCGGAGTTGTTCCATGTCGATTCCAATGACATTGACGTCGGGAACTTCCACCGCCTCACCACGGCTATTGAACGGATGCGCCAGAATATCGCCGACGGCGCCCTGACTGAGCCCTTCCGCGAGTGCGGACCCTTTGTAGAACTCGCGCCAGGAACGCGTTCCGGTGGCCCGCGAGCTGCCGATGCCGAAGATGGCGACCGAAAGGCTGGACCACATGTCGACCACCCTGGCCACGTTCGGGTTGCCGACCAGTTCCGCCCGCAACCCCTCACTCCTGACGATCGCGGGCGTGTCGAGCGAATAGGGAACCCCGCCGGTGATCCTCGACGCCAGCCGGTAGACCACGCCATTCGCCTGATAGGGGGCGCTCACGATTCCCCGAGGACCGCCGATCAATGGCAGCACCGTCACGTTCTTCGGGAACAGGACGTGCTGGAAGCAGTCGGCCGCCACGGCGAGGGAAAGTCCCCACGAGACTCCGATGTGGGTGTTGCTCCGGATGATCGAATGCAGGAAGGAGTCGGCGTACTTGCCCACCTTGGTGAGCCGCTGCACGTAATTGAGCTCCGGCGGGTCGGGAATGATCAATGCGGTATGGAGGCCGAACCGTTCCTCGAGGTAGCGCGACGATTCGGTGACCGTCCCGAAGGTCGCGTCGACCGTGACCTGCACGATTCCGAGCCGCTTGGCCTCGTTGAGCATGCGGCTGACCTCGGTGCGGTGCACCCGCATGACCTCGGCGACCTGGGACTGGTTGAGCTCGTGGCCGTAGTACAGCTGGGACGCCCTGATCAGCGCGTTGATCCTGTCGGCGGGATCCTGCATGCTGGTTCCACCTCCCTAGGACATCCCGGCCCCGGTGATCCCGACGATAATCAGGATCGCGCCGAAGAACACGTAGATGAAGTCGATGCGCTTGCCCGGTTGCCTGGCTCGTGCCAGCCCGACCGCGAGGAGGATCGCTCCTCCCAGAAGGGCCAGCACGGGATTGCTGAGCGACGGCATGCTCAGGCCAGGATGCCGAGCCAGTAGCCGAGGATGCCGAGGCCGAACAGCCCGAAGATCAGCCAGATCGGATTGACCTTCCGCTTCAGCAGGTACATCGTCAGCAGCGTCAGCCCGAGCGCCGGCAGGCCGGGCAGCATCGAGTCCAGGATGTCCTGGACGGTGGTGGTGGTGTCACCGGTCTGCGACACCACCACGGGGATGTTGACCGTCGTCCATTTGGTCACCAGCACGCCCATGACGAAGAGCCCCAGCACGGTGGCCCCCTCGGTGAGCTTCTGCAGCAGGTTGCCGCCCAGGTCGTCGATGATCGACAGCCCCCGCTTGTAGCCGAGATCGAGCAGGAACCACTTCAGCCCGAGCCGCACGGTGTTGAACCCCAGGAAGAAGATGATCGGGCCGAGCCAGGAACCCTGCAGCGCCAGCGTCGCGCCGAGGGCGGCCAGGATCGGGCGGAGCGTCCCCCACATCAGCGGATCGCCCACCCCGCAGAGCGGGCCCATCAGGCCGATCTTGACGCTCTGGATCGCCTGGCCGTCGATGTCCTTGCCGCTGGAGCGGCCCTCCTCGAGGGCCGCGGTGACACCGATCACGGGCCCGCACAGGGCCGGCGTGACGTTGAACCAGGTCATGTGCCGCTCCAGCGCGTCGATCTGGTCCTCCTTCCTGGTGTACAGCCGCTTGATGATCGGGATCATGTCGACGCAGAACGCCATCGCGTGGATGCGCTCGAAGTTGAACGAGGCCTGCTGGAAGTTCGACAGGATGAACGTCTTCACCAGGTCGCCCCGGGTGACCTTGCCGCCCGGCACGGCGGCCTCACTGTGGTCGGTGGTCTGGGTGATGGTTTCGGTGGTCATGGTCGTCGTCCTTCGTCCTCAGTCTTCGAGTTCGTCGTCGGCAAGTTCTCCGCCGGCGGTCCCGACGGCGACCGCGCCGCCGGCCGCGGAGGCGACGACGACCGGCTTGGAGAACTTGGGGTTGAGCTGCACGTACACGATGGCGGTCACCAGACCGACCACGCCCCAGGCCAGCAGGCTCAGGTCGAGGTAGCCACCGAACACGAAGCCCGCGTAGAAGAAGGGCATCAGGTACTTGACCCCCATCATGTTCAGCACCATGGCGTAGCCCACGACCACGATGAAGCCGCCGGCCACGGCCATGCCGCCGGTGACCACCTCGGGCAGCGCGCCCAGAACCGACTGGACGGCCTCCGGGCTGGCGAAGATCGCCACCAGGGTGGTGGGGATCGACACCCGGAGCGCCTGCACGATGAGCGCGGAGAAGTGCAGCGCCATGATGCCGTTGAAGTTGCCCTTCGCGGCCTGCCGGTCGCCCGCGTGCTGGAAGATGATCGTGATCGATCGGGCGATCACGGTGAGCACCTGGCCGGCGATCGCGACCGGCAGCGCGATCGCGATGCCCGTGTCGACGCTCTGGCCGCCGACGATGACCAGGATCGTCGAGATGGTGCTCGCCAGGGCGGAGTCCGGCGACTGCGCCGCACCGACGTTCATCCAGCCCAGCGCGATCAGTTCGAGGGTGCCGCCCAGGATGATGCCGGTGACCGGATCGCCCAGGATCAGCCCGGTGACCGAGCAGGCGATGAGCGGTCGATGGGTCTGGAACTCGTCGAGGACGCTGCCGCCGCCGACGATGGACGACCAGATGAAGATGAGGAAAATCTCGAGCCCGGTCATTGCTATCCCATGTCCTTTCCGAACTTCTCCCGGATCTTCGCGATGATGTCGGCGGGCGGATCGCTCTTGAGGACCCGCAGGTCGAGTTCGACGCCCAGGGCGCGCAGGCGGTAGAACGCCCGGGCCTCGTCCTCGGTGACGAACACCGCCTTGTTGAGTTGCGTCTTGCCGTCGCGGAACTGCATCCCGCCGATGTTGAGGGTCTTGACCTCGACGCCGCTCTCGATGAGCCGGACGACCTCGAGCGGCGTGGTGAACAGCAGGAACACCTTCTCGTCGGCATACCTGGGATTGCCGAACACCGCCGCGGCCTTCGTGACGCTCACAATGTTGACCTTGATTCCGGGCGGGGCGGCCTGCTTCAGCAGCGTGGTGCGGATCTGGTCCTCGAACACCTCGTCGCTGACGATGATGATGCGCTCGGCATTGGATCCCTTCGCCCAGACGGTCGTGACCTGTCCGTGAATGAGTCGGTCGTCGACTCGCGCCAATGTAATGATCATGATCAGAAGTCCTCTTCGTCTTCGGATTGCTTGAGCTCATCGCTCAGGATTCTGGTGAACGTCGCCGCCTGCGCCGCGATCTCCCGCACCGCCGGTGCGGGGTCGTCCGCGGTGGCATATTGGGCCAGGGTCAGGCAGATCGGCAGGGACATGCCCGCGATGACGTCGCTGACCCGGCCCTTGATCGCCAGCGTCGCCGCCGCGTTGTAGGGGCTCCCGGAGAACAGGTCCGCGACGACGATCGTCTCTTCGGGACGCAGCCGGTTGGTGCTCACGGTCTCTTCGAGCGTCGCCGTGAGGCTCTCGTATCCGTCGCCCGGGAGAAACTCGACGGGATAGCAGCGCGGCATGGCTCCGAAGATCATCTCCACGGCGTCCTTCATGGCCGGTCCGGTCTTTCCGTGACCCACAAGAATGATGTTCATCCGTGACATACCCTCCTTTTGGGCATAGTCGCCCCACGACAGGGCGATTTTCTTGTTTGCGTCCGCCACCGACACTGGAAGGAGCGTCGATATCGGCCTTGGCGCGGACAGCTATGTCACGTGCTCACGGGGTCGGCACCGGGCGGGACGGTGTATCTATGTGCCTGGGTAGGTGAACAGTCGTAGCCTTTCGGTCGGAACATTCCCGCGTGGATGGATTGCGCCACAAACGACCCCGGCCGTGGCGAAACCTCTCCATCGCAGGTCTCACGTTGATGGCCTCAGACTAACCGGCGGAAAGCGTTGTGGTAATCGTGAGCGGAGACTTCGCACATTTGTGATCGCGCCGCTGTTGGGGGTCACTCCCCGGCGGCACCCGCGCGGTAGCGGAGTTGGACGTTCGACGAGTCATCGAAGCGACGGACCTCCGACAACTCCAGGCGGGCGGGTTGCGTGAACAGCGGGACGCCCGTGCCGAGTGCGACGGGACTGACCATCAGGTGCAGTTCATCGATGAGGTCGTGGGCGAGCAGGCTGTTCCACATCCGATGGCTCGCGAACACGACGATGACTCCGTCGCCGGCGGCCTTCGTCTCGGCGAGCCAGGGGGCGACCTCCCGGCGCGAGATGACCGTCGTGGTATCGAACCAGGGGTTGTCCGCCGGGATCCGGCCGCGGTCGCTGACCACCACTTTGGGCAGTTGGTTGAACCGCCGGCTGATCGCCCGGTTGACGTCGTCCACGTCGCGGGACTCGGGCGCGTCCGGGTCCTCGGGTGCGGGGGCATCGGCGATGAACGGCCAGTAGGAACTGAACCCGTCGAACGAGTCTCTGCCGAGCAGCACCAGCTCAGCGGCGGCGAGGCTCTCCCGGTTGCACCGGTCGAAGGCTGCGTCCGTATCCAGCACCAGCGGGTTCCCCGCGTCGTCGGCGAAGTAGCCGTCGAGCGAGACGATGTTGTTCACGATGATCTTGCGCACAACGGTCCTTCCGGTCGGTTGAGGCGAAGACCCACGGGTTGCTCCACCCGACCATGAACCGCGCACCGGTTCAGGGTTCGGACCATCGCTCAATACTGTATATACTACAGTGTATTGCGCACGCGGTCGGTCGGTAGAAGTCGCCCGCGGCGCGGCAGGAGGAAGGGGGTGGCGATGCGGATTGTCACGCAGCGGGCGTCGGGGAACACGGTGCCCGCTGAAGTCGACGCGCCTCTCACCGCGATCATCGAGCGTCAGGTCGAGAGCGGGCGCGCCCATCACGTCGTCCTCGGCCTCACGGACGGGAGCGGAGAGCTCCGCTGGTCGGCCGCGTCCGCGCGGGTGGCGGTTGATCCCGCTACGCCCTTCTTCATCGCCAGCGTCACCAAGCGCTTCATCGTCACCCTCGTGCTGCAGGCACATGAACGGGGTGAGCTCGATCTCGACGAGCGGATCGGACGGTACCTTCCTGCCGCCGACCTCGCGGGACTGCATGTCTGGCGGGGCGTCGACCGGACCCGAGAGATCACGGTCCGGCACCTGGCGAGCCATACCTCGGGGCTGCCGGACCACTTCGAGAGACGCCGCGGCGGAGGCAGCCTGGAGAACGCCCTGCGGAGGGGTGCGGACCGGCGGTGGACCTTCGACGACGTCCTGCACACGACGCGGCAGCTGCAACGACCGCACTTCGCTCCCCAGGACCTCGGCGCCCGGAGACAGAAAGCGCGCTATTCCGACACGGGGTTCCAACTGTTGATCCGCATCCTGGAAACCGTGACGGGCTACTCGTTCTCCGAACTCGTGACGACCAGGATCGTGGATCGTCTGGGACTGGTCGACACGTACTCGCCGGACAGGTCGGGGAGTGCGTCGCGACGATCGCCATCGACCCTCTATTCGGGATCCAAGGCTGTCCACCTGCCGGCCATGATCGAGTCCAGCAATGATCTGGTGAGCACGACGAAGGACCTCCTGATCTTCCAGCGCGCGCTGTGTTCGGGGGCTCTCTTCCGCGATCGGGGGATGGCGGCGCTGCTCACCGAGCGGTCGAACCGGCTACGCAACATTCCGGTCATCGCCTACGGCCTGGGGACGATGACGTTCCGTGTCGGACGGCTCATGGGGGGTGGCTCACGGCCCCGGACGCTGGTGGGGCACTCCGGCGCGACCGGGAGTTGGCTCTTCTCCTGCCCGGAGATCGATCTGCACCTGGCCGGGACGATCGATCGGACGGGGAGCAGGGCGGCTCCGTTCGTCCTGATGTCCCAGTGCCTCGCGGCGTGGAGCGCGGGCTCCGAGCCCATGTCGACGCGTGGGGCTACCGGGCCGGGGTCGTCGCCGGGCCGTCGGCCGACTCGTTGGGGAGGCGCTCGATGAGCGCTTCGACACCCGCGCACAGCAGGTCCAAGCCGAAAGTGAAGTCCGCGTCCTCGATCCACTCCCCCGAGTCGCCGAAGCCGTCGAACCGGGCCACCGAGGCGAGGATCGGATACTCCTCGGGATCGAGCACCTCGCTCAGCGCAGCCGCATAGCTGGGGCGGCTCACGGAGGCACCCGCGCCCTGGTCGGGAACCATCAGTTGGCGGGCCAGGTTCGCCTGCGCGTTCGCGTAACCGGAAAGCACGGTGGCGATGTTGACGCACTCCCCGACGTCCAAGCGAGTCTCTTCGAGCGCGGCGAGCATGCCCTCCATCCAACGCAACTCACGAGGCCCGAAGGGCGCCGCCCTGCGCGGGATGTCGAGCAGCCAGGGGCGGCGAAGCAGATGATCGCGCTGCGCGCGGGTCCACCGGACCGCGTAGTCCCGCCAGCCGAGCGTCCCTCGCGGCGGCGGCTCCGGCGCCGCCGCGTCCGCCATCATCGTGAGCAGGTCGTCCTTGCTGCCGACGTAGCGGTACAGCGACATCGGGGCCACGCCGAGTCGCGACGCGACACTGCCCATCGTCACGCCGGCGAGACCGTGGGCGTCGGCCACGGCCACCGCGGCATCCACGACCGAGGCGGTCTCGAGACTGGGACGCGGACCATGTCGCGCGGCCGTCTCGCGACCCCACATCCTCGCGATGATCGGGGGGAGAGGTTGCTCGGCCGACATCGCTTCCTCTCCGCAGACCACCGAGCCGGAATGCCGCTCCGGACTCACCGTGCAGTGTAGAAGGCTGCGGAGGGGGACGTCCTCACCCCGCGCGGAGATGCCTCACTGCTGCCGGTTCTACTCCGAGAACCCGATTGCCTGATTCAGGGCGATGAGGCCCCCATCCGGTGCCTGCATGGTGGCCAGGCGAGCGCCCGGCACGTCGACGGCTCCCGTGACCGGATCCACGCCGGGAACGGCCTCGCCACGCCCTCGTTCGACGAGGGTGCCGTCGGCCACCTCCACCATGGTGATCGCGCCGGCCGCCGACAGGGCGCGATGAGCCTCCTCGATGTCGTCGCAGGACCAGAACACCACGGGCTCCTCCCGCCAGGGAGCTTGCGTGAGACCGATGGAGACGTCGCCGGCATCGAAGCTGGCGAAGTCGTCGGTCCGGAAGGATGCCTCGCGCCCCAACGCGGCCGACCAGAACGCGATCGACCCGTCGAGGTCGCGCGTAGGGAAGACGATCGATTCGACACGAGTCAAGGGTGAATCGGGCATGCCATGCCTCCTGTTCGGGCGGGCGGTCAACGGGCCGCTCCACAACTATGTCCTATGTACACTGTAGCATCTACAGATAAGAGGCACCGTGCGGATGGTCGATCTTCCCCGGGCGTGGACCACGCGGTCTTCGTGCTCTCCAGACACGCCGGTCGGACGAGACACCGTGCGCCCCTGACACCCCTTCGGCCCTTAGGCGGGCCCGTCCTACAGCCGGCTGGCGACGAACACCAGTTCCAGGCCGGGACGGTCCGGTGCGTCGCGAACCTCGTCGAGGTGGAACCCGGCCGCGACCAGCGATTCCTCGATCTCCTCGCGCTCGCGGAAACGAAGTGTGGACGACGTGGGCACGACCGTGCCGTCCGGGAAGGTGATCGCACCGGCGAAGGTGACGAGCGAGCCCTCCACCCGCGTCACCTGGGCCCACGACTCGACGAGTCCGATGCCGGGGACCTCGATGCTCTCCGGCACCCAGTCGCGGCGCCACTCCTCCCACACCCGCCGCGTGGGATCCCGGGTCTCGAAGACCAGCCGACCGCCGGGACGCAGCGCCTCGCGAACACCGGCCAGGGTGGCCAGCCACTCGGCGTCCGTGAGGAACACCTGTGCCACGTTGCCCGTCATCGTGACCAGGTCGACCTGCAGCGGTGGCAGCGTCGTCGCATCGCCGCGGAGGAACCGGACCCTCTCGGCGCCGGGCTTGGCGCGGGCCACCTCCAGGGACGCCGCCGCCGGGTCGACACCGGTCACCTCGTGGCCTCGCCCGGCGAGCATCAGGGCGAAGACACCCGTTCCGCATCCCACGTCGAGGATCCGGTCCGCCCCGAACTCCTCCACCATCGAGACATACGCGTCGAGGTCATCTCGGTCTCCCTCGAACAGGTCGTACAGCGGCACGATTCTGGGGTCGGCGAATTTCGTGTCGGGCACTGGTGGCCGCTTCGGATGCTCGGTCCACAGGCCGAACGACACGCCGGTGGAGTCCCGGAAGGTGCCGAACCAGCGGTCGTCGCCACCCAAGGCGATCCGAGGGCGCTCGATCACGCCACCGAGTTCGACCACGTGGTCGAGAGCAGCCTCCAGATCATCGACCGCGACATAGACGCGCGGTCCGGCGGACGGCGGCGCGGCCGACGAGGACGCCCGCTGCAGCCCTCCGATACCCCGGCCGCCGTCCTGGATGATCCAGTAGTCCGCACCCAGTTCCGTATCCGCGAAGGCCGGCTCGAACGACCAGCCCGACAACGCCGCGTGGAACCGTTGGAAGCGTTCCGGGTAGGCCGTCTCGATCTCCCACCACACGATGCCGTTCATGCGCCCACGCTACGGACCAGGGAGGTATCCGACCATCTCGAACCGGCCCCCTACATAACATTATCTGTTATATAGTGGCTGCGTGGATGCCCTCGCAGCCTTGGCTGACCCGGCTCGTCGCCGCATCGTCGAGTGCCTCGTCCGCAGCGAGGTGCCCGCCGGGGAGCTTGTCGACGTGATGGCGGCGGAGTTCGGACTCGTCCAACCGGCCACCTCGCGTCACCTGCGGCGGCTGCGCGAGGCGGGCCTGGTGCGCTCCCGCCCCGACGGCACGCGGCGGCTCTACTCGCTCGACCCCGGAGCCCTGCGGGACATCGACGTGTGGCTGGATCAGTTCCGAGGGCTGTGGAGCAGCGCCCTGTCCGCCCTGGACGACGAAGTGCGCCGGGGAAAGTCACCCGCGGGAGGCGGGATCGCGTGAGTATCGCCGACGAGATCAACCGGGTGATCCGCCGGATCACGACCAGCGGCCACGCGCATCAGGTCATTCTGGAGCGCGCCTTCGACACCGACGCCGCCGACCTGTGGGACGCGTGCACGAGTCCCGGGCGACTCTCGCGCTGGTTCGAGCCGGTGCGCGGCGACCTCGGGCCCGGCGGCAGGTACACGCTCACCAGCAGCGGCACGGAGGGCGACATCCTGCGATGCGAACCGGGCCGGCACCTGGCGATCACGTGGGAGTACCAGGGGAATGTCAGCCATGTCGACGTCCACCTCATCCAGACTGCGGAGGAGCGGACCGTGCTCCGGCTGATCCACCACTGCCCGCCCGACGACCACTGGGAGACCTACGGTCCAGCAGCAACCGGCGTCGGATGGGAGGAATCCCTGCGAGCTCTCTCGCTGCATCTCGCGGACGACCCCCGGTGCGCGCCCGATGAGATGGCGGCGTTCGCGAGCACGCCCGAGGGTCAGGAACTCACTCGTCGGGCCGCCGACCGGTGGGGTCGGGTGGACCAAGAAGCGGGAACGCCCGCGAGCATCGCAAAGACCCGAGCACTGCGGACCGCGGCGTTCTACCTGGGAACGAACGGAAAGGACGAGAACACATGACCTTCCACCCCTCATCGTGGGCCATCGGCTGGGGAACCCGGAGGACGCCATGAGATTCACCGTTTCGATCGAGATCGCGCTGCCCCGGGAGAGGGTCCTCCAACTCCTCGAAGGCCCCGCACACCGACCGAAGTGGCTGCGAGGCCTGGTATCGCACGAACCGGTACACGGCGCGGACGGGCAGGTCGGCACCGAATCGCGGGTCGTGTTCCGGTCCGGGCAACAGACCATGGAGTGCACCGAGACCATCACCCGCCGGGAACCGGCGAACCTGCACGAGGTCCCGTCCGACCGCGTCGTCCATTTCGAGCGTGAGATCGTCGCTGACGGCATGTGGAGTGCCGCGCGCGAACGCCTGACTGAATCCGGTCCCGAGAGCACGCTGTGGGTGAGCGAGAACGAATACCGGTTCACCGGCCCGATGCGATGGGCGGCTCCCTTCATGCGCGGTGCCTTCATCAAGCAATCGCGACAGCACATGCAGGACTTCAAGGCGTTCGCCGAGCACGGAACAGACGTCCGAGAAGCGAAGGGCTGACCGCCCGCCGCTGTGGACACTTAATGGTGTGCAAGTGGTCACCGATGAGTACACTGGCGGCATGAACAGCATGACTGTCAACCCGGCGCACCTGTCGAGCGATGACTGGGCGCGCGTGCGCGCGTTTCTGGACTCGGCGAGGAAGCGCGGAGAGGTGGTCGACTTCTCCACCCGGGTGGAGTTGCTTACTCCCGCTGAGGTCGCCAAACGGTTGGGGATGTCGCGTTCCACGGTACTGCGCCGGATCGCCGACGGTGACATCCAGGCCATCAAGGTCGGAACGCACCACCGCATCCCGCTGAACGAGTACGAGCGGTACAGTCGCGAACTCGTGCGACGCATGGCCGAGGCGTCCGCTGCCGATATCGAGGCCGAGCTGCTCGGTGAGTGACCCAACGCTGCTCTTTCTCGACGCCAATGCACTCGCCTCGCCGGTCACTCGCACGCTGCTGATCGCCGGGCGCGTGCAGACGGGCTGCGCTGGACTTGGTCGAAGCACGTCGAGATCGAAGCCGACCGGCACGCTCGCGGGCGGGCATCGCGAACATCAGTCGTGCGCAAAGAAATTCTCGGTACGGAGTTGTCGCCGACAGCCAGGAGCACGGAGGGCCTGCTGACCAGCACCGCCCAGGACCGACAGGTGGTGGCGGACGCGATCCGCGCCGGGGCCCAGTTTCTGATCACAGCCGATGTCGATGACTTCGCGTTCGATGATCTCGCGGCGCATGGGATGAGCGCGGTGAACCCGGACTACTTCATGGCGTCACGGTTCACCGAGCAGGCATACCAGGAAGGTGTCGATCTGCTCGCGGCCGTGCAAAAGAACCCGGCGCGCGCTGCGGCCGAGATTCACCGGATGCTCGGCCGCAGGCATCCCCGTCTGGTCGCACGATTCGCGGATACCTACAACACGACACCGGTCCCAGCCGATCCCGATCAACCAGGCACGATCTTCCGGGGTATTGCCTGTGTCCGCTGCGAGTCGGATCTCAACGACGAGGCAAGTCGGAGGCACGGCCTATGCCCGCAACACCTGAGCCGCTGATCGATGCGAACAGCCCGCGCGCAAGGGGGCCTGAACGCGCCGGCTCATCGGCTCGGGGCTCACCGGGGCACGGTGTGGCGAAGGCTGGCTCAGCACGATCGGCCGCACCATTCGGCTCGTTCGTGCGGGCCGGCTCAGCGCTTCTTGCGGATGGACTCCTGGTAGAGGTCGGCATAGGTCTGCTCGTCGCCGATGAGGCCGTCGCAGAAGGCTGCGACGTCGGGGCCGATCAGTTCCAGGACGCTCGTGCCCGAGGCGACCCCGGTCTCGAAGAAGTCGACGATCTCGGAGAGCAACTCGCCGTCGATCAGGGAGATGGGTCCGATCTTGAACAGGTACTTCTGCATCTCCTCATAGACGATCCGATAGTCGGGCGGCAGCGCCTTGACCCGCGCCATGTGCGCGCGCCACTGCCGCTTGCCGTCGATGAGGTCCCTGATGCTCATGTCAGCCTTCCAGCCGATTCAGCCTGCGCGCGACGTTCCGGTTCAGCTGCTCGCGCCACTTGTCCCGGTAGTCCTTCGCGCCGTGCCCGCCGGCCACCGCCGCGCAGAAGCCGGGGATGTCGTCCCCCAGCGCCTCCGCAACGCCCTGCCCGTCCGCCGCGGTCGTCTCGAGAAGTCCGAGGACGCCGTCGACGATCGGGGTGAGATTGCGCCCGGTGACGTCGCTGTGCTCCCACAGGTGTGCCTCGATCTGCTCCCACGCCTGGCGGTAGTCCTCGGGCAACATCGCGACCCGGGCCTCGAACGCCTGCCAATCCCGCGTCAGGTCGCTTCCGGTGATCCTCTCCCAGAAGTTCACGCTCGATCCTCCTTGAGTTTCTCGATCCGTGATGACAGGTAGTCCCATCTCGCCCAGAACCTCGCGAGCTCCCCGCGTCCGGTGTCGTTGAGCGTGTAGAACTTGCGCGGCGGACCCAGCTCCGACGGACGCTTCGCGACATCGACCAGTCCGCGCCTCTCCAGCCGCAGCAGGATCGTGTAGACCGTCCCCTCGGTGACATCGGCGAAACCGAGTTCGGTCAACCGACGGGTGATCGCGTAACCGTAGGTCTCCTCGGCGTCGATGATCCGCAGGACGCAGCCCTCCAGCGTGCCCTTCAACATCTCGGTCAATCCGTCGATGATCCATGTCCTTCGTCCCGCGGGTTGTGCTACTTCGTATCACATGGTACCACTAGATCGTAACACGAAGTAGCGGACGACCCCCTCCCGCCCGGACCAGTAAGGAGCACGCTCATGACGCCTCAACCGGCGGCCACCGCGATGATCAGCATGCGCGGCGTGCAGAAGTCGTACGACAAGCTGGAGGTGCTGCGCGGCGTGGACCTCGACGTCCACCGCGGCAGCATCTTCGCCCTGCTCGGCTCCAACGGAGCCGGCAAGACCACGGTCGTGAAGATCCTCTCCACCCTGCTCCAGGTCGACGCGGGCACCGCGACGGTCAACGGCTCCGACGTCTCCACGCAGGCCGGCGACGTGCGGGAGTCGATCAGCCTGACCGGGCAGTTCGCCGCCGTCGACGAGATTCTGACCGGGCGGGAGAACCTGATCCTGATCGCCAGGCTCAGGCATGTGAACCACCCGGATGCGATCGCCGACGACCTGCTCACGCGGTTCCAGCTCACCGACGCGGCAGACCGACGGGTAGCGACCTACTCCGGCGGCATGCGCCGCCGCCTGGATATCGCGATGAGCCTCATCGGCAAGCCGCCTGTTGTCTTCCTCGACGAGCCGACCACGGGCCTGGACCCCGAGGCCCGGATCGAGGTCTGGCAGACCATCAAGCAGCTCGCCCAGGGCGGCACCACGGTGCTGCTGACCACCCAGTACCTCGACGAGGCCGAGCAGCTCGCCGACCGCATCGCGATCCTGCACCAGGGCACGATCATCGCGGGCGGCACCCTCGCCGAGCTCAAGCAGCTGCTCCCGGCCGCCACGATCGAGTACGTCGAGAAGCAGCCGACGCTGGAAGAGGTTTTCCTCTCCATCGTCGGCGCCGGCGGAAGGGACGAATCATGACCGCGCACTTCCTCGGCGACACCACCGTCCTCACCGGACGGTCACTGCGGCACATCCTCCGCAGCCCGGACACCATCATCACCACCGCACTCATGCCGATCGCGATGATGCTGATGTTCGTCTACGTCTTCGGCGGCGCGATCGACACCGGACAGGGCGCGGGCACCGGCAACTACGTGAACTACCTGCTGCCCGGGATCCTGCTGATCACCATCGCCTCCGGCATCTCCTACACCGCGTTCCGACTCTTCGGAGACACCCAAGGCGGCATCTTCGAACGCTTCCAGTCCATGCCCATCGCCCGATCCTCCGTGCTGTGGGCGCATGTGCTGACTTCCTTGGTCGCCAACGCCGTCGCGCTCGTGGTCGTCACCGGCGTCGCCCTGCTGATGGGCTTCCGCACCGGGGCCAACCTGTTCGAGTGGCTCGCCGTCACCGGGATCCTGCTGCTGTTCACCCTGGCACTGACCTGGATCGCCGTCATCCCCGGCCTCACGGCGAAGACCGTGGACGGCGCCAGCGCGTTCTCCTACCCGCTGATCTTCCTGCCGTTCCTCAGTTCCGCCTTCGTCCCCACCGAGACGATGCCCGGGCCGGTGCGCTGGTTCGCCGAGAACCAACCGGTCACCTCCATCGTGAACGCCATCCGCGACCTGCTCGCCGGCCAACCCGCGAGCGCGGACATCTGGATCGCGCTGGCCTGGTGCGTCGGCATCCTCGTCGTGGCGTACGTGTTCGCGATGGTCGCCTATCGCCGCAGGGTCAGTTGACGCGGATACTCACCGACGCACACCACGCCAACGCCCGATGAAGGGACTCGAACCCCAACCTCGCGCACAACTCACGCCTCGGGGATGTCCCGGCCGTAGGTCTCCAGGGTGATGGAGGACGGCTCGGGGCCACTGCGCACACCGGTGTCGAGCGCATCGATCGCGTCGAGCTCATCGCTTGTGAGCTCGAAGTCGAAGACGTCGAAGTTCTCCGCGATGCGGGTGGGCCTGACCGACTTGGGTATGGCGGATCGGCCTTGCTGGAGGTGCCAGCGCAGCATCACCTGCGCCGGTGACTTGCCGTGCTCCGCGGCGATCTGACCGATCGTCTCGTTCTCCAAAGTGCTCCTCTGACCCGCGCCATAGATCGTGACGCCGCCGATGGGCGACCACGCCTGAGTGAGGATGCCGTGCTCTGCGTGCAGGGTCTGCAGTTCGGGCTGCTGGAAGTAGGGGTGCACCTCGATCTGATTCACCGCAGGCACGATCTCCGTCTTCTCCAACAGCTCGGTGAGCACCTCGGGCATGAAGTTCGACACGCCGATCGCGCGGACCTTGCCGTCGGCGTAGAGCTTCTCCAGCGCCCGATAGGCGTCCAGGGTGAGGTCGAACCGGCTCGTGAGGGGCTGGTGCAGAAGCAGCAGGTCGATTCGGTCGACACCCAGCTTGCCCGCCGACTTCTCGAACGAGTGCAGCGCCGTGTCGTAGCTGTAATCGCTGATCCACAGCTTCGTCTCGAGGAAGACCTGGTCGCGCGCGAGCGCAGAGTCCCGGACGGCGTCGCCGACGCCGCGCTCGTTCCCGTACGCGGCGGCGGTGTCGATGTGCCGGTACCCGACCCTCAGCGCCTCGGCGACGGCCGTCGCGGTCTCGTCCGCGGGGGTCTGGAAGACGCCGAAGCCCAGGGTGGGCATCGTGACGCCGTTGTTCAGGGTGATCGTCGTGTTCGTCATGCCATCGACGCTAGGTCGCACCCGGCATCGAGTGGGAGTCACTAGTGTTATCTCCCAGCGCTTGCGAGCGCCGCCCTAGCCTGAGACTCATGGACAACCGCCGTGACGTGCAGGAGTACCTGACGGCCCTCCGCGGACGCCTCACCCCCGAGACGGCCGGCCTGACCGTGTTCGGCGGAGAACGCCGCGTCCCCGGCCTGCGCCGCGAAGAGGTCGCCCAACTCGCCGGCGTCTCCACCGCCTACTACACCCGCATGGAACGCGGCGACCTCTCCGGCGTCTCCGACAGCGTTCTCTACGCCCTCGCCCGCGGCCTGCAACTGAACGAAGCCGAGACCACCCATCTGCTCGACCTGGCCCGCACAGCAACCACGACGCCTCGCGCCGCGCGAGCCAAGCCGGCGCCGAAGGTCCCGGCTCGGGTCGCGCACCTGCTCGACACCATGCACGAGGTCCCGGTCGTCTCCCTCAGTCGCATCGGCGACCCCGTCGCGTCGAACCGCCTCGGCCGGGCCCTGTTCCCGCACCTCTTTCCCGAGAAGGGCCAGCCGCTCAACCATGCTCGCTACCTATTCCTCGACCCCCGCTCCCAGCGGTTCTACCCCGACTGGGAGAACAGCGCCCGAGGAGCGGTGTCGTCGCTGCGCCTGCTCGCCGGCCAAGACCCCGCGGACCGCGCGCTCATGAACCTCGTCGGCGAGCTCTCCACCCACAGCGCGCCGTTCCGCACCTGGTGGAGCAGCCACACGGTGCGCCTGCACACCAGCGGCACCAAACGCCTCAACCACCCGATCGTCGGTGAACTCACCATCGGCTACGACGTGCTCGCCGTCCAATCCGTCCCCGGCCTCACCGTGACGACCTACCTCACCGAGCCGGGCACCCCGTCGGCGGACGCCCTCGACCTGCTCCGCAGCTGGGTCGCGGGCCAGCAGCAGGAGGTCCCTCGGGCTCGGACTACGTCGCGATGACGCCCGTGAAGTTGAGGCCGAAGCCACAATCATGCTCCCGCTCCTTGATGACGGTCGGGTCGGCGGCGGATCGGGGCGACGCCGTTGCTCTTGTCGAGAGTGTGGAAGTCGCGGATCACACGGGCCAGAAGGTCGGGCTTCTCCACGATGAGACCGTGCGTGGATCGCGGCAGGATCGCCAGTTCGCCATCGGGCAGCGCCTCGTACATGCGCACGACGTGATCGAAGCGCACCTCGTCATCGTCGCCCAGCACGACGAGCACCGGCATCGTCAACGTGCGCAGTTCGGGTTCGGACACCGCAGGCTCGGTGGCGTGCATCCGGTTCGACTTCTCCGTCACCACGGGCCAGTGTCCTGCGCCGTCTGGTGACACCTCCGCGTATGCATCGGCCATGAACGAGGGCAGCGCACCGTCCAGCACATCAGCGCGCCACCCGTCAACGTGGAAGGGCGCTCCGCCGAAGACCAGGCTGGCGACCAGATCGGGCCGCGAGAGCGCAAGATGAAGCCCGACGATCGCTCCGTCGCTCCACCCGACCACATGGGCTCGGCGCACAGCCATCGCGTCCAGCAGGGCTGCGGTGTCGGATGCCATGTCCGCGAAGTGCCACTCGCCGTCACAGTCGGGGGTGTGCCCGTGGCCGCGCTGCTCGGGAGCGATGATGCGGTATTCCTCGGCGAGTTCATGGAGCAGTGGGCTGAGCGCCCGCACGTCGGTGCCGCCCGGATGCAGCACCAGCAGTACCTCACCGTCACCGCTGTCGGTGCACCACAGCCGGTCTTCGCTCGGCGCGACGTGTCGCGCGTCGGATAGTCGCGTTCCGTCCTGTGTCGACACGACGCACCTCTCAGTGATCTTGATTTGCAATCAGTACGCTCCGATGGTAGGCAGAGTGATACTTGATTGCAATCAGTCGGACGGAGGTGCAATGGGTACCACGCCGCGCTCGGGCTGCGCGATCAACGCAGCGGTCGAAGTCCTCGGCGACCCCTGGGCGATGCTCGTCCTGCGCGACATCATGTTCGGCGGCAGACGGCACTTCCGCGAACTGCTCGCCGGGTCGGAGGAAGGCATCGCCAGCAACATCCTCAGCAGCCGGCTCAAGCACCTCACCACGCAGGGACTGCTCACCCGCGCCGACACCCGGCGCGGGCAACGCGCCGCCTACTCACTGACCGAGGCGGGCATCCAGGTCTTGCCGATCATGGTCGCGCTCGGCACCTGGGGCCTCGCCCACCGCGACGGAGACAAGCGCCTACGGGTGCGCGCCGAACTCCTCCGCGACGCAGGCCCCGACCTCATCGACGCCATGATGGACGAACTCCGCGAACTCCACCTCGGCATCCCGCGCCCGAACCCCGACGCACCCCGTCCCAGTGAACAACTTCAAGCCGCCTACAACCAGGCCATCGACGCCCCGTAGACCGGCGAGCGGCTAGGGCAGACACGAACACGACGAACCTTCGCATGATGTCAGTCGTCGCCTTCGGAGGGCAGTTCTCGCCGTGTGAGGCGCTCGCAGGCGGCGCGAAGCATTCCTTGAAGGCGTTGTTCGAGCTCATGTTTGGGTGGCAGGGCGGTCCAGTATTCCGCGACGACGATGCCGTCCTTGTGCATCTCCAACAGTTCGATCTGCTCCCGGCTGGCCTCGGCGCACAGGATCAGCCCGATCGGCGTCTCCTCGCCATCGTGGCGCTCGTATCGGTTGAGCCACTTCAGGTAGAGCTTCATCTGGCCCTCGTCCCTGGCGTCGAACTCGCCGATCTTCAGTTCGACGGCGACCAGCCGCTTCAGCGGCCGGTGGTACAGGAGTAGGTCGAGGTGGAAGTCCTTGCCGTCGATGACCATCCGCTTCTGACGCTCCACGAAGGTGAAGCCGGTGCCGACCTCCAGCAGGAATGCCTCCAGGTCTCGCAGGATCGCCGCTTCCAGGTCCGCTTCGAGGTAGCCGTCATGGAGGCCTAGGAAGTCGAGCAAGTAGGGATCACTGAAAGTATCGGCCGGAACCAACGACCCCGGACCGAGCTGGGAGTCGGCGATCTCCCGACGCTCGTATGCCTTGCGCCCGATCGCGCTCTTGAGCTCCCTGACCGTGAGCCGGCCGGCGGCGACATGGCTGGCGTAGAACTTCCGCGCTTCGTCGGACTTCAGTGGCAAGAGAGCCACGATGTGCGTCCAGCTCAATTTGTGTGCCAGCGACGCAACAATCTCAGAGTCGGGGAACTGACGAGCGAACTTGACCATCCGGCTGAGGTTCGGGCGGTCGAAGCCTCGCCCGAACCGCTCGGTCAATTCGTGTGCCAGCGACACAAGAATCTGAGACCCGTAGTCGGCCCTCTCACCGCGCAGCACCTCGGTGTCGATCAGCGATCCGATCTGCCAGTAGGTCATCGTCAAGGTCGCGTTGGCGTAGGAGGCAACCTGCTCGCGAGCTTGGTCGATGAGGGACGACACTCGCTCGACCAGCTCGACATCCCCGGTCAGCGGCACGCCGATCGCTCGACGGCGCACCGAGCTGCTGCCCTCCTCCGGAGTTGACCCGCTGGGATCTCTCACACCTCAAGCCTCCCAGAGACCACCGACAATCGGTCGGGACAAAACGTCCCTTCGTGCTGCTCACGTCGGCCCGATGAGGCCTTCACCATCCTGCTCGACCCCGACGTGCAGCGCATCGCCATCGAGCGGCAACGCCAGATCGCGGAATCTGGGCGTCAAACCGGAGATGTCGTTGGTTTGAACAACGACGTTCTGGTGGAGACGAAGGGACTCGAACCCTCAACCTCGACCTTGCAAAGGTCTTGCGCTGCCAGTTGCGCCACGTCCCCGGTTGCCGGCCCGGACGCCCAGAGGCGCCCGGCACGCGTGCGATCTTAGCGTGCGCCACCCTCCCGACCCGCATCCGGACGTCCGGGATCGACCCACCGGTGGCCGCCAACTACCCTTGAACCCATGTGGTCCAAGCGCGAGGTGATCGACTACGCGCTGCAACGCCGGAACACCCTGCAGGCGCTGCGGCGCTCGCCGCGTACCCTGTCGCGGGCGGACGCCTGCGACGCCGACCCGATGCTCGTGCGGGCCGCCCTGCACCACGGGGAGGACGCGGGCATCCGGTGCCCCATCTGTGAGGCCCGCCTGGTCAACCTGAGTTACGTCTTCGGCGAACAGCTGGGCCAGTACTCGGGGCGGATCAAGTCGCAGGCCGAGCTGGACGAGATGCAGAACGAATTCGGCGAGTTCACGGTGCGGGTGGTCGAGGTGTGCACCGATTGTGGCTGGAACCACATGACCTGTTCATTCCTGTTGGGCGACGGCGTCAAGCGGCGTCCTCCTCGCCGCCAGAAGACCGTCGAGGACATCTATGGCTGACCGCTCCACCTCCACCAAGCCCGCGAAACCCAAGCGCAGCGGCTGGCGCCGGTTCTTCACCTGGCTGGGGGTGTCCGTGCTGGCGCTCATGCTCGCCGGCGGCACCGCTCTCGCCGTGGCCTACGCCACCGTCCAGTTGCCGAACCCGAACGCCGACTTCCAGACCAATACGTCGTTCGTGTACTTCCGCGACGGCAAGGAGAAGATCGGCAGCTACCAGATCCAGAACCGGCAGACGCTGTCCTTCGACGAGATCCCGCAGAACGTGAAGGACGCCATCGTCGCCGGCGAGAACCGGTCGTTCTGGACCGATCCGGGCATCTCCATCCCCGGCATGGTCCGGGCGGCGATCTCGGTCGCCCGCGGTGAGGACATCGTCGGCGGCTCGACGATCACCCAGCAGTACATCAAGGTGCTCTACCTCACCCAGGACAAGAGCTACACCCGCAAATTCACCGAGATCCTGCTGGCCGCCAAGATCGGCAACGAGCTGACGAAGGAGCAGATCCTCGAGGGCTACCTGAACACCGTCTACTTCGGCCGCGGCGCCTACGGCGTCGAAGCGGCGTCCCAGGCCTTCTTCGGCAAGCCGTCCGCCAAGCTGACGAACGCCCAGGCGATCGCGCTGACCGCCATGGTGAACGATCCGGGCAACCTCGACCCGCGGCAGGGCGAGCGGCAGGCCGCCGACCTGCTGGAGCGCTACCAGTACACGATCAACGGCCTGGTCGAGATGGGCAGGATGACCGAGGCCGAGAAGACCGAGATCTACGCCGCGCTGCCGAAGTTCCCCAAGGTCGAACGCGACTCCCAGTTCGGTGGGCCCAAGGGCTTCCTGCTGAACATGGTCCAGAACGAGCTGCGCGACAAGGGGCTCACCGACCAGCAGATCGCCGGCGGCGGCCTCAGCATCATCACCACCTTCGACGCCAAGGCGCAGGAGGCCGCGGTGAAGGCGGCCCAGCAGACCACGCTGCAGACCGTGCGCGGCAACTCCAAGAAGGCCGCCAAGCTGCACGCCGGGCTGGCCTCGGTCGATGTCGAGACCGGCGCGGTGATCGCCCTGTACGGCGGTCCCGACTATGTCGAGAACAGCATCAACTGGGCGACCACCCCGCGTCCGACCGGGTCGACGTTCAAGCCGTACGCTCTGGGCACCGCCCTCGACCAGGGGTTCACCCTGAACGACCGGTTCAACGGCAGCCAGTTCACGCCGCCGGGTGAGGGCGTCCCGGTGCGCAACGCCGGCGACCGCAACTACGGCTCCGTGAGCCTGCAGCAGGCCACCACCAACTCGATCAACACCGCCTTCGTCGACCTCGAGGGGCAGATGAAGAACGGGCCCAAGGAGACCCTGGAGTTCGCCCAGAAGACCGGCCTGCCCAAGGCGGGCGGCTGGGAGCCGGTCAGCCGCGTCCCGCTGGGCATTCCCGAGGTGAGCGCGCTGAGCCAGGCCAGCGGCTACGCCACCTTCGCCAACGGCGGCAAGCACGCCGCACCGCACGTGGTCGCCGAGGTGCGCGACGCCGCCGGAGCCGTGCTGTACAAGGCCGACACCACCGCCAAGCGGGCGATCGACGCCGACGTGGCCAACGATGTCGCCTACGCGCTGACCCGGGTGGTGGACGACGGCACCGCGGCCCGCGCGGGCGGCATGGGCTTCCCGATCGCCGGCAAGACCGGCACCTCGTACGACCGTGCGGCGCGCGGCGGCTCGAAGACCACCGCGTGCTGGTTCGTCGGCATGTCGAAGCAGATCTCGACCGCGGTGGTGTACGTGGCCGGCGACCAGGGCACCAGCGACCTGAACGACTACTACCCGGGCTTCTTCGGCTCGGGCCCGCCGCTGACCACCTGGATGTCCTACATGCGGGTCGCCCAGAGCGGACTCAAGAACGTCTCGTTCGATCCGCCGACCCACCGGGTGTCCACCCGGACCCCGACGGCCCCGCCGCGCACCCAGCAGCCGACCACGGCCCGTCCGACACCGACCACGACCAGCGCCCGGCCCACCCAGAGCGCCACCGCCGAGCCCACGGACGAACCGTCCGGCGAGCCGACCGAGACCGCCACCTCCCGGCCCACCACCTCCAGCAGCCCCCGACCCAGCAACGCCACACGCGAACCATGACCACCCGCGTCCTGGGCGGTGGCCTCGGTCACCGGGCCGCTCCCGCCGGGGTCTGGTTCAATCCGCAGCCGTGGGTGCTGCTCGCCGGCACCCTGTCGTTCCTGCTGCTGATGCTGCGGCAACTGCCCTGCAAGCTGGGGACGCCGGTCTACCAGGCGATGTGCTACAGCGACCTGGATCCGCTGTTCTACCACCGGGGGCTCGCCGAGGGACGAGTGCCGTTCATCACCGCCGACGTGGAGTACCCGGTGCTGACCGGCGCCTTCATGGAGGTGTCCCGGCGGATCACCGCCCTACTGGGCGGCCAGATGGGGCCGGGCGTGTCCGCCGAGGCGTCGGCGACGGCGTCCGGCATCTTTATCGGGGTCAACGCGGTGCTGCTGTTCGGCTGCTTCCTGGTGGTGCTGATGGCCCACCTGCGGCTGTCGCGGCCCTGGGACGCCATGATGATCGCGGTCAGCCCGGCGGTGATCACCACCGGGCTGATCAACTGGGACTTCATGGTGCTGGCGTTCACCGCGCTGGGCATCCTGTCGTGGTCGCGGCGCCGTCCCGGCTGGGCCGGCGTGTGGCTCGGGCTGGGCGTGGCCGCGAAGCTGTATCCGCTGCTGCTGTTCGTTCCGCTGGCGGTGCTGTGCCTGCGGGCGGGCCGGCTGCGTCCGTTCTGGATCGCGGTGGCCGGCGGCGCCGGCAGCTGGGTCGCGGTCAACCTGCCCGTCTACCTGCTCAGCCCGTCCGGCTGGCTCTACTTCTGGACGTTCAACGTCGACCGGGGCGCCGACCTGGGTTCGATCTGGTACGTGCTGAGCCTCGCCGGCAACCCGGTGAGCGACGTCTCCCGCGCCCAGTCGGTGCTGATGGTGCTGGGGACGGCGGCGATCTGCCTGCTGCTGTTGCTGGCCCCGCGGCGTCCCCGGCTGGCGCAGGGCTTCCTGTTGATCATGGTGCTGTTCATGGTGGTCAACAAGGTGTATTCGCCGCAGTACGTGCTGTGGCTGCTGCCGCTGGTCGTGCTGGCCCGGCCGCGCTGGCGCGACTGGTTGCTGTTCGGAGTCTCCGAGACGCTCTACTTCGTGGCCATCTGGCTGCACCTGGACTCCCGGCTCACCTCGGGTTCGGGCGGCGAGGGCCTGTACATGGCGTCGGTGCTGCTCCGGATCGCGGTGCAGCTGTGGCTGGCCGGGCTGGTGGTCCGGGACATCGTCGACCCGCGCGGCGACCCGGTCCGGACCGGACCCGGCGTCGACGATCCGGACGGCGGGGTGCTCGACCACGCCCCGGACGCCCCCTGGCTGCGGGTGGTGCCATGGCTTCGGTGATGCTGCGTCCCGAGACGCCGCTGGCCCCGCCGGTGGTGCCGGACGGTGGCCGGCTGGTGGTGCAGACCTTCCTGTTCACCCGGCTGCTGCTGGTGGGGGTGCTGCTCTGGGTGGGCATGACCACCCAGCGGTCGGCCGGCGACATGCTGGCCAACTGGGACGTGCAGCACTACTTCGCGATCGCCACCGACGGCTACGCCGCCACCAACGACGTCGCGTTCTTCCCGGGCTGGCCGTTCGTGCTGCGCCTGTTCGCCGCCCTCGGCGTGCCGATGCTGTGGGCCGGCGTCGCGCTGGCGGTGATCTGCTCGGCGCTGGCGGCCGCCGCCCTGCACCGGCTGGGCGGGCCGATCGCCGCGGTCGCCTGGCTGTTGGCCCCCGCGACGGTGTTCACCATGGTTCCGTACACCGAGTCGGCGTTCTGCGCGGCGGCGTTCTGGGCCTGGGAGCGGGCCCGGGCCGGACGCTGGGGCCCGGCGGCGGCGCTGGCCGCGCTGGCGTGCACCATGCGGGTCTCGGGCCTGTT
>JAGPGQ010000357.1 GCA_018055925.1 Micropruina sp.
GACGGACGGTCCGCCATCGGCCGGCCCCTGTCGGATGCGCCGACGGCGGGCCCGCCGGGTACCTCCTCCGGCAGCCCGATCCGGGTGAGCCTCCGGCAGCCCGATCCGGGTGAGCCTCCGGCAGCCCCATCCAGGTAGGTCTCAGGCAGCCCGATCCGGGTGAGCCTCCGGCAGCCCCATCCAGGTAGGTCTCAGGCAGCCCGATCAGGGTGGGTCGATCTCGCGATCGTTCACTGCTGTCGGGTTAGCGCACTGACCTCGTGAAATATCCCGACAGCAGTGGCGCAAGGTGAGACCAGTGACCGGTCGCGCGATCGTATGCCGCTCCCCCACCCACTGGGGTCCATCCGATCATGCGAGCGATATCAGCCCCTGAGCCTGGTGCCGAGATGCTCCGCCAGGCCTCGACCGACATCAACGCAGGGCACGACATCGAGCCGACCGAATGAACCATGACGGCGGCGAGTCCCTCCGGTCGGTGACTTCAGTCCGGAGGAAGCGGCGAGGAGAGGTTCGCACCGAAGCACCCAAGATCGGCAGCGTCCCTCGCGGTGCCGGACTAACACCCGGTCCCCTCGACCACCTCGCCAAGCCGGGCCTTCGTGATCGCCTTCCGTGCCGCCACGTGAGCTCCATCCGTCACAGGTCCCACGCGCGCAGCTTCGGATGAGTCAACGACTCGCGCTACGCGGGCATCTTCGATGAGTCAACGACGATTTGGACGCATGTCAGCCCTGGTCTATAGTTGATCGAGCGACGCGGGGTGGAGCAGCTCGGTAGCTCGCTGGGCTCATAACCCAGAGGTCACAGGTTCAAATCCTGTCCCCGCTACCACATGAATCGAGGTCAGACACCGTCTGGCCTCGATTCTCAATTGAAGGTCGCCGAGCGAGCCCTCCTTCGCTCCGGTAGGGTCACGCGGTCAGGTCAATGGCTAGTGACCTGGGGATTCGGCTGGGACACACGTACGGGAACGGTATCCGCCATCGGATCCGGTGCCTGCACCCGCACGCCTCATCAGCCATGCGACCTCGTCGCGACCCCACGATCTCCCGTCCCAAGCCGGGGTTTTGCGCCAACGTGGCCGAACGGCAGGGTGTCGGCGGGGAGTCGGTTGCGGGGCGCGGCACGGATCGAACCCGCCGGCAGCACCACTCGACTCTCTGCCCCCCGCCTCACCCTGGACGTGGGGGAACCGTCCACAGGCGATCGTCTCCCGATGCGACATTAGGGCGCCAACGCACTACTCTGGTTGCAAATGGGCGCTGGGGGGCCGCGGACGATTGTGTCGTGCGCACTGATCCGCGTCGCCTTGGGGGGCGTCGCGGCGGTGCTGGCTGCCTCGACACTCGTGGTCACGCCGGCCAGGGCAGACTCCCCGACCGATCCCGCGAAGGTGGCCCTGAACCTGCCGGCACATCCGGGCATGGGCGTGGGCGAGTTGAAGCCGACCGAGACTCCCAGCCCGGACGCCAAGCCGCCGGGTTTCGCCCCCGACATCAGCGACCCGACGCCGCCGTCGACGCCGGACCCGACTCCCGAGCCGTCGGAGGAACCCTCGCCGCCCAAGCCGACGCCGACGCCCAGCAAGAAGCCCGAACCGGATCCGAAGCCCTCGGAGACCGCACAGCAGCCGCCGCTGCCGACCCCGGAGCCGGTTCCGCCGCTGCCCTCCGCCCCACCGGCCCCACCCGCGCCACCGGCGCCGCCGATCCCCAGCGAGTCCCCGCGGCCGAGCCAGACCCCGACGCCTCCTCCGGCTACGCCGACACCGCCAACTCCGCCGCCCTCGTCGCCCAAACCGACCCGGACCCCGACGACACCGAACCGGCCCCCCACGCAGGCGCCTGCGCAGCCGAGCCAGCCGGGACAACCCAACCAGCCGGGGCAACCGACGCAACCGGGGCAGCCCAACCAACCAACGCAGCCGGGCCAGCCGCTGCCGTCGCAGTCGTCGGTGATCGAGACGCACAACCCGAATCCGCCGTACCCGACCGTCACCGACAGCAGCGGGCGGTCACCCGAGCCCTCGGCCAGCCCACAACCGACCGCGCCGTCGCAGGGTCCGACCGATCCCCCGGCGCCCGGCTCGAACGGAGACGACGGTTCCGGCGGCTGGCCGTCCAGGATCGTGTCCTCGCTCTCCCTGGACCGGGGACTCCCCGGACTGCTGCCGGTGCTCGCCGGCGCGATCGTCGTGATGGGCCTGACGCTGCTGGTCCGGCCGCCGCGCCAACGGATCGGCTGAGCCTCGATCCGCCGATGGGCGCCGTAGCGAGCGGCACCAGCTGAGTGCACTGGGAAGCCGGGTGCGCGAAGGCGTACCGGGTCGTACGGCGAGCGTGGTCGGCGCAGCCAGGGTGCCCGGCTGGGGTCGCGCAGTAGGCGCAGATCGGTGGATCGAGGCTGAGGCCACCCGGACGGTCGGCGTCCGGCACCCGGCCACCGGTGTGGTTCGATGGCCATCATGTCGGCCACAGTGCGTTACGCCCTGCACACCACCACGCTCGGCAACGGGCTCCGGGTGATCGTCAACCCCGACCCGTCCGTCCCGGTGGTGGCGTTGAACATCTGGTACGACGTCGGCTCCCGCGACGAGCAACCCGGACGCACCGGCCTGGCCCACCTGTTCGAGCACCTGATGTTCGAGGGTTCGGCGCGGGTGGCCGCCGGGGAGCACCTGGCCGCCATCCAGGGCGTGGGCGGATCGGCCAACGCCACCACCTGGTTCGACCGGACCAACTACTTCGAGACGGTGCCCACCACCGCCCTCGATCTGGCGCTGTGGCTGGAGGCCGACCGGCTCGCCAGCCTGCGGCTCACCCAGCACACGCTCGACAACCAGCGCGAGGTGGTGCTCGAGGAGAAGCGGCAACGCTACGACAACGTGCCCTACGGGGACGTCATCCTCCACCTGGTCGAGCTCACCTTCCCCAAGCACCA
>JAGPGQ010000127.1 GCA_018055925.1 Micropruina sp.
GTCGGGACTGGATTCGTAGCAGGTCGGCGACCAGGTCGAGTTGGGCCCGATCGGTCAGCAGTCGCACATCGGTGTCGATGGTGTCGAGCAGGCCGGTGATGCCGGTGGTGAAATCCACCACCGACACAGTCCCGGCCTCGTTGCTCATACCCATCACTCTAAATGTCGCCACCGACACAAATTGAACGACGAAGACTGCTGCGGAAGGTCCCTGCAGCGTATTGCGACGTGTTTGCCATGGCAGTGACATTACGGGTCGGCTCCGACACTTTCCGCCCCAGGATGGTGTTGTCACGAAACGGACAACACCTCGCCTTTCGGACAACACCTGCGACAACAACCGGAAGACCAAGCAGACGGATACCTGACGACGTCTCCGCCGCTCAATAGTGTTCCCACAGTGCCTCGCCTCAGGAGATCGGTGACAGTCCTGCATCAGGACATCGGTAACCGTTGATGCATCGGGACATCGGTGACAGTTGTGGGTGTTTCGAGTGGGAACCGGATGCCTGTGTTGCCGTTGCCCATGTCGTGACAAAGAAGTCGATGGGGCGGTCCAGGTAGGCATGAATGTCGTGCCGGCCGGCGCCTTCCCGATCCAGTGCGTGAAGCTGCAGCGCATCCTCGACCAGGCGCTCGGCCGTCGAGGAGCCCCCCGCTGTCCGCAGCGCGGGCTGCAGCCGGGCTGCGGAAGGCGCTGCTGGCGGTGGGCATAAGTGGGTATGGCTTCACCGGGCGGTCCCGGACCGGGATCGGTAGCAACGACATCGGTTGGGCCGCGACCGGCCTGGGGCGGTGGGTGAGGACGAGACGAACACGAAGGTCAACAGGATCTTCTCTGGACACCACGGCGGCCAGGTGTGCGTCCCCCACTACGGCGCCCTGGTCACCGACTGCGACCTGGACACGATCCGCGCCAAGGGCCTCTCCACGCACACCGCCGGCGACCACACCAGCTCCCTGCATGTCTCGGCGGGCATGGGTTCGTCACCGTTCGCGCCCTATCGATTCGCCTGCCGTCCCGAGGTGACCGCCTCATTGAGCGTCAGGGCTGCCGCGGGCGTGGGGGCAGGCCCCCACGCCCTCGCCAACGATGAGTTGGCACGGGAAGTTGTCACCACCAAACCCGCTCGCTCGGCTGAACTCAATCCGCCGATCTGCGCCTACTGCGCGACCCCAGCCGGGCACCCTGGCTGCGCCGGGCACGCTCGTCGTACGACCCTGTACGCCTTCGCGCACCCGGCTTCCCAGTGCACCCATCTGGCGCCGCTCGCCACGGAGGTGACCGCCGCATCCTGGGAGTTCGGCCACGGGGTGGGTTTCACCGACCCGCGCCATGCAGGTGCCGCGGTGCTGGTGGCCGCGTTCATCAAGGTCCGCTTCGTCCTGCTGGACTTCATGGAACTGCCGGGTCTTCGCGCCCAACGCTCGCAATCTCACCTATCTGACGTCGGGCGTCGGCTTCGGCGCCAACACCCGCACGGGCGTTCGGACGGGCCGGCGAGGACGCCGGCCGGGCTGAGTATCGTGTCCGGGTGCGCTTCCCCCTCGCCGCTGTGACCGCGGCCGCGATCGTGTTCGCCGGCTGCGCGGCGACCACGCCGGCAGTCGCGCCGGCACCCGGTGGCAACGTCTCGACCGCAGCCGGCCCGACCCCTTCCGGATCGGCGACACCGTCGGCAAAGCCGGCGGCCTCGGCGTCCGGCTCGCCGTCCGCCTCCGCCGTCCGGACGTCGGCCACGCCGTCCCCGACAGTGTCCGCGACCCGCAAGCCGCGACCGAAGGACACCCGAACCGCCGCCCAGCGCCACCGGGCGTTCACCGTCGGCGGGATCCCGGTGGTGTCGAAGAAGTATCCGATCAACGCCGGCTACCGGCGGAGCAGCGTCACCACGCCGCACGGCCTGACTCGCGAGACCCAGGCCGCCCTGAGCCGGATGATCCGCGCCGTCCGCGCCGACGGCGTCCGCATCCTGGTGCGCAGCGGCTACCGCAGCTACGCGCTGCAGGGGCAGATCCTGCGCAGCAAGATCCGGGAGTACGGCAGCGAGAGACTGGCCCGCCGCTACAACGCCGCCCCCGGACGCAGCGAGCACCAGACGGGACTGTCGGTCGATCTCTGGGACGGCCGGGTCTGGGGCGTCGGGGTGCGCAACACCCGGGTCGGGAAGTGGCTGTGGGCGAACGCGTGGCGGTACGGGTTCATCCTGCGCTACCCCAACGGCAAGGAGGCGGTCACCGGCTACGCGTTCGAGCCGTGGCACTACCGCTTCGTGGGCGTCAAGGTCGCCAAGGGCTTCGGGCGCAACAGCGCCCGGACGCTCGAGGAGTACCTGGGCCTGGCGTGAGGTGGTGTGGGTGTTGGCGAGCCCGGGGAGGACGACGGGGTGCGTCGCGGAGGATCGCGGCCGACCTATTGCCCCTTTGCGTCGGCACTTGTGAAGGTCACTCTCCCGGGCTCTCTGCCGCGACTCTAGACGGCGCCGGGGGCACAGCCAAGGGCGTTTCGGAAAGCTCTGGAGAAATCACCGGATGCCCGGCTCGGGTCCGGCGCCGACCGCTAGTGTCATGCCACCAGCGCGCGCGAGGAGCAGGCCCATGGATCTGTGGCGGTACCTGTCGGGTCTGGCCGAACTCATCACCCGGGCCTACCGGCTGGATCCGCTGGCGCTCGCCTGGGTGCGCGATCAGCCCCATTCGATCTGGTTGACGGTCGGCGTCGCGCTGCTGGCCGGGGTCTCGGTGATGACCGGGCATGCGGTGGTGCTGCTGCTGAACCGGATCACGGGCTGGCGATTCGCGGCCGGCCTGCTGCTGAGCGCGAGTTGGCTGGTGGTGCTGCACGCCGTGGAGTCCCTGGTGCTGTGGGGGCTCGGTTCGTGGGCGACCGGGCGCGAGGTGTCCTACGTCACGGTGCTCACCGGCGTCCTGGTGGCCACGGCGCCGCAGATCTGGGGCTTCCTGGTGCTGATCCCCTACATGGGCACCGCGATCGGACGCCTGCTGTCGGCGTGGAGCGCCGTGGTGCTGTGGGCCGTGACCGCGGCCACGTTCGGCATCGGACGCTGGCCCGCGCTGGCGCTGGTGGCGGTCTCGTGGCTCACGATGCACCTGTTCTCGACCCTGTGCGCGCCCTGGATCTCGCGGGCGATGGCGTCCGTCTTCGAGCGGATCAGCGGACGCCCGTTCTGGGTGTCCGGCGCGGACGTGCTGGGCGGCCGTCCGATGCTCACCACGGAAGTGGCGGCATGATCATCGACGACCTGCTGATCCTGCTGCTGGTGCTGGCGGTCGCCGCCTTGGTGCTGGCCCCGCTGGAGTCGCTGCACTGGTGGGCGACGCGGGGCGCCGAGGAGGCCGAGGTCCTTCCGGAGGTCGCGGCCCGGGACGTGCCCGCCGACACCGTCCGGACCGCCGACTCGGCCGGCGAGCCGCAACGGTTCCTGGTCTACCTGTCGGGCATCGGCGCGATCGCGGCCGAGGACGTCCCCGAGGAGGAGTTCCCGTTCCTCGCCGGCCTGCGGGAACGGCTCGACGGCATCCGGGTGATCGACGACGTCTTCCCGTACGCGGTCGACAACCGGGGGCTGACCGCCGAGCGCCTGCTCGGCAGGCTGTGGCGCCGGCTGCAGACGGTCCGGATGAAGAACCCGAACGCCGCGCTCGCGGTGCTGATCAACCTGCGCAACCTGATGCAGTTGTTCGTCTGCGCCGACCGCCGCTACGGACCCACCTACAACATGGGGACGGCGCGCGAGATCCACCGTTCGCTGGTGCGGCACGGGCATCGTCCCGGTAGCCCGGACGAGGTGATCCTGCTGGGCTGGAGCGGCGGCGGGCAGATCGCCCTCGGCGCCGCCTGGTACCTGCACGCGATGGGGCTGCGCACCTCGGTGCTCTCGCTGGGCGGCATGCTGTCCGACGACATCGCGCTGGCCCGGGTGGAGCACCTGTGGCACCTGTACGGCACCAGGGACTTCCTGCAGGCCTCCGGCAAGCTGTTGTTCGCGGGACGCTGGCCCGTCTCGAAGGCGTCGCCCTGGAACGAGGCGCTGCGCGACGGCAGGATCTCGATGATCGAGCTGGGCCCGTACAACCACAACATCAAGGAGCACTACTTCGACTTCGAGTCGACCCTGCCGGACGGACGCAGCTACGCCGGCAAGGTGTTGGACACCATCGACGAGATCCTGCAGCCGGTCTCCCCGGCCTGAACCCGGCGGGGCCGGATCGGTGACCACGGGCAGGCATCCGGTCGGCCAGGCGCCCACTCAGGCCCAGCAACACCGGTCCGGTGCCCTGTCCCGGCCGGCCCGGCACCAGGCCAGGCACGAGATCCCGGCGTCCGCCGGGATGACGAGACCACGACCCCGCCACCCCAGACCCGACCCCGTCAGCCCGGCCCCAAGCCACGCACGAGATCCCGGCCTCCGCCGGGATGACGAGACGGCCCCGTCATCCCGGGCCCCGACCCGGGATCTCGGCGCCCGCCCGGTCCGCCGATCAGTGGATGGTGAGCCGTCGCCGCCGTTCGTAGCGTCGAGGCATGTCCAAGCACTACACCGAGCCGGCGACGGTGGCCCCGCGGGCGCTGGCTCCCGATCTGGCCCGGGGCGCGATGCTGCTGCCGATCGCCGTGGCCAACGTGATGATCTACCTGCACGGCCGGCCCTACGGCCTGCGCCAGCACGTCGTCCCGGACGAGCTGGCCGACCGCCTGGTGACGTTCCTGACGGTCGCGACGGTGGACGGCCGCGCCTATCCGCTGTTCGCGGCGCTCTACGGCTACGGCCTGGCGCGGATCTTCGACCGGACGCTGCACCGGGCCACCCCGGATGCGGCCCACCGGCTGCTGCGGCGACGTTCGCTGATCCTGATCCTGTTCGGGCTGCTGCACGCGGTGGCCGGGTTCTCCGGGGAGGTCCTGGGCTGGTACGGCCTGCTCGGCATCGTCCTGGCCGGATTCCTCCGGGCCTCCGACCGGACGCTGCTGCGGGTGGCGGTGGCCGCCCTGCTCGTCACCTCGCTGCTGCAGGGCGTGGTGTACTCCGAGCCCGGGATCAAGCCGGAGCGCAGCTATCTGTGGTCGTTCGCGATCGCGGATCCGGTGGAGGCCCTCGGCTGGCGGCTGGTCGAGTGGCCGATGACGGCGGCCGGCCTGCTGGCGGTCGTCCCCGCGGTGCTGGCCGGGATCTGGATCGCGCGCCACGGCGTCCTGGACGCCCCCGCGGCGCATGCCGGGCTGCTGCGCCGGGTCGCGGTCGCCGGGATCCTGGCCGGACTGGCGGGTGGCGTCGGCCCGGGACTGATCGCCGTCCAGGCCTGGAGCCCGTCCTACCCGGTGACGCTCGGCCTGGCCTGCCTGCACGTGCTCACCGGCGTGCTGTGCGGCCTCGGCTACCTGGCCGCGCTGGCGCTGCTGGCCGAGCGGCTCGCGGAGCGACATCGGACGCTGCCGTTCCCGATCCGCGCGCTGCAGGCCACCGGGCGGCGTTCGCTCAGCTGCTATCTGGCGCAGAGCGTGGTGTTCGTCGGGCTGCTGCCGGCCTGGAGCCTCGGCTGGGGTGCCCGCCTCGGCTCCGCGCAGGCGCTGCTGCTGGCCGTCGGCACCTGGGGCGCCACCGTCCTGCTCGCCGCGTGGCTGGAGCGTCGCGGACGGCGCGGCCCCGCCGAGCTGGCGGTGCGGACGCTGCTGGGCCGCGAGGCGGTGCCGGCCGGTACCTCCGGCGGTGCCGGGCATGGGACCATCCCATAGTGGCTGGGTCGGCGCGGACCACGGCGAGCCGGATGGACCGGGTCTGGCTCGCACTCCCCTACGTCCTGTTCCTGGCGGGCGCGGTTCCCACCTGGGCCACCGGCGGGCTCGACCCGACCCGGACCGTGGTGTCGGTCGCCGTCGGCGTGGCGCTGCTCGGCTGGCACACCGGGTGGGCGGCGCTCCGTCCCGAGCGGCTGGCGGGACGGCCGCTGGCCTCCGGCGGCTACTTCCTGGGGATGCTGGCCGGTTGCACGGTGCTGTTCTCGCTGAGCTTCAACTTCTTCCCGCTGTACCTGGCGCTCTACCCGATGGCGTTCGTGGCGCTGGCGGGCGGCTGGGCCTACGCCGGGGTGGCGCTGACCACGGCAGTCGCGCTGCTCGGACCCGGCCTGCTCACACTCACGCCGCAGAACGTCATCGTCACCGTCGCGGCCGCGACCCTGGCGGCGGTGGCGGGCGGCTCCATCCGCGCCCTGGAGACCGAATCGGAGCGACACCGGCGGACCAACGCCGAACTCAGCCGGATCCGCACCAGCCTGGAGGCCGCGCTGGCCGACAATCTGCGGCTCACCGACACGCTCGTCGCGGAGGCCCACCGGGCCGGGGTGGCGGCCGAGCGGACCCGGCTGGCCGCCGAGATCCACGACACCCTCGCGGCCAGCCTCTCCGGCATCCTGGCCCAGCTGGAGGCGCTGGACACCGAGCTTCCCGGTGAGGACGGCGCCCGCCGCCGCGTCCGGACGAGCATCGACGTCGCCCGGGACGCGCTGCGGGAGGCGCGGCAGTCCGTCACCACGCTGCGCGCCGGCGAGCCGGAACGCACCGACCTGGGGACCGCGATCCGTGGGCTGGCGCAACGGCTCGGCGGGAACGCCGGCCTCCCGGTCACGGTCGAGGTGGCCGGATCGGTCGTCGAGGTCTCCCCACAGACCGCGGACGCCGTCCTGCGGGCCACCGGGGAGGCGTTGACCAACATCGCCAAGCACGCCGCGGCCGGGCACGTCTACCTGACCCTGACCTATCTCGAGAACCAGGTGGCGGTCGACATCGCCGACGACGGACGCGGCCTGGCGCCGGCCGACCGGGACGCTCCGTCCGGCCACGGGCTGGCGATCATGGCGGAACGCCTGGCGGCGGTCGGTGGCACGGCCGAGGTGTCGGGTGCGCCGGGACGGGGCACGACCGTGACCCTGACCGCACCCACCCGGCCGCCCGGGGGTGGTGGCGATGCCGGCTGACCGGCCGATCCGCGTCCTGGTCGTCGACGACCACCCGGTGGTCCGCGACGGGCTGGCCGGACAGCTCTCCAGCCAGCCCGACCTGGCCGTCGCCGGGCAGGCCGGCAGCACCGAGGAGGCCCTCGCGGTGCTGCGGCACGAGGCGGTCGACGTCGTGCTCACCGACCTGCGCATGCCGGGCGCCGGTGGCATCGCGCTGATCGCCGAGATCGGCCGGCGCCACCCCGGCGTCCAGGTGGTCGTGCTGACCACCTACGACACCGCCGCCGAGGTGAGTGGCGCCCTGGCCGCCGGCGCCCGCGGCTACCTGCTGAAGGACGCCGGCCGCGCCGCGATCGCCGACGCGGTACGCGCGGCGCATCGCGGCCGCAGCGTGCTCGCGCCCGGCGTCCGGCGGCCCGCCACGGATCCAGAACCGGCCGGCCCGCTCAGCGTCCGGGAACTGGACGTGCTGCGGCTGGTCGCGGCCGGACGGACGAACGCACAGATCGGCGCCGAACTGCACATCGGCGAGTCCACGGTCAAGACGCACCTGCAGCACATCTTCGAGAAGCTGGACGCCACCGACCGGGCCGCCGCCGTCGCCATCGGCTACCGGCGCGGCCTGCTGCATTGATCCACCGATCGGCGGATTCCGGCGGCCCCGGACGGCACCTAGCGTCGTGGATCATGAACGAACCGAATGGGCAGGCCCGGCACCACCGCAGGACGCTGTGGCGCCGCCTGCTGCCGCTGTACTGCTCGGCCTTCCTGGGCGGGGTCTCGTTGTGGGCGCCGATCGAGAAGCTGTTCATGGTGAGCATCGGATTCGACGCCGCGAGCCTCGGCTTGATGGCCGCGCTGTACGCGCTCGTCGTGCCGGTGTGCGAGGTGCCCTCGGGAATCCTGGCCGACCGCTGGAGCCGCCGCGGCGTGCTGCTGCTCGCCGTCCTGGCCGCCGCCGTCAGCGTGACCATCGGAGCGCTGAGCCACAACGTGGCCAGCTACATCGTCTCGACGCTCTTCCTGGGCCTCTACTTCGCCCTGCAGTCGGGAACCACGGACGCGGTCGCCTACGACACGGTGCTGGAGGAGACCGGCAACAGCGACATCTTCGAGGTCGTCATCGGACGGTTCCGGCTGGTCGAGAGCGCCGCGCTGCTGGGCAGCGCGCTGCTCGGTGCCGCCCTCGCCGACCTGCTGTCGCTGCGGGCCACCTACCTGCTGACCCTGATCCCGCTCGCGGGCGCCGCACTGGCCCTGCTCCGGTTCCGCGAACCGCGGCTGCACCGGCTGGAGAATCCGGAGCCCTTCCGCCGGCAGCTCACCGCGGCCTACGGCACCGTGCTGCGGCGCGGGCCGCTGCGGCAGATCGTGATCCTGCTGGTGCTGGCGGCCGTCCTGTTGCAGAGCATGCTGGAGTTCGGTCCCTGGTGGCTGGTCGTTCTGGAGGCGCCCACCTTCGGCTACGGGCTGCATTGGGCCGGCCTCACCGCGGCGCTCGGCCTCGGCGGGCTGCTCGGCAGCAGCCGTGCCGCCGCCGGCCGTGGCGGGCTGGCGCTCACCGCGGTGGCGGTGGCCGCGGCCGTCACCCTGTCGCTGTCGGGTTCGCTTCCGGTGGTGATCGTGGCCCAGATCGTGCTGGCCACCGCGATGGTCGCGATCGGCATCCCGCTGACCCGGCGGCTGCACGATGCGCTGGACTCCTCGGTGCGCACCAGCGTCGCGTCCGGGGTGGGGGCGCTCTCCTGGCTGGCGTTCGTCCCGTTCGCCCTCGTCCTCGGCCAACTGAGCCAGCAGGCGGGCGTGGGACCCGCGGGCGGCGTCCTGGCGCTGACCGTGGCCGCGGTCGGGGCGACGCTCCTGGGACTGATCCGGATCGACCGACGGGAACCGATCCCGCAGCGCGCGGGAACAGACGAGAGGAAGAACTCATGACTCGGATGGCTTCGACGGCCGCGCTCGACCCGATGGTGGGCCGGTGGATCACCGACGGCCACCTCGCCGACACACCCGGCGTGCGGATCCAGGGCACCGACACCTACGTCCAGCTGCCGGGCGGGTGCTGCCTGATCCACTACGTCGACGTCCGGGTCGGGGACGCCGGGGTGCACGCGATCGAACTGATCACCGGGCGTCCGGACGGGGACGGATTCACGGCGCGCGCGTATGAAGGCACCGGCGAGGTGACCGTGATGGAGCTCACCGCCCTCTCCCCGGGTGTCTGGCGGTTCACCGGCGGTGCGGATGTCGCGCCGGCGGCCCGCTCCGGCGAGCCCGGTGGCGACGTCCGGTCGACCCTGAAGGTCGGAGACTCCGAGATGACCGCCCTGTGGGAACGGGACGATGCGGGTGCCGGTTGGCGTCCGTGGATGCTCGTGGAGTTCACCCGGGACGATCCCGGCGACGAACCGGAGGCGTTCGCGGCCGCCCCCTGGACGACGGAACCGGCGGCCGACGCACCGGCGGAACTGCGCCGACTCGCCCCGCTGGCCGGCCGCTGGCGGTGGTCGGGACGCTCCCGGACGTCGGACTTCGCCGTCGAGGGCGTGACGGACCTGCGCTGGCTCTCCGGCGGACGCGTCCTGGCCGAACGGGCCTCGCTGACCTCGGCCGGCGCCACCAACGAGAGCCTCGCCGTGACCCGCTGGGACCCCGACCGGGGCGCCTGCGTCGCCGACTACGTCGACAACGACGGGAACGCCGGCCACTACCGGATCGGGCTGGACGGGGATCGCCTGACCATCGACTGGCCCGACTTCCGGTTCACCGGCGCCCTGCGCGACGACCTGATCGCCGGCACCTGGGAACTGCGCGAGTCCGGTGGCGGCTGGGCCTACTGGTACGACGCGACGCTGAGCCGGATCGAGCACGGAGGGGCCTCCACTCCACCGTGAGCGAAACCTCGGCGGCTGGAGGTTTGCGTCGGTCGTTGATGATGGTCGCGTCACAGGTCGGGAACCACGTCCTGCTGGACAGCGTCCATGGCGCACTCACCTGGGAGGAATCACGCAACAGGTAGCGGACTGGATCTGGGGCCTGCCGGGGGCGCTCCCGTTCTTCGTGATGCTTGTGCCCGCCGCGGCGGGCATCGCCTGGTACTCGGTCATGGCCTGGCGGTGGCCGGACGCGCCCTTCTGGCTGCGCGTTGCTGCGTGGGTGGCGTTCCCCTTGGTCACCTACCTGATGTTGCGGGACCTGGACATGATCGCCCAGCGACCCTACGGCGCCACACCCCCTCGATCGGCCCTGGTCCTCGGCGGCATCGGGTACTCACTGCTCGTCACGGCCGTCCCCGCCACCCTGGTGGACATCGTTGCCTTCCTGCGCGACAGACCTCGAAGGCCTCGGGAGGCCCGCGACAACAAAACCTAGGCTGACGAGCATCGGGCAGGGAGGATGTGCGGATGGATTCCGAGTCGGTTGGCGATTCGTGGCCGGTCGACGCATAGTCGAAGTCTTGACGAACGGCACTCCAGGAAGGACGACGATGACGAAGAAGACTGAGACATACAAGCCGTTCGATCCGGCCCACTACCTCGACGACATCGACGACATCGCCACCTACCTGGAGATCGCTCTCGAGGAATCGACGGACGACCCCACCGCCGTGCCGCGCGCCCTGGGCGTCATCGCCCGCTCCCGGAACATGAGCGAACTCGCCCGCCGGGTCGGCATGAGTCGAGACGGCCTGTACAAGGCCCTCTCCGACCAAGGCAATCCCACCTGGGCGACCGTGCTCAAGG
>JAGPGQ010000128.1 GCA_018055925.1 Micropruina sp.
CCGGTGGCTCGCGTGCGGGGTCAGCTGGCCCGGTTCCTGTTCCGCGGCGACACGGTGGAGCGGAGCGTCGGCGAGCTGTCCGGCGGCGAGCGCTTCCGGGTGGCGCTGGCCCGGCTGTTGCTCGCCGACCCGCCGAACCAGCTGCTGGTGCTGGACGAGCCGACGAACAACCTCGACCTGCGCAGTGTCGACGAACTGGTCGATGCGCTGGCCGGCTACCGCGGTGGGCTGCTCGTGGTGAGCCACGACAACGCGTTCCTGGCCCGGCTCGGGATCGACACCTGGCTGCGGCTCGGGGACGACGGCTTGAGCGTCGCCGACGCCCCTCCCGGCTGATCCGGCTCGGGATCGGCCCCCTGCCGAGGGGGTGGGGATCGGCGGCGAACGGACGGTTACCACTAGCCTGACCCCATGGCTGACCAGATGCCCGGGCCGGTTGAGCACGAGCAACCGCGCGACGTCGACGACCCGCCGGCGGTCGAGTCAGACCCTGCGACAGAGGCCGAACCGGCTCCGTCCGGCCCGGATGCGGTGGCGGAACGGGAGGCGCCGAGGCCGCCGGATCGCCCGTTGACCATCGCCCAGTTCACCGACAACTACGGGCCGGCGCACAGCGGCCTGCTGTACGCGGTGCAGTTCCTGGAGCGCGAGGTGCTGGACGCGGGGCACCGGGTGTTGCTGGTGGCGCCGGAGGCCAAGGGGCCCAACCCGTTGGCCGGGAATCCGCACCGGCGCGAGATCCGGATGCCGTCGGTGCCGATCCCCGGGGCCGGCATCCGGTTGTCGCTGGGCCGGGACCTGGAGTTCCGGCTGGCCCAGCTGGTCGCCGACCCGCCCGACATCATCCACGTGCACGGCCTGGGCGGCGTCGGACTGCTGGGCATGTGGGTGGCGCAGCGGGCCTGTCGTCCGCTGGTGGTCACCTGGCACACCGATCTGGAGGCCTACGCCGAGCACTACTGGCACCTGGGTCCGTTCCTGAACGCCGCGTACCGGCTGTTCGCGGCACGGGCCGAGTCGAAGCCGTGGGCGAAGCTGCGCAAACTGCGGTTCAAGCGGCCCCGGCGCGGCGGCGCCCAGCTGGAGCTGCTGCAGGCGGCCGCCGACATGCTGAGCACCGCCGACGTGGTCACCACCCCGTCGGACAAGACCGGACGCCGGGTGCTCGAACTGGCCCCCGAGGCCAAGGTGCGGGTGGTGCCCAACGGCGCCGACCCGCTGCCGCCACGGCCGGCCATCCCGCCGGCCCGGGGGCCACGGCTGCTGTACGTCGGCAGGGTCTCGCCCGAGAAGGGCCTGGAGCTGCTGCTGGACGCGTTCGAGATCGTCCGCGACTTCGAACCGTATGCGGAGCTGCTGATCGTCGGCGACTACACCGACACCACCCCGCAGGTGCGCCGCCGGCTGCTGCGCTCCTCCCGCAAGGGCGGGGTGCGGCTGGTCGGCCGGGTACCGCACGACGAACTGGCCGCCTACTACGGCGGTTCGGACGTGTTCGTGTTCCCCTCGCAGACCGATACGCAGGCGCTGGTGCTGCACGAGGCGGCGCTGTGCGGCCTGCCGCTGGTCGTGGTCGACCCGGAGCTCAACCTGGTCATCGACCCGGGGGTGAACGCCCTGGTGGCCAGGCCGAACATGGTGTCGCTGAGCCAGACGATCATGTCGATGCTGCGGCAGTTGAAGGACCCCGCGTTCGCGGCGCGGGCCGCGAACCGCAGCCGGGAACTGGCCGCCACATGGACGATCGACCGGCAGGCGACCGAGACCCTGCAGATCTACACCGACCTGATGGCCGGCCGCCAGGTCCAGCTCAGCGACGACCTCAAGCCCGACCTGGGACGGCCCCGCCTGGGCGGCCGGCTGCACTGACCCGGGCAACCCGGGCAAGGCTGGTCATCCCGGCTACGAGAACGGGTCGTCATCCCGGCGCACGCCGGGATCTCATCGCCGACTGGTCAGCGCTCCCCGGATCCCGGCTCTCACGACGACATGCAGCCGCTGACCGAACCCCGCCGCGGCTGGCCAGCCATCCACGAAGGCCGGGTTCGCCAACGAGCCGCTCCAAGGGAGAACCAAGTTCCAACAAGGATCCAGATCGCGCAGGGTCAGACCTGCCCGATCTGGATCCTTGTTCAGTAGAAGCTCAGCCGGCAGTGCGTGCAGGGCTGAACCGGCCCTTCCCAGCCTCGGCTCATCAGGACGCGGCCCAGGGTTCGCGCCGTCCGGCAGGCGTTGACGCCCGAGACCTGGCCCCAGCCGAGGCGGAGCGTCAGGAGGCCCACGAGGGCATGCTCGTTGTCTCGGTCGATGTCGCGGAAGGCGGCCCCACCCTTGTGGTGCAGCTTGCTGTCCAACTCGGCGAGGACGCCGTACTCGTGGTACCAGCCGTCGACGCGGTGCCCTCGACCGGGATGTGCCTGCCGCACCGCCTCGGGCAGCCCGTGCGCTCGTTCGACGTTGACCAGGAATCGGCGTTCCAGTGCCGAATGGGCACCCAGCTCCACGTCTCCGAGAACGTCGCGCAGCAGTGTTCGGTGGCGTTGCCGGCCGCGCTGAGCAAGTTCGCCGCGCAACCGTTTCGCGGAGGTGAACCCTCCGCTGAGGGCATCGGACAGGAGTGCCGCGACGGCTTCCTCGTCACGCTGCGCGCAGAGGTCGAGCACGGTCTCCTCGATCGATGTGCGCGGTGGCTCGCCGACGCCGAGCCGGCACGAGCGGACGAACACCCAGCCATCACGAGCGACATGGGTGCCGGGTGTGAACACGGTCAACTCATCGGGTGCGTCACCGATCAGGCCATGCAGATGGCCGGCCGCCTCCAAGCCCAGGATGGCCCGCTCACCACCGAGGAGCACGCCTGCCCAGGCGCGGCCCTGCCAGCCTGCTCCGTCGACGGTGTAGATGCCGGGAGTCATCCGGCTCAGGATGCCGTCGGCCAGCATCCGGGCGATGGTTGACCGAGTGATGCCGTGTCCGAGGAGCTGTGCGCGGCTCAGCACGCCTCCCTGGACCTTGGCCAGGGTCCGCAGGCCGGCGCTCAGCAGTGTCTTGGGTTGCACATTCTCAGCTTCCGCCCGGCCCGGCGGGAGTGTTCAAACAAGGATCCGGATCGTGCAGGTCAGAACCTGCGCGATCCGGATCCTTGACGCGAGTCTCGCGACAACCCGCGTCAGTGCGCCGCGAATCCCCGTAGCCGGAGACTGTTCAGCACCACGAACACCGACGACAGGGCCATCGCGGCGCCGGCGATCATCGGGTTGAGGAATCCGAGCGCGGCCAGCGGCACCGCGGCGACGTTGTAGGCGAACGCCCAGAACAGGTTGCCCTTGATGGTGGCCAGCGTGGCCCGGGAGAGCCGGATCGCGGTGGCCGCCAGCCGCAGGTCCCCCTGCATCAGGGTCAGGTCCGAGGCCGCGATGGCGGCGTCGGTGCCGGTGCCCATGGCGATGCCCAGGTCGGCCTGGGCCAGGGCGGCCGCGTCGTTGACCCCGTCGCCGACCATGGCCACCCGGGTGCCGTCGGCCTGCAGGTCACGGATCACGGCCAGCTTGTCGGCCGGCAGCACCTCGGCGTAGACGTCCTCGATGCCCACCTCGGCGGCCACGGTGACCGCCACCGGGCGGGCGTCGCCGGTGAGCAGCACCGGCGTAAGGCCGAGCCGCTTGAACGCCTCGATCGCCTCGGGCGAGGACTCCTTGACGGCGTCCGCGACCGCGATCATGCCCCGCAGCTCGCCGTCCACGGCGACCAGGACTGCGGTGTGGCCCTTGCCCTGGGCGTCCGCGAAGGCCCGCATGACGCCGGAGTCGGGGTCGTCCACTCCGATCAGGGCGGGCGTGCCCACCAGCACCTCGTGGCCGTCCACGCGGGCGCGGACCCCGCGTCCGGGCTGGTTCTCGAAGTCGGTCACGACGGCGTCGGAGGCCACGTGCTCGGCGATCGCCCGCGCGATCGGATGCTCCGAGGCCCCCTCGACCGCCCCGGCAAGCCGCAGCCAGCCGTCGTCCGGGCCCTCGCCGGCGACGGCGGCGACCCGCATGTCCCCGGTGGTGACGGTGCCCGTCTTGTCCAGCACGACGGTGCTGACCGCCTTGGTGCGCTCCAGGATCTCGGGGCCCTTGATCACGATGCCGAGTTGGGCGCCGCGGCCGGTGCCGACCAGCAGGGCGGTCGGGGTGGCCAGGCCGAGGGCGCACGGGCACGCGATGATCAGGACGGCCACCGCCGCCGACGAGGCGAACGCGAGCCCGGCGTCGGCGAGCAGCCAGCCGAGCAGGGTGACGATCGCCAGGCCGATCACGATCGGCACGAACACCGAGCTGATCCGGTCGGCCAGCCGTTGCACGTTCGCCTTGCCGGTCTGCGCCTGTTCGACCAGCCGGGCGATGTGCGCCAGCTGGGTGTCGGCGCCCACCCGGGTGGCCCGGACGACCAGTCGTCCGTTGGCATTCACGGTCGCCCCGATCACGCCGTCGCCGGGCGCGACGTCGACCGGCACCGACTCGCCGGTCACCATGGACGCGTCCACCGCGGACGAGCCCTCCACCACCTCGCCGTCGGTGGCGATCTTCTCGCCGGGGCGCACCACGAACAGGTCGCCGGGCTTGAGGAACTCGACCGGGACCCTGGTCTCGGCGCCGTCGCGCAGCAGGGTCGCCTCGGTGGCGCCCAGCCTCAGCAGGGCCCGGACGGCCTCACCGGCCCGCTGCTTGGAGCGGGCCTCGAACCAGCGGCCGAGCAGCAGGAAGGTGATGATGCCGACGACCGCCTCGAAGTAGATGCTGCCCTCGCCGGTGCCGCGCATCAGCATGAACTCGAAGCCGTGGGTGTAGCCGATCATGCCGGCATGGCCGAAGAACAACGCGTACAGCGACCAGCCGAAGGCGGCGGTGGTGCCGAGGCTGATCAGGGTGTCCATGGTGGTGGCGAAATGCCGGGCATTGACCAATGCCGACCGGTGGAACGGAAGTCCGGCCCAGGCGTAGACCGGAATGGTGAGCACCAGCGACAGCCATTGCCAGCCGGGGAACTGCCAGGCCGGCACCATGGCCAGCGCGATCACCGGCACGGCCAGCACGGCGCTGACAATGACCCGGGTCTGCAATTGGGCGGCGTGGTCCACCTCGGGTTTCGCCGGGTCGGGCAGCGATGCATGGTAGCCCGCCTGCTCGACGACCGCGATCAGCTCGGCCACCGGGATCGGCGCATCGGTCAGCACCCGCGCCTTCTCGGTGGCGTAATTCACCGACGCGGTGACCCCGTCCACCTTGTTGAGCTTCTTCTCGATCCGCGCCGCGCACGAGGCGCAGGTCATTCCATCGATATCGAGCTCGAGCGACGCATTCTGGGTGGTGGTCATATGTCTTTCGTCTGCTTTTCTGCTTGTTATGGATGACTGAACACGACTCTCGCCGAAACCCTCGGCACACACTCGTGAACGTCGAGCGGCGGCTCCGGACGCCCTCGGCAGGTTGGGTGGGCGTCCGGAGCCGCAGCGGCACCCAACGCAACCGCGTCGAGCCGACCAGCAGGGTCAGGCGACCGTGTAGTCCCCCGCCTCGGCGACGGCCTCGACGATCCGGTCGAAGTCGACCGGCGCGTCGGAGGTGACGGTCAGGGTGCCGCCCTCGAGCACCACCGCGGCATCGGTCACCCCGGGGATGTTCCTGACCTCTTCGGTGACCGCCGCGACGCAGTGGCCGCAGGTCATGCCTTCGACGGTGTAGGTGGCTTGCATGGGATCTTCTCCTTCGAATGGTTCGGGTTCAGGAACGGACGAGCCGGGCGATGGCGTCACGGGCCTCGGCCAGCTTGACCTCGGCCTCCTCGCCACCCTCGCGGGCCGCGCGGACCACGCAGTGCCGCAGGTGTTCGTCCAGCAGCTTGAGCGCCAGCGACTCCAGCGCCCGCGTGGTGGCCGAGACCTGGGTCAGGATGTCGATGCAGTACCGCTCGTCGGCGACCATGCGGGCGAGTCCGCCCACCTGGCCCTCGATGCGTCGCAGGCGCTTGAGGTGGTCGTCCTTGTTGCTGAGGTAGCCGTGACCGGCATCCTGCTCATTGTCGCAAGGATCGTGAACCGCGAGTGGCTCTTGTGACACCTGGTGCTTCCTGTGTGCTCGACCCGTCCCATCCGTCACGACAAACATACCCCCCATGGGTATATTCCACAAGGCGTTCTGTGGACAACCCGGCGGCATGGCAGCCTTGCGACGCCTTGTCAAACCCGTGCGACAGATGTCCATCAGGCGTACGAGAGCCGAAAATCACAGGAACGGGCGGGCGTATTACCTAGTCAGAAGTTTTTTGAGAATTGTTTTCATTTGTCCATCCACCGCGCCTCGGCGCGTCGTGCACAGGTTGACGGCACAACTCCACAGGATCCACAGGAAATCCTCCGCCTGTGGATAACTCCCTCTTGGACGACTGCCCGGGAGCAGGTCTATGGTCGAGCCTGCACCGCACAACACCCCCCGGTGCGGCACTCCCAGGCAGCGTTGGAATCGAACGCCTGGACGCTCTGTCGCGTCCAGCGAGATCTGTCAGCGCGCCCGGTTAGCCTCCTGGGTGTTGAGCTATTCCCATGCACGCGAAGGAGGGTCATGTCGCTGGCCTCGCTCCCCCCGTACGAGGAGGATCCTCGCGAGTTCGGCGCGCCCGACCGTACCCCGCCGCAGGACGTGCAGGCCGAGCAGTCGGTGCTGGGCGCCATGCTGCTCAGCAAGGACGCCATCGGCGACGTCACCGAGATCGTCCGGGGCCGCGACTTCTACCTGCCCAAGCACGAGCAGATCTTCGAGGCGATCCTCGACCTGTTCGGCCGCGGCGAGCCCGCCGACGCGATCACGGTGGCCGACGAGCTGGCCAAGCGGGGCGAGATCGGCAAGGTCGGCGGGCACATCTATCTGCACGATCTGCTGTCGATGGTGTCGATCGCCTCGAACGCCAGCTTCTACGCCGAGATCGTCAAAGAGAAGGCGGTGCTCCGTCGCCTGGTCGAGGCGTCGATCAAGATCAGCCAGATGGGCTATGCCGGCGGCGGCGAGGTCTCCGACATCGTCGACCGGGCCCAGCAGACGATCTACGAGGTTGCCGAGGGAAAGACGTCCGACGACTACGAGCCGCTCAGCGTGCTGATGGAGCGCACCCTCGACGAGATCGAGTCGCTCAGCCAGCACGGCGTGATGGCGGGTGTGCCGACCGGTTTCATCGAATTGGACGAATTGACCAATGGCCTGCACGCGGGCCAGATGATCATCGTGGCGGCCCGGCCCGGCATGGGTAAGTCGACCCTGGGACTGGATTTCGCCCGGGCGGCCTCGATCAAGAACAAACTGACCAGTTGCTTCTTCTCTTTGGAAATGGGTAAGAGCGAGATCGTCCAACGGCTCATCTCGGCCGAGGCGGGTGTGGCGCTCAACCACATCCGCAAGGGCCAGATGTCGGACGACGACTGGCAGCGGATCGCCCGCAAGACCGGCGAGGTCTCCAGCGCGCCGCTGTTCATCGACGACTCGCCGAACCTGACCATGATGGAGATCCGGGCCAAGGCCCGCCGGCTCAAGCAGCGGCACGACCTGAAGCTGGTGATCGTCGACTACATGCAGCTGATGACCTCGGGCAAGAGGGTCGAGTCGCGTCAGCTGGAGGTGTCGGAGTTCAGCCGCCAGATGAAGCTGCTGGCCAAGGAGCTCGAGGTGCCGGTGGTGGCGCTCTCCCAGCTCAACCGCGGCCCCGAGCAGCGCACCGACAAGAAGCCGATGCTGTCCGACCTGCGCGAGTCGGGTTCGCTGGAGCAGGACGCCGACATGGTGATCCTGCTGCACCGCGCCGACGCCTACGACCGGGACTCCGAGCGGGTGGGCGAGGCCGACTTCATCGTCGCCAAGCACCGCAACGGGCCCACCGCGACCATCCAGACCGTCTTCCAGGGGCACTACAGCCGGTTCGTCGACATGCAGCACTGATCAACCCGGCTGGGTTACATCCCGGACCTCGCGACGAACGTGAGCGTGTTACATACGATGTCGAGTCCGGCCTGGGCATGCGTGTCCTGAAGGAACGGCGACACACATACCCCGGTGGTGTGCCGGTCGCAGGCAAGAACCGCAGCCGCCAAGCGCACTGGACCCAACCTCCCCTGTTCGGTCCTGATGCGTCTCCGGATCCCGCACAGATCGAGGTGCTCCTACTGTGGGACCTGAAGGACCCCGAGCGGGTGGACGAGGGGTACACGTTGCGGCTGGTTCACACTCTTGAGCCAGGCCGCTACGGACGGCCGGTGGCATGCGATCTCAGCATCAACATCAAGACCGGCGGTTCCCTGTTCAGCACGTTACGGTTCCAAGGCGACGATGAACCGCAAGACTTCTTCGAGGTCCACATCGACGAGGCGGACGAACAACAGAGGAGCTAGCGATGACGACGACGCCGCTGCGCGGCGAACGACTGACCGCACTCCGCCGACTTCACGGACTGTCGCAAACCAGGCTCGCTACGGAACTCGGGGTGACCCAGTCCTTCCTGTCCCTCGTGGAGCGTTCCGAGCGCACCTTCCCCGAAACACTGGCGGGCGTAGCGTGCTCTCAGTTCGCACTGCCGCGGTCATTCTTCGCCGTCCCTGCCCGGGCCTCCGATCTGTCACCGGTCACGTTCCGCAAGAAGGCGTCCGCCGGCGCACGAGCCGAGGCGCGAGTCGTGCAGGCCTACCGCGAGGCCGCCCGGCTGTTCGAACTGGTCTCCGAACGATCGGGATACGGCAGTGCACATCTCCCCGATCCTCAGGCCTTCGAATCCGATCCAGCGAAGTGTGCGGAAGCCATCCGCGATCAACTGGGCCTGGACTGGGCTGCACCCGTCCCCAATGTGACCCGCGCCCTGGAGCGGCTCGGCATCGGCGTACTCGACCGCCTTGATCCCCACCCCGCACAGCTAGGGGACCACCTATCTGTCAGCCGGCCCGCCGATGCCACCGCTCGTCCGCTGGTCGCCATCATCGCCGATGGCCTACCCGGAGCGGTTCAACGGCTGTCGCTGGCTCACGAACTAGGCCACCTTCTCCTCGACAGGGACCGTATCCAGCCCATCGCCGGCACCCGATCCAAGGAGGAACGGCGTGCTTACAGTTTCGCTAGCGCGCTCTTGGTTCCCGACCAGGTTCTTCGGGATGCGGTTTCCGAGACCCTCACGCTGAACGGCTACCTACGGATCAAGGCCGACTACGGGATCAGCGTGGCCGCCTTGATCATCCGGGCTCGGGACCTGGACATCATCAGCCGTACACGGGCCCGTAGCCTCCAGATCCAACTCTCGTCCCAGGGCTGGCGCGCGCATGAGCCCGTCGAGGTCGCTTCGGAACGAAGTCTCCTCTTTGAGCAGGCGTATAGACGCGTATTCGGAGATCGTTCAGCCTCCGCCGTCGCCTACGAGACCGGGCACTCGCCCGAGTTGCTCACCTACTGGCTCGGCGAGCCGACCACGCCGATCCCGGATGGACACTCAGCACACGTGGTGGATCTCGCTGAACGCCGCAATCGCACGGTGAAATCCAGGAGGGCCGGCTCCTCAAGCCTGACCAGCTAACTGGAACTGGGCGGCATGGATGCCTTCACTCCGGCGCATGCTCGCGCAGGTACTCTCGCAGGAAGGGGATCGCGAAGTCGACCTTTCCGCGTCCGGCGGCGGCGATCAGGCCTCCCTCGATCAGCCGCGCCCGGTACACGCTCACATAGTTGGGCGCCTTGCCCAGGCGTCCGGCGATGGCCTGGAGCCGGGAGGGCCCGTCGTCGAGGGCCATCGCCGACAGGAACGCGCGATCGACACCGGAGAGATCGGCGAGCGCGGTCTCGTGCACCAGCGAGCCGAGGCGTGCCCGTGCGGCCTCCACCCCCACCCGGACAGCCTCGGCATCGATGTGATCCCCGGACGCCTTGCGCCACACCTGGTACCCGACCAGCTGGATCATGAACGGGTAACCACCGGTCGCCCGCGCCGCGACGACCAAGGCCTCGGGGTCGATCCGGCGTCCGTTGGCGGCGATGGTCTCGGCGAGGGCGCGCGACGCCTCGGCCAGCGGAACATCGCTCAGCACGTGTCGTTCGGCCCTGCGGAGGAAGGTCGTCACCTCGTCGTTGAGGAGATCCGCGACGGCCGCGGGCAGTCCGGCGAACGCGACCGCGATCTCCCGGTCCTCACGGACCAGGTGCTGGACGGCCGTCGCGAACTGCCGCAGTTCGTCCCGACCGGAGGAGTGCACCTCGTCGAGGGTGATCAGCAGGCCGGTGCCGTTCTCTTCGCATCGACGGACGAGCGCCCCGGCCGCCTCGCGCAGCCCGATGGGTTGAGCCGGATCGTCGGACAGCTCGAAGCCGCCGAGATGCGCCGGTAGGGTCACGGCCTTGACCCGGCGCTGCGTGGCAGCGCCCGGGTCGAGCAGGGCCCGGCTCGCGACGGTGAGCCGGTCCACGAAACCGGTGGTCGCGGTCTCGTCGATCACCAGCCACTGGTGCTCGGATTGGACCCGTTCGGCCACCGTGTTCAGCATCACGGTCTTGCCGATCCCCCGCGGCCCGGTGAAGATCGTGATCCGGCCGGGTGCGCCCGGCCCGTCCTCGATCGACTCGAGGAACTCGTCGACCAGCACATCCCGGCCCACCAGCAGCGGCGGGTTGGCGCCCGCTGTGGGCTTGAACGGAT
>JAGPGQ010000358.1 GCA_018055925.1 Micropruina sp.
GATCCAGCCGGGATCGGGCACGCGCCACACATCTTGGCAAACGCTGCCTCGGACTTGATCCGGTTGGCGTTGTCGCCGGCGGTGATCAGCATCTGTGCCGCAGTGTCGTAGCCGACGCCGACGGCCTGATGCCGCTCGCCGAAATTCCTCAGGGTTGCTCATCGAATTTCCCCACCCTGGTGGCGGTGTCAGCGTAGCGGTTGGCGGGTGCCGGTGGTGGCTGCGCGGAGAGCTTCGCCGCGGGCGTGGTGCTCGCGCAGGCGGTAGGAGTCGCCCTCGAGGTTGAGCACGACGGAGCGGTGCAGGAGCCGGTCGAGCAGGGCGGCGGCGACGGTGGTGTCGCCGAGGACCTCACCCCAGGAGCCGACGCCCTTGTTGCTGGTCAGGATGATCGAGGTCTTCAGGTACCGCTGGGACACGACCTGGAACAGGGCGGACGCGGCCTCGGAGGGTAGGGCGAGGTAGCCCAGTTCGTCGATCACGAGGCAGGTGGGGCCGGCGAAGAAGCGCATGGTGGTGGCCCAGCGGCCTTCGATGGCGGCGCGGTGGCAGCGGGCGGCGAGGTCGGCGGCGGTGGTGAAGTAGGTGCGGTAGCCGGATTCGGCTGCGGCACGGGCCAATCCGACGGCCAGGTGGGTTTTGCCGACGCCCGGCGGTCCGATGAGCAGGATGTTGGTGGCGGTCTCGAGGTAGCGGCCGGTGGCGAGCTCGGCGATGAGTTTGGGGTCGACGTTGGGTGCGGCGTCGTAGTCGAACTCGGTCAGGGTGGCCGGGGTGGGCAGCGAGGCGAACCGGAGCCGGCCGGCCAGGCGCCGGGCCTCGGTGGCCTCGACCTCGACCGCGAGGAGCCGTTCGAGGGCAGCGGTCAGGCTCAGACCCTCGGCGTGGGCGCTGTCCAGGACGGCGGGTAGGTGCTCGGCGGCGTCGTGCAGCTTGAGGGTGGCCAGGTGGCCGCGCAGCTGCTGGTACAGGCTGGCCTGCGCGGCCGTGGACGGCATGCTCGTGATCGCCGTGGTGGCGGGTTCGGTTGGTGTCATTGCTGATTCGTCTCCTTCGCCGTGTTTGGCTGGTCCTCGAGTGAGGGGCAATGGGAGGGGTGAGGGGTCAGGGTGTTGCGGCCCGCGGCCGCGGCGGCGTACCGGGCCAGGTCGATCACCACGGGCTGGTCCTGCTCGAGGGGGCTGGTGCTCGCGCGGAGCCGGTCGGCCTCGGCACGCGCGGCCGGGCTGGGCGGGCGGCGCTGCTTGGACCGGTGCGGGGCCTCGGTGCTGAACGCGGCCAGCGCGGCCTGGCTCAGCGCGGTCACGTGGCCCTCGTCGCGGATCGTCGCGCCGGCCCCTGGCGGGGCGAGCCGGTGCCGCGCGATCACGGTCGGCACCGGCGCATCACGCCCGAGCGTGGGGAGGGTGGCGATGTCCAGGTGGGTGGCGCCGAGCCGGACGTGCACGGTCACGGTGGCCCCGTGCAGCTCCGGTGGCACCGAGTACCGGTTCCCGGCGTAGGAGACCAGCGCCTGGGTCGACACGACGCGCTGCACGCTCAGCACCGCGGGGAACGGGGCGGGCATCGGCGCGAGCGGCTCGGCCTTGGCGAGGGTGGCCACCGTGGCGCGTCCGTCGGCGGTCGCGCGCATCCGCACATCGCCTCGGGTCGAGCACCACTTATCGAGTCGCCGCTGTGCCTCTTCGACGCTCACGTCATCCGGCAGAGTCCGCCAGAACCGTTGCGCGGCAACGTGGTTCGCCTTCTCCACGACGCCCTTGCGGTTCCCGCGGCGCGGCGGGCACGGCTTGACGGTCACGCCGTAGTGCTTGGCGATCGCGGCGAACGAGGCGCTCACCTTCCCGGTGGCGGGCGACACCACGGTCGACATCCGGTCAAAACGCCAGTCCCTGCTCAGGCCGCCCAGAGCCCGAGCGACCCGGTCGAGCCCGTCCACCAGGAACGGTTGCTCCTCGGACTCGCACAACACGCCGCGCCACACCCCCGAGTGCGACAGTGCCCCGACGAGCAGGTGCGCGGTCTTGCCCCACCCCCACTGCTCGGGAGGGTCGGGCAGCTCGACCCAGTCCCACTGCGTCTCCTCGCCCGGCGGGTGCTCGATCACCGCGACCGGGCGGCCCTTGGCCGGCGCGCACGGCTCGCACGCCGGACGCAGGCTGCGGCTGCGTAGCTGCCGGGTGAACGTCGGGTAGGCCTGCTTGTAGCCGAGCTCGAGCACCTCGTCGAACAACGTGCTGGCCCACACGTGTGGGTCATCCGCCAGCCGCTGTGCGCAGTACGCCTCAAACTTGTCGAACGGGTCCACGCGGGTCTCCTGGCGGACCCCGGGCTCGCGACCGGCCAGATACGCCCGGATCGTCTTGCGGTCCCGGCGCAGGTGCCGCGCGATCGCCGAGATCGTCCAGCCCCGCTTGCGCAGTGCATGTACGTCGATGTCTTCCTCCCGTGTGAGCATGAGCAGAGGGGCTCCTTCGTGCTGGTGCGTGGTCAGAGACCACCAGCCTCGAAGGAGCCCCACCTGACTCGGTGGAGCCACACGGGTGGGGAATTTCAGTGAGCAGGTCTGGGGACTTTCAGGTGAGCGTCATCACGCCTACCTGGACGCCAACTATCTCCGGCAGGAGAAGCGCTATCGCTGTCTGTATAGGGCAGTGGCCGAGGGAGACCCTGATATTGAGGCGTTCACGCTGAGTACCAAGTCCTTGCCAGCCAGGTTCACGTGCGACGAGACAGGTGGCTGGAAGAACGCCCCCGAGCGCCTGGAGAAGTTGCTACCGGGACCATCCGTCTGGAGGTCCCCTCCGTGCCAGCGTGGGGTGAGACCACTCGGTTGAAAAGTTGTGTACGAGTGTGGAGGGCGTGACTTGTGAGGATGTGCGATGACGATGACTCAGGCCGATCGGTCGGCTCCGCCTGTCAGGCC
>JAGPGQ010000013.1 GCA_018055925.1 Micropruina sp.
AACGAGCGCCGGCTCACTCACCGCGGCCATGACGGCAGGACGACGGGCGCGCGCCTGGTCTACGAACGGGTCTCCACGCGGCGCGTGACTTTGGTCCCCGCGACCGGCAGCTTCGATGCGCTGATCCTGGCCGACTGCCTGGAGGTGAAGGACGGCCCGTTCGCCGAGTATCTGCGCAACGAGCTCGTCCGCCGAGCCGACCACCGCTGCGCGGAGACGCTGGCCGAGTTCCGGGCCGAGCAGCGCGCGGTGACCCAGCAGGGGCAGGTTCGCTCGGGCGCCCGGCACGACAAGGACGACCGCTTCCGGGTCGACGATCCGCGCAACTGGGTGCTCGGCTGGGTCAACGAGCGCAAGATCGCCGCGCTCACCGAGCAACTGCTCCAGCAACAGATGCAGTGGGCGGCCGCCGAGCAGGAACGCGACCGGGTTGAGACCGAGCTGGGACAGGTGCGCACACGGCTCGGGACCCTGGAGAGTCTCGGGGTGTACGCGTCCTGGGCCGAGCTTGATCACGAGGAGGCGAGCGCCCGAGCGGCATCCGCCTACGCCGAGCGGGAACGGCTGCTGGCGGGGTCATCCGCGCTGGCCGAGATCGAGCGGCGGCTCTCCGAAGCCGACCAGGAGATCACGGCGCTCGGCGAGCGCCTGAATCGGCTGCACGGCGACATCGGCAGGCTCGACGACCGGATCCGCCGCGACACCGAACTCCGCAAGACCGACGAGGCGTTCGTCAACCGCTGCGACGACGCCGAACTGGTCGCCGCGCGGGAGACCTATCCGGTGTTGCGGAAGCGGTTGGGCGCGAAGCTGCCGGTGCGTCCGGATGACTGCCAGGCGGCGTCCGATTCGATGACTGCCGAGCTGCAGGGCCAGGTCGACCGGACCATCCGCGAGCTCAACGGGTACACCACCAGCCTGCTGCAGTACATGGGTGAGGTGCGAAGGCGGTGGCCGGAGTCGACCACTGAGATGGACGCCAGCATCGCCGCGCTGCCCGACTTCCGCGCGTTCCACGAGCGGGTGGCGTCAGACGATCTGCCGAAGTTCGAGGCCGACTTCAAGCGGGAGCTCAACAAGAACACGATCCGCGAACTCGCCGGCTTCAACAACTGGCTGAACCGGCAGGCTGACGACATCCAGCTGCGGGTCGACCGGATCAACGACGCGATGGGCGCCATCGACTACTCGCCGGGGCGCTACATCACGCTCGAGAAGGAGCGCACGGTCAACACGGAAGTCCAGGGCTTCCGGCAGGATCTGCGCACGGCGACCACCGACGCCGTCAACGCCGAGGACGACCGCTACTCCGAGGAACGGTTCCTCGACGTGCAGCGGATCATTGAACGCTTCCGCGGCCGAGTCGGCCACGCCGACTCCGACCGGGCCTGGACGCGCCGGGTCACCGATGTGCGGAACTGGTTCATCTTCTCGGCGTCCGAGCGTGACCGCGACACCGACGAGGAATGGGAGCACTACCGCGATTCCGACGGTAAATCGGGCGGGCAGAAGGAGAAACTCGCCTACACCATCCTTGCCGCCTCGCTGGCCTACCAGTTCGGCCTCGAGTGGGGCGCGACCCGGTCGCGGGACTTCCGGTTCGCGGTGATCGACGAGGCCTTCGGACGCGGTTCGGACGCCTCCACCCGCTACGCGCTCGACCTGTTCGCCAAGCTCGGACTGCAACTGCTGATCGTCACGCCGCTGCAGAAGGTGCACGTCATCGAGCCGTACGTGCGGGCGATCGGCTTCGTCGACAACCCGTCCACGAAGTACTCCCGGCTGCAGACGCTCAGCATCGAGGAGTTCCACCGGCAACGGGACGCCCGCGGGTGACCTGGACGACGCCGGCCGACATCGCCGCGAAGCTGCGCCGCCGCTGGGACGACGGCAGCCTGCTGCGCGCGTACGCCGCGCGGGAGCCGTTCCCGCGGGTCGAGGTTCCGTTGCGAGGCCCGCGGGCGTCCGAGATCGGTGAGCGACTCGGCGAGGTGCAACGCTGGGTGGGTGGGCTGGTTGCCGGCTCCCGGGACGGCTCCTGCTTCACGCTGGAGTACGCGTCGATCGGCGGCCGCCTGATCGGGCGGAACCAGCTGCCGAGAAGGGCGATCCTCGAATCGTACAACCAAGCATGGCGGCTGCTGGGCGTCCGTGGTGACGTGGCGGCGTACGACGGTGTCCTCGCCGAGACTGCCGACGAGCCGGTGCTGCGGGAGTGGGTCGGCGGGCATCCGCTGGTCGCGGTGGAGTTGGCGGGGGAGTGGCCGCGACTGATCGCGGCCTACCGCTGGCTCGACGCGAACCGTGGCTCGGGCAGGTACCTGCGCGAGATCACCGCGCCGGGCGTCGACACCAAGTTCGCCGAACGGCACCGGGTGGTGCTGAGCAAGCTGCTCGGCGTCCCCGCGACTCGGCCGGGGTTCCTCGGCGGGCTCGGCCTGAAGGCCCGGCCCGAGTTCGTCCGGTTCCGGCCCGCACCCGAGCTGGGACCGCTGGGGTCGGCGTCCGAGCTGGCGGTTCGCACTGACGAACTGCCCTCACTGGAGATCGGGGTCCGGGCCGCGCTGGTCGTCGAGAACGAGATCAGCTACCTGAGCGTGCCGGTGCCGGCCGGCGGCGTGGTGATCTGGGGCAAGGGGTTCGACGTCGACCGGGTCGGTGCCCTGCCCTGGCTGCGGTCCGCGGCGGTCACCTACTGGGGCGACCTCGACACCCACGGTTTCGCGATCCTCGACCGGCTCCGCGCCTGGCTGCCGCAGACCCGGTCCGTGCTGATGGACCGCGACACCCTGCTCGGCCACCGCGAACGCTGGGGCACCGAGGACTCCCCGACCTCGGCCCGCCTGCGCCACCTGACCTCCGACGAGTACGCCCTCTACACCGACCTGGTCGAGGACCGCTACGCCGAGAAGCTCCGCCTCGAACAGGAGCGCATCGACTGGACCTGGGCGGCGGACCGGTTGGGGTGAGGTGCCGTCCCGGTGTGGAACTGCCTGTGCCGGCCGGCCCGCACCTCGGTTGCTGCCCGTCCTACCGCGGTAGGCCATACCGGGGTAGGATCGCTGCATGCGCGTCGACAAGATCAGCATCTCCTTCGGCCACGAGCTGGGCGAGGCCGTGCGTGTTGCCGCGGCCAACGCCGGGAAGCCGCTGTCTACCTGGCTGTCCGAGGCGGCCGCCAGCAAGCTGCGGAGCGAGGCTCTTGCCGCCTTCCTCGCCGGCTGGCAGGCCGAGCACGGGGCGATCTCATCCGCGGAGCTGGCCAAAGCCGAAGCCGAGCTCGGGCTCGCCAGCGCGAGCCCGGCGGCGTGACCGCGCTGGTCCTCGACGCAGGGGCGCTGGTGGCCGTGGACCGCAACGATCGGTCGGTGATCGCCCAGCTGCTGGTGGCCGAGCGTCGAGGCATCGAACTGCGGACGAACGCCATGGTGGTCGCGCAGGCCTGGCGCGACGATCGAGGGCGCCAGGCGGGACTGGCCCGCCTCCTGGCGGCCGTCGATGTCCGGTCGATCAGCGAGGCGGAGGGTCGTGCCGCAGGAGTGCTGGTGGCGAGGTCCGGAACCAGGGATCCGATCGACGCCACGGTCGCCCTCCTCGCCGAACCCGGGGACCGCATCCTCACCAGCGATCCGCACGATCTCAGTGCCCTTGTCGCCGCAGCTGGGACGGCGGCCGTGGTCGTCGCCTGCTGATCTGCACGCGCGAATCGGCATCTTCCCAAGCTCGCCGTCTCTGAGCTGCTGGTGCCGCGCAATCTCAGGTGTCGAGGAGAGCCAACAGATCTTCACTGACCCTGCCGGCGGCTTGGTCAAAGGTGTAGCCGTGGGGCCAGGCAGAAACCAGTGGGTCGAGGTCGCTGCGGAACACGGGGTCGTTGAGTTTCGCCGCGAGATTGGCGCGTGCCCTTGCAGCTGTCAGGCCTTCGGGGCGGTACGGACCGAAGGCAGCCAGGATGTCTCGTGGTTGTAGGCGTAAGCGTTCGAGTGCGAGCCAGAGGTCGAAGAGGTCGCGGCCCTTCGATCGCTGGGGTGCGCCAGTAGATCTTGGGGTTCCGGGTGACCCGCGTGTTGACGGTGTAGCCGAGTTCGGACCCAAGTCTCCATAGCGCTTGGGTCAGCGGGCCGATGCCGGACGCCATGCTGCGCACGTAGTCGAGGTCTTCGCTGTAGCGGTATGGGTGATCCAGGTGGAGCTTGTGGAGAGCGGTGCCCGCCACGGAAGACGAGTTCGCGCCCGAGGTAGTCGTCCGCGGCGATTGCGCAGATCGCCTGTGACAACAGCAGATCCTGCTCGACCTGCTCACGGGGTGGGCCACGGGTGCTCGGCGCCCCACGCGGTGACGGTGTTGGCGGGAATCATGCCTCGGGCTCCACGTCGCGATTGATCGACAGCATCCAATCAGTGTCGAGTGGGCCACTGACAGTTCTGTACGGGTCCAGCCGGGAGGCTGACGGCACCGCGTCATGGACGGCCAGCCGGAGCGGCTCGAGGTCGTCCCTTTCCGTGAACTGCGACAGCACCCATCCGACGCGTCTACCAGCGGCTGCTGGGAAGGACGCCGCGAGCCGTGCAAGATCCTCCATGGCGAAGTCCTCGTGCTCGGACAGTTCCACGATGACGGTGGCGGCATTGTCGATGCCAGCGGCGCGGATCATGTCGTCGGCGATGTCGAGGATCGTGGCCGCGACGGTGGAAACTCGGGCGGAGCCGTCGCGGGTGGGATGCGCGATGGTGGGGATGCGGGAGACGTCTCGCTGTGCGAAGACGAAGCGGGTGCGGCCGACGATGCGGTCGCGGAGCTGCCGATCCACAGCAACCTGGAACACCTGCGGTGCCTGATGTGCCGCCCCATAGATGGCGGCCGCGGTGAGCCAGCCGACGTAGTAGCCGATGCCGCGGTGTCGCATGATCATGTCGATGATCTCGATGCCCGGTGGCGCCCCCCACGTCCGGTACTCCGGTGGCACCGGCACCCACAGACCCCGGGTTGGCTGCACCCATTGACCGCGCCGGGCCGGCGTATGCAGGCGTCGGCGCACCTGATCCTCGTCGACCTTCAGCAGCTGGGAGATCTCAGCGCCCGTCAGTGACCCACGGCCGTGAGCCAGGGCCCAGTCCGCGAGCTCCGGTGCGCGTACCCGCGGCAGCGCTGAGCTATCCATATTGACAACCGTCACAGAAAGCGTGACGTTTTGCAATACTGATAAGGCGAGTCAATCTGCCCACCCCGTTGGTTGCGCCGGTCGAAACCCCTGACCAGAGAGGTCTCGACCAGCGAGAGTCGGTGCTTCCCAACTTGCTGGGTTTCGACGGGCTCGGCTAGCGAGGTGAGTGGTCTCCTAGCCGACATCCTCCGCGTAGCGCTGCATCAACCGGACGTTGCCGATGATGGAGCAGTTGTGGACGACCTCGAAGTCGAAGCCGGCGAAGATGCGCTTCTTGAGGGCGATGATCTCGGGGGTGGACATGCCGCCGCTGAGTTTGATCAGTGGGTCCAGGTCGAGGACGTTCGCGGCGCGATCGACGGTGTCGGTGAGGGTGCGGTTCATCGCCGTCATCAGGGCGGCGAGCATCTCATCGCGCGTGGTGGCGAGGGTCAGTCCGTGCCAGCTGGCGGTGCGTGGTTCCAAGCTCTGGCGGTCGCCCGAGAGGTATGGGTCGAAGGTGACGCCGGCGTCGTCGGGGGAGAGTGCCAGAGCCTGCGGCAGCAGTTCGTTGTCGAAGGACTCGCGGGAGAGGTCGCGGCAGAACTGGCCGTGGAACCAGTCCAGGGCGAAGCCGCCGGCGGTGGTCGCGTAGATCTGCCACAGGCCGGGGGTCGCGGCGCAGCGCAGGTAGTAGTGCGGGTTGGTGACCGGCTGGTCGGTCAGGATCGACACCATGTCGGAGCTGCCGGCGGTGTCCATGATCTTGCCGGCCGATTCGTTGCCGGCACCCACCTGGGCCGCCGCCATGTCATTGGTGCCGACGCCGACCGGGATGCCGGCCCGGACGCCGAGCCGCTCGGCCTCCTCGTCCCGCAGCGAACCCAGGACGGAGCCCGGCTGCACGATGCGGCCGAACCAGCGGGCGTCCAGGCCGAAGGCGTCCAGGAGTTCGGCCGACCAGCCCCCGCCGGTGGTGGTCTCGTACAGCCCGAGCATGGACGCGTTGACCCGGTCGACCGCCCATGCGCCGGTGAACCGGTGGCCGACGTAGCTGGCCAGGTGGCCGATCTGTGCGGTCTTCGCCAGGACGTCCGGTTCGTTGGTCTGCATCCACAGCACGGTCAGGACGCCGACGCCGCCGGTGAACGGCTGGACACCCGCGATCTGCATGTAGCGCTCGGCGCCGACGGTGTCCTGGATGCGCTGCGACTCGGTGCGGGAGCGGCGGTCCAGGTGGGTGACGATGCCCGGATAGGCGAGTTCGCCGTCCGGGCCCAGGAACACGGGCGACGGCGAGAAGGTGTCGTAGCAGACCGCCCCGACCCGTTCCCGCAGCTCGTCCGGAAGGTCCGCGCACGCGCTGTAGATGGCGTCGAACAGCACGTCGGGTTCGACCTCGACCATCTGGCCGGGCCGCCGGATCAGCGGATAGGTGTGCGACGCCGAGGCGAGCGCGCGGGCGTCGGCATCGAGGACTTCGACCTTGACGGTCGAGGTGCCGAAATCGATCGAGAGGTAGTGCATGTCCGTCATCCTTCGTTGGGGTCGAGGGCGCCGAGTTCGGCGTCGAAGGTGGCCCGCAGCCGGGCCTTCGCGGCGTCGTCCAGGGCGGCGACCGGACGCCGCGGCGCACCGCCGGCGAAGCCCAGGACGTCCATGGACGCCTTGACACCGGCCACGCCGCCGGCGGCGCCGGTCGCCTTGGCCAACCGGAGCAACCGGTCGTAGTAGGACCGCGCGGCCTCGTGCTCACCGGCATGCCACAGGGTCGTCAGCCGGGCGCACTGCGCCGGAAGGTAGTTGGCCGCCGACACGATGCCGCCGGGACCGCCGCGGTCGAGCGCCGCCATGATCGTGTTCAGCGAGCCCGCCACGACCGCGAAGTCGTCCCGGCCGCCGGCGGCGTCCAGGTAGGCGCCCAGGGACGACGGCGAGGTGTCCTTGATGCCCGCGATGTTGGGGTGGTCGGCAAGGTCGGCCAGGACGTCCGGCGGCACCAGGACGCCGTTGGCGTAACCGGGCGCCACGTAGATCAGCACCGGCACCGGCGAGGCGTCGGCGATGGTCGTGTAATAGCCGGCCAGCGCCGGACCGGTCATCGCCTTGGCGAAGTAGTGCGGGGTAAGCACCGACACGTAGTCGACGCCGGCCAGGCCGAGCGAGTCCAGGAACGCCAGGGTGTGGTGCGCGGAGTCGCGTCCGATGCCGGCGATCAGGGTCTTGTCGCCCTTGTGGGCCACCGCCTGCGCGATTACCCGCCGGGACTCGTCGTCGGACAGCGAGCGGAATTCGCCGTTCGTGCCGAGCACCATGTAGCCCACGATGTCCGTGGCTCCCCAGCGGGCCAGGTTCGCGGCGAACGCGTCCAGGTCGACGGACTCGTCGGCCCGGAACGGCGTCACCGCCGGGATCACGGTGCCCCGCAGGGACGCCGGCGCAGGGCTCGCGGAATCGAGTCGGGCGTCCATGACCGGTTCTCCTTCGTTCTGTCCGTGGTTGTCGTTCGCTGAGGTGGCCATCACTCGTGCACCGTCCAGCCACCGTCCACCAGCAGGTTCTGGCCGGTGATCCCACTGGTCGCCGGCGAGGCCAGGAAGACCACGGCGTTGGCGACCTCGCGCATCTCGAGCAGGCGCCCGAGTGGGATGCGTTCCTGCAGGTGGCCGAGCCAGTCGCGGTTGTCCAGGTTGTGCGCCGTCATCGGTGTCACCACGTAGCCGGGGCTGACTGTGTTGACCTCGATGCCGCGCCGGCCGCCGGCGACCGCCAGGTCACGGGTGACGGCCTGGATGCCCGCCTTCGTGGCGCAGTAGACCAGGTGGCTGCCGTCGGTGGTGTGCGCCCGGTGCGAGGCGATGTTGATGATCTTGCCCGACTTCTGTTCGAGCATCACCCGGTACACCTGCTGGGCCATGAAGAACGGACCCTTGAGATTGACGTCGTTGAGCAGGTCCCACTCGGCCTCGGTGATGCTCTCGTGCGGCGTCCGGTTGGCCAGCCCGGCGGCGTTCACCAGCACGTCGATGCGCCCGAAGCGGTCGTGGACGGCCGCCACCGCGGCTGCGATCTGCGGCACCGACCGCAGATCGCAGCCGAAAGCGGACGCCGTCCCCGGTCCCGCGCCGGTGATCGCGGCGGCGACCTGCTCCGCCTTCTCGAGTTGGACGTCGGCGATCGCGACGGTGGCGCCTCGCGCGCCGAACGTCCGCGCGATCTCCTCGCCGATGCCGCTCGCGCCGCCGGTGACGATGCAGACGCATCCGTCGAACTCCATGGTGTTCCTCCTGGTCGGGTCTGGTTGGGGTGCAGCGTCGGTCGAGCCTGTCGAGGCCGTGGAAGGCGGGTCGACAAGGGATTTCGACAAGCTCGACCGACGGAGGGCTACGAGGCCAGCTGCTCGTGCAGGGTGCGGAAGAAGCCGCCGCCGGCCAGCGACTCGTAGCCCGCGACGAACCGGGCGTACGCCGCGTCGTAGGCCGCGTAGTTCTCCGGAATCGGCTCGTAGACCGCCTTGATCCGGACGGCCCTGGCGACCGCGTCGTCCAGTGAGCTGTACACGCCGAGCCCGATCCCGGCGTACATGGCGGCACCGAGGCAGCCCGTCTCGGCGACCTCCAGCACCGACACCGGCACCTTGTACATGTCGGCCTGCATCTGGTTCCACACCGCGGAGTTGGTGGCTCCGCCGACCGCGCGGACGTCGGACACGGCGATGCCCACCTTGCGGATCGACTCGATGTTGTCGCGCATCTCCAGCGTGATGCCTTCCAGCACCGCACGGGCCATCTCGGCCTTCGAGCTGCCCAGGGTGATGCCGAGGAAGCAGCCGCGGGCGTACGGATCCGCCCGCGGACCGCTGGCGGCACCCTGCAGGTACGGCAGGAACAGCAGGCCGTTGGAGCCCGGCGGAACCGACTCGATGAACTTGTTGATCAGCCGGTACGCGTTGCCCAGGGCGCCGAACTCCTTCGCCATGGCCATCTCGAGCGAACAGATGGTGTCCCGGAACCAGCGGTAGCAGCTGGCCGACGCGATCGAGGCGGCCTCCACCGTGTAGTTCTCGGGCCCGGAGTTGTTCTTGAAGATCAGCGTGCCGTTGGGGTCGCGGGAGGACTCCTCGGTGACCACATAGGTGGCGCCGTAGGTGCCGATGACCGCGATCGCGGTGCCCTCGCGCACCAGCCCGCCGCCCATCGTGGAGCAGTTCTGGTCCATCGCGCCGACGCACAACAGGGTGCCCTCGGCCAGGCCCGTCTGCACGGCCGCGTCGTGGGTCACCCGTCCGACCACCTCGCCGGCCTGCACGATCCGGGGGAACATCGAGATGTCCAGGCCCAGGGCGTCCAGGATCTCCTGGCTCCACTCGCCGGCGTCGATGTCGAAGACGCCGGTCCGGGACGCGGTCGCGGTGTCGTTGACGAACCAGTCCTCCGCGCCGAACTCCCGCAGCAGGTAGTCCTGATGGGACGAGATCCGGACGGTGCGGGCGAAGCTCTCGGGCTCGTTGTCCTTGAACCAGAGGTACTTGGTCAGGCACGGCACCGTCGAGATCGGGTAGCCGGAGATCTGGTACAGCCGGTCGGGGTCGATGTACTCGCCCGCACGGATCCGGTCCACGTAGTCGACGCCGCGGGTGTCCTGCCAGCCGATGAACGGCCGGATCAGCTTCCCCTCTTCGTCGAGGGCACCGTAGACGGAACCCTGGGTGGACAGCGCCAGGGCCTTGATCTCCTCGGCCGGAACGCCGGCATCGCGGATCGCGGCCCGGACGCAGTCGAACAGGGTGGGGACCAGGTCCTCGGGGATCTGCTCCACCCAGCCCGGGTGCGGGTACTGGCAGGGATACTCGCGGTAGTCCGAGCCGATCAGGTGTCCGTCGACATCGAAGACGCACGTTTTGCAGCCGGTGGTGCCGGCGTCAATGCCCATGAGATAGGTGGCCATTGGATTCTCCTTTGAACTTCGTGGACTCCGCCGAGGGGCGGTTCGGCAGCGAACCGCCCACCGATGCCTCGGTCGCGACGAGGCGATCGATCGCAGGTTGGCGTCCAGGGACTCAAGGGGAAGATGGCGGCGCAACGGCCACCGAGCCTGGACTTCAGCACGTCTGAGAGTCCGCATAGGCAAGCACCTATGCCTTGCGAAAGATGTGATGGTGGGGTCTGGGTGGCGGGTTCGGCGACGGTCGGCCTCGGGGACGATGCGCGCCACTCGCATCGACGGCGCCGACCGGTGTGGTCGGGGGTCGGTCTTCGTTCCTCGTGGTCCTCCTTCGGTTCGGTGTGGCGCTCGGCGTCCGTGACGCGTAGGGGTGGGGTCAGCCCGCGGCGATGCCGCGCAGTCCGTGCGGGGTGGTCGTGGGCCGCGCCGACTCCGCCCGCTCGCAGTGCATGATCGTGATCTCGCCGGCGGGGTCGGCGAAGATCACCTCGTCGGCCAGGCCGGTGAAGATCCCGTTCTCGACCACCCCGGGGATCCAGTTCAGCTCCCGGTCGAGCACCAGCGGATCGGGGATCCGGATCAGGTGCGCGTCCACGATGACGTTGCCGCTGTCGGTGATCACCGGTGCCCCGGTGGCGTCGATCCGCCGGACGAGCCGCACGTCGGCGGGGTAGCCGTGCAGTTCCAGCAGGCGGCGGATCGACCGGGTGGTCGATTCCCAGCCGTGCTGGATCACCTCGATCGGCACCGGGAAGGCGCCCAGGGTGTCCTTGAGCTTGGACGTGTCGGCGACCACCAGGTAGCGGTCGGCGGCGTCGGCCACGATGCGCTCCCAGAGCAGGCAGGCGCCGCCGCCCTTGATCATGTGCCCGTCGTGATCGATCTCGTCCGGCCCGTCCACGATCAACTCGAGCCGGTCGAACTCGTCGAACCCCACCAGGGGAATGCCCAGCGACTCCGCCAGGTCCTTGGTCGCATTGGACGTGGTGACGCCCCGCACCCCCGCCAGGCCGTCGGCCATCGCGGCGCCGAGCGCCCGGACGAACCAGTGACTGGTGGTGCCCGAACCCAGGCCGAGCAGCATGCCCGGGCGCACGTACCGCTCGACCGCGGCGATGCCGACCGCCTGCTTCGCATGGTCCTGCGGGGTGACTGGCTGCATGGTCAACGCTCCTTGTCATCGGGGGTCGAGGGACGTGCGTGGGTGGTGGCCAGGGCGAGCAGGTCGCCGAACCGGTGCAGTCGGGGGACGGCGTCGTCGACCGGGACGCCCCACGCGACGTGCCGGTAGCCGGTGCCGGCGCCGCGGGCGACGGCGACGTCGATCGGGTTGTCCCCGACGTAGAGGGCCTCGTGGCCGGCGACGCCGAGGCGGTCCAGCACGTCCAGCAGGTGGCGCGGGTCGGGCTTGGGGTGCGGCACCGCGTCCCGGCCGAGCACGACGTCGATCAGCCCGGCGAGCCCCACCGCGTCCAACACCGCCTCCGAGAGCGCCGTGTCCTTGTTGGTGCACACCCCGAGCCGCACCCCCGCCCGGTGCAGGTCGGTCACGGCGGCCACGCCGTCGGCGTACACCGTGCTGTGCCGGGCCGGATCGGCGGCGTAGCGGACCAGATAGCGTTCCAGCAGCGCGGCGACCGCGGCATCGTCCGCCGCGCGCCGCGGGTCGACGGTCTCGAGGACGGTCCGGACCAGCTGGAAGGCGCCGAATCCCAGGGCACTCTCGACCGCGTCCGCGCCGACCCGGGGCAGGTCCGCGGCCTCGAACACGTCCGACAGCGCGGCCGCGATGTCGGCGGCGGAGTCGACCAGGGTGCCGTCGAGGTCGAGCACCACGGCACGCACGGCCGGGCCGCCGGAGAGGATTCCGTTCTGCACCTGGGTCTCCATGGGATCAGTGGGTGTGCCGGATGCGCAGGTGCTTGTACTGCAGGTAGCCCTCGAGGCCCTCCCGGCCGTGCTCCGAGCCGAAGCCGGACTCCCGGCGTCCGCCGTAGGGGGCGTTGATGATGCCGGCGTCGACCGAGTTCACCGCGACGTTGCCGAAGTCGAGGTCGCGGCCGAGCCGCATGGTCTCGCCGAGATGGTCGGTGTACAGGTAGGCGGCCAGGCCGCCCGCGACGGCGTTCGCGTGGGCCACCGCCTCGTCCAGGGACTCGACGCCGGCGATGCCCACCGCCGGGCCGAAGGTCTCCTCGGTCATGATCAACGAGTCGTGCGGGGCGCCGACGACGATCGCCGGGTTGCGGAACAGGCCGCCAGCGGGATGCTCACCCGCCCCGGCGACCAGGCGGCCGCCGCGCTCCACGACGTCGGCGACGTGCGCGGCGGTCCGCGCCCGGATCTCCTCCATGGTCACCGGGCCGACGTCGGCGTCCGGCGTGGCGAAGCCGTCGGTCACGGTCAGGGCGGCGGTCAGCTCGGCCATCCGGTCGACGAACTCGCCGAGCACCGCGTCCTCGACGTAGATGCGGTTGATCGCGATGCAGATCTGGCCGGCGTTGCGGAAGGCGCGGCGCACGGCGCCGGTGGCGGCCAGGTCGAGGTCGGCGTGCCGCGAGACGATCATCGGGCAGCTGCCGCCGAGTTCCATGGTCAGCTGGGTGACTCCCTCGACCGTCCGGAACAGGCTCTGCCCGGTCCGGTTCGAGCCGGTGAAGCCGAGCTTGGCGATGTCCGGATGGGCGGCCAGCAGGGCGCCGGTCTCACCGGCCCCGTGGACGACGTTGAACACGCCCGGCGGGAAGCCGGCCTCGCCGATGTACCCGGCGATCAGGTGCGCGGCGCCGGGGGTGTGCTCGGAGGGCTTGATCACCATCGTGCAGCCCGCGCCCAGGGCCCCGCCCAGCTTCCAGCCGATCAGTTCGACGGGGTAGTTCCAGGGGGTGATCGCGGCAACCGGGCCCACCGGCTCGCGCACGACCACGGACAGGTAGTCGGTGGACTCGTTCGGGACGGTCTCGCCGTGGATGCGTTCGGCCTCCTCGCCGTAGAACCGCATCGCCTCGGCGAACTTGCGGACCTCGCCGCGGGCCTCGTCCAGCGGCTTGCCCTGCTCCAGGGTGACGCAGGTGGCCAGTTCGTCGACCCGGCCGAGGGTGATCTCGGCGAGCCTGCGGAACATCGCGCCCCGGGTGAAGCCGGACGTCCTGCCCCAGTCGGCGAAGGCGCGCTTCGCGGCGGCGACGGCCCGGTCGACGGTCTCGCGGCCGGCCACGTCGAAGGTGGCGACCACCTCGCCGGTGGCCGGGTTGCGCCGCTCCCGGCGCTCGCCGCCCGTGCGGAACTCGCCGTCGATGTAGGCGCTGCAGTGCAGGGGCGTCCCGCTCATGCGCCGGCTCCCGTCCCGGTGTCCACGGTGGGCTGGGGGAGTGGGACGGGACAGCGCAACGGCTCGCCGCGCAGCGCGCGCCGGCCCTCGTCGACGGCCAGGGACTGCAGCCGGACCATCGACTCGTTGGAGTAGAAGGCGATGTGCGGGGTGAGGATCACCTGCGGGTAGGAGCGCAGCGGATGGTCGGACGGCAGCGGCTCCGGCTCGGTGACGTCGAGGGCGGCGCCGGCCAGGCGTCCGGAATCCAGGGCACGGATCATGGCCTCGTGGTCGACCAGGCCGCCCCGCGCGGTGTTGATCAGGTAGGCGCCCTCGCGCAGCGCGCCGAAGGCGGCGTCGTCGAACAGGTGCCGGGTGCCCTCGGTGAGCGGCGCGTGCAGCGACACGATGTCGGAGTCGCTCAGCAGGCGCGACCACTCGACCGGCTCGATCCCCTCGGCACGCAGGGTATCGGCGTCGGCGAAGGGGTCGAACGCGATGATGCGGCAGCCGAAGGCTCGCAGGCGCTCGGCGGTCAGCCGGGCGATCCGGCCGGCACCGACCAGGCCGACGGTGCGGCTCTCCAGGCTCGGAATGGCGCCGAACGCAGCCTGGGTAGGGGTTTCGCCGCGGTGCAGCGCGTTGTCGAAGTCGCGGACGCGGCGGACCAGCATCACCGCCGTCATGGCGGCCTGGTCGGCGACCACGTTCGCGCCGTAGTCGGGCACGTTGCACAACCGGACGCCCGCGGCCGCCGCGGCGGCGAGATCGACATTGTCGACCCCGATGCCGTAGCGGATCAGGGCGGCGCCCGCCGGCATCCGTCCGAGCTCGGCCGGCCCCAGCGGGACGAAGTTCGTGAACACGACCGACGCGCCGTCGAGCAGGTCGCCCAGGTCGCCGGTGCCGTTCCAGGCGCGGTATTCGGCGCCCTCGGCCTCGGCGAGCCGGCGCTCGAGCGTGTCGTCGGGGACGGCGGTGTCGGTCACCGCAACGATCGGCCGGTCGGCCGGCTCGTTCCGCACTCGTTCCACTGCTGGGCGGGTCATCGGCACTCCTTCGCGGGGGACTCCGTAGAGATTGGGAGATCATATGATGATCAACATGACTCGTCAATCGTCGTGAGTGAGAGGTGTTCGGACCGCTACTCTTCTGGGCGCGGCTCGTGGCATCGTCCGTGTGGAGTCGAGCGCCTGACCCGCCGGAGGCGGCAATGGTCATATGATGATCAACATGACCGGTCAATCCGGGGTCTATTCGGACGCCGCACCCGCCTCCGGGCCGCCCGCGGCGCTACGGCCGACCCGGCTCCCCGTGTGGTTGGCCGATCAGCTCGAAGCCAGCCTGCTGGAGGGCCGCTACCCGGTCGGTGCCCAGATGCCCACCGAGAAGGGGATCGCCGAGGGCTACGGGGTCAGCCGCCAGGTCGTCCGGGAGGCCGCCCGGCTGCTGGAGGACCGGGGCCTGGTCGACATCCGTCCGGGCCGCGGCATGACCGTGCTGGCACCCGACGTCGACGTCACCGTGCAGCGGTTCCGCGTGCTCCTGCAGCGCGGGGAGGCCAGCTTCCGGCAACTGATGGAGCTGCGCCAGATGACCGAGGGCGACATGGCCGCCCTGGCGGCCTCGAACCGTACCGACGACGACATCCGCCGGATGCGGTCCAGCATCGAGCAGGCGAGCGCGCATCCGCACGACTACGCGGCCTGCCTCGATGCCGACCTGGCGTTCCACCTCGCCGTCGCGCAGGCGACCCAGAACCCCTTCGTGATGGCCTTCATCCTGCCGATCAACAGCATGCTCCGGGACGCCTACCGGCGTCCGATCAGCTATCTCGCGACCCAGCCGCACACCATCGCCGAGCACGGGGCGATCGCCGACGCCATCGCCGATCGCGACGTCGACGCGGCCCGGCGGGTGACCAATCAGCACCTCGACCGGATTCTGATCGACGCCACCAAGCTCGTCGGGGACGGAGCGGACGCCTCGGGCGCCGCGCCCGCCTGACGGCCGGCCGAGATCCCGGATCGTGTCCGGGATGACGAACCGACGTCGGGGTCCATCGCGCCTGCCCAGCCCGCACCCCCGTCTTCCCGGCGAACGCCGGGATCTCGACGTGCTCGGCGGTCGCCGAGCGTGGCGGGGCCAGGTGAGAAGGGAGCGCCGCCTGGGGCCGGCGGGTCAGTCCTGGATCGTCCGGCCGCCGTCGACCAGCAGGTTCTGGCCGGTGATCCCGCCGGTCGAGGGCGAGGCGAGGAAGAGCACCGCGTTGGCGATCTCGCCGGTGTCGATGAGTCGTCCGAGGGGAACCCGTGCCTGGAGTCGCTCGAGCCATCCCTCGTTCTCGAGGTTGTGCGCGGTCAGCGGGGTGAGCACGTAGCCGGGGCTGATGGTGTTGACCTCGATCCCGTGCCGGGCGCCGGCCACCGCGAGGTCGCGGGTGACGGCCTGCAGGCCGGCCTTGGTGGCGGCGTAGATCAGGTGCCGGCCGTCCGCGATGTGCGCCATGTACGAGGCGATGTTGATGATCTTGCCCGACTTCTGTTCGAGCATCACCCGGTACACCTGCTGGGCCATGAAGAACGGACCCTTGAGGTTCACGTCGTTGAGCAGGTCCCACTCGGCCTCGGTGATGCTCTCGTTCGGCGTCCGGTTGGCCAGGCCGGTCGAGTTCACCAGGACGTCGATCCGTCCGTAGTGGGTCCTGATCGCGGCGACGGCGGACTCGATCTGCTCGACCGAGCGGATGTCGCAGGCGAACGCGGACGCGCTGCCGGGGCCGTCCGCGGTGACCTGCTCGGCGACCGCCTCGGCCTTCTCGAGCTGGATGTCGACGATCGCCACGTCGGCGCCGCGAGCCCCGAACTGGCCGGCGATCTCGGCGCCGATGCCGCTCGCTCCGCCGGCGATGACGCAGACGCGTCCCTCGAACTCCATCGCGCACTCCCTCGGTTGGGCGTCGCCGGCGTGCCCGTGCCGGCGAACTGTCAGACGGCGAGACTAGCCTCCCTGGCATGAGCAGCACATCACAGTCGCGCCATCATGCGATCGCCTACATCGAACTCACGGCGACCGACCTGGCGGCCACCAAGGACTTCTATGCCGCCGTCTTCGGATGGCGGTTCAACGACTACGGCCCCGCCTACGCCGGCATCGTCGCGGCCGACGGGGTGGGCGAGGCCGGCGGGCTGAATGCCACCGGTGAGGGGACTCCCGGCGGCAGCCCCCTCGTCCTGATCTACTCCGACGACCTGGACGCCACCCTCGCGGCGGTCGAGGGCGCCGGGGGCAGGGTGACGAACGGGCCGTACGAGTTCCCGGGCGGGCGAAGGTTCCACTTCGCCGATCCCAGCGGGAATGAGCTCGGGGTCTGGCAGGACGCCGGCTGAATCAGCGGTTGAGCAGCTTCTTCATCTGGTCGATCTCGGCCTGCTGGCCGGCGATGATGGCGCCCGCGAGCTGCTTCACGTTCGGGTCGGCGCCCTTGTCCTGAGCCTCCTTGGCCATCGCGACCGCGCCCTCGTGGTGCTTGATCATGCCGGTCAGGAAGAGCCTCTCGGCCTCGGTGCCCTGGGCGGACTTCAGCGCCGCCAGTTCCTGCTCGGAGAGCATGCCGTCCATGCCGGTGTGGCCACCGTGATCGCCGTGCTCGGACGCTCCCCAGGTCTTCAGCCAGCCGCGCATCTGGTCGATCTCGGGCTGCTGGGCGTTCTTGATCTGCGTGGCCAGCGTGGTGACGTCGGCCGAGATGCCCGGCTTGGCGAGCATCGCGTCGCTCATCACCACGGCCTGTTCGTGGTGCGGGATCATCATCTGGGCGAACATCACGTCGGCCGCGTTCGCGGCGACCGACGAACTCGCGGACGCCGACGGGGCCGGAGCGGACGCCGAACCGGGGGACTGGCAACCGGCCAGAGCCAGGCCGGCTGCGATCGGGAGGACGAGTCGGGTTAGGTGACGCATACCTCGAACATACCCCCTATAGGTATGCGTCGCGTGGGTTCTGGCACCTCCGGGTCACCCCGTTCCGCCGAAAGGCCCTGCCTAACTATCTCCGCCCTCCCGTCGACGGCAGGGCAGAGATAGTTAGGCAGGGCCCTTTGGCGGACGGCGCGTCGCCGCCAGCATCCGCCGCGGAGGGTATTAGCCTCTTTGTCGACACTTTGGAGGGCCCGTGACCGACACCCGCACCGAAACCCCCGCCCTGTTCGAGGCCGCGCCGGATCCCGGTCCGGTGCTGGGGCCGACCGGACGACCGCTGCCCGACCTGCCCGAGCCCGTCCCGCCCGCGAACGGCGTGAAGCGCGCGCTGATCGTGGCGATGTGCAACCAGAAGGGCGGGGTCGGCAAGACCACCACCACGATCAACCTGGGTGCCGCCCTGGCCGAGACCGGACGCCGGGTGCTGCTGGTCGACTTCGACCCGCAGGGCTCGCTGTCGGTCGGCCTGGGGGTCAATCCGCACACCCTGGACCGCAGCATCTACAACCTGCTGCTCGCCCGCGACCACGACGTGCACGACATCATCCAGCCGTCGGTGGTCGACCACCTGGACATCCTGCCGGCCAACATCGACCTGTCGGCGGCCGAGGTGCAGTTGGTCAGCGAGGTTGCCCGGGAGCAGACCCTGAAGCGGGTGCTCACCCAGGTGCGCGGCGAGTACGACATCATCCTGATCGACTGCGCCCCGTCGCTGGGCCTGCTGACCGTCAATGCGCTGACCGCCGCCGACCGGGTGATCATGCCGCTCGAATGCGAGTTCTTCGCCCTGCGCGGTCTGGCGCTGCTGAACGACACCATCGGCAAGGTGCAGGACCGGCTGAACCCCGAACTCGAGATCCTCGGCATCCTCGGCACCATGTACGACGCCCGCACGCTGCATTCGCGCGAGGTGCTCGAACGGGTCGTCCAGGCGTTCGGCGACAAGGTCTTCCACACCGTGATCCGCCGGACGATCAAGTTCCCCGAGACCACCGTCGCCGGCGAGCCGATCACTACCTACGCCGCCACCTCGCCGGGCGCCGAGGCCTACCGCATGCTCGCCCGGGAGGTGCTGCAGCGATGCCCAGGCGCGTAGCGCTGCCGGGCGCCCAGGAGCTGTTCCGGGCGACCGAACCGACCGCGAACGGACGCCGCGCCAGCGGCCGGGTGAAACACGACGAGAAGATCACCGTCTACGTGAGCGCCGCCGAACTGGTCGCCCTGGAACAGGCCCGGCTCAACCTGCGCGCCCAGCACGGCATCGCGGTCGACCGGGGACGGATCGTCCGGGCCGCGGTCGCGCTGGCCGTCGCCGACCTGGACGCCAACGGCGAGGAGTCCGACCTGATCCGGCAACTCGACGCCTCGTGACCACCGCCACCGAGGCCGTCCCGGGGTTCACCGTCCACCTGGCCAACTTCGAGGGCCCGTTCGACCTGCTGCTGCAACTGATCGGACGGCACCGGCTCGACATCACCGAGGTCGCGCTGAGCGTGGTGACCGACGAGTTCCTGGCCTACGTGAAGGCCGGCCAGGCGGCCGGCGGTCCCGAACGCTGGGACCTGGAGCAGACCAGCCAGTTCATCGTCGTGGCCGCCACCCTGCTCGACCTGAAGGCCGCCCGGCTGCTGCCCCAGGGCGAGGTGGACGACCCCGAGGACCTGGCGCTGCTGGAGGCCCGCGACCTGCTGTTCGCGCGGCTGCTCCAGTACCGCGCGTTCAAGCAGGTGAGCCGCTGGATCGCCGGCACGCTGGCCGACAACGACCGCCGGTTCGCCCGGCCCGGCGGGCTGGAGGAGCAGTTCCGGGCGCTGCTGCCGGAGCTGCGGTTCACCGCCACCGGCGACCAGTTGGCCTGGCTGGCGGCGCGGGCGCTCACCCCGCAGCCGGCCGAGCAGGTCTCGCTCAGCCACCTGCACCAGGCCCAGGTGAGCGTCCGTGAGCAGGCCGAGATCGTCGTCGCCCGGCTGCGCGAACTGGGTGCCGCCAGCTTCCGCGACCTGGTCGCCGACGCGGGGGAGCGGCTGGTCGTGGTGGCCCGGTTCCTGTCCCTGCTGGAGCTGTTCCGGGAACGTGCGGTGACCTTCGAACAGCTCACCCCGCTGGGTGAATTGCGAGTACGGTGGGTCGCCGGCGACGCCGACTCGATCGAGATCTCGGCCGAGTTCGACGCCGACCACGAAGCCCAGGAGACTGCCGAATGACCGACGCCGACACCGCGGCGGAACCCCTGTTCGACCTGGACGCGACGATCGACCCGGACGCGGTCGCCGCGCCCTTGGAAGCGCTGCTGCTGATGGCCACCGAGCCGTTGCCGACCGCCGAGCTCGCGCAGGCCGTCCGGGCCCCGATCGCCGTGGTCGAGCAGGCGCTGGCCGACCTGGCACTGTTTTACGACGACACCGCCCGCGGCTTCGAACTGCGGTTCGTGGGCGGCGGCTGGCGCTACCACACCCGGGCCGAGCACGCGGACCTGATCGGCGCCTGGCTGGTCGAGGGACAGCACGCGAAGCTCTCCCAGGCGGCCCTCGAGACGCTCGCGGTGATCGCCTACCTGCAACCCATCTCGCGCAGCCGGGTATCGGCGGTGCGCGGGGTCAACGTGGACGGGGTGCTGCGCACCCTGGTCACCCGCGACCTGGTGTACGAGGTCGACCGGGACGCCGAGACCGGCGCCATGCTGTTCGGCACCACCGGCTACTTCCTGGAACGGCTCGGCCTGGGCAGCCTGGACGACCTGCCGCCGATCGCCCCGCTGCTGCCGGACGCGACGGAGCTGGCGGCCGAGCTGGGTGCCTCGTCCCGGCCGCCGGCCGAGCTCGTCGATGACGGTGCTGCGCCGGCCGAGCCCGCCGACGGTGCGCCGGCCGATCCGGTCGAAACCCACGAGGACGCGATGGGCTCGGTTCCGGCCGGCTCGGCCGGCGGCGGTGCCGAGGACCCGACCGAACAATCCGACGAGGAGACGTCACGATGACCGAGGGGATCCGGCTGCAGAAGGTACTGGCCGCGGCCGGCCTCGGCTCGCGGCGGCACTGCGAGCAACTGATCGACGACGGACTGGTCCAGGTGAACGGGACCACGATCACCGAGCAGGGCGTCCGGGTCGATCCGATGACCGACCTGATCCGGGTCGACGGGGCCCGGATCCCGCCGCCGCGGCACCACCAGTACCTGGTGTTCAACAAGCCGCGCGGCGTGGTTTCGACCATGGACGACCCCCAGGGCCGCAGCACGATCGCCGACTTCCTCGGCCGGCGCGGCAAGCAGGGCCTGTTCCACGTCGGCCGGCTGGACACCCCCACCGAGGGGCTGCTGCTGATCACCAACGACGGCGACTTCGCCCAGCGCATGGCGCACCCCTCGCGCGCGGTCAGCAAGACCTACGTCGCCGAGGTCGAGGGCGTGCTCGACAACGCCACCCTGCGCCGGCTGACCCGCGGGGTCGCGCTGGACGACGGTCGCGTGCGTCCCGACAAGGTGAAACTCATCCAGCGCAGCGCCACCCGCAGCATCGTCCAGGTGGTGCTGCACGAGGGCCGGAACCGGATCGTGCGGCGCATGTTCGAGGCGGTCGGGCATCCCGTCCGCAGGCTCAGCCGGACGGCGATCGGGCCTGTCCGGCTCGGACAGCTGAAGTCGGGCGAGTTGCGGGAACTCACCCGCGACGAGCTGGGTGCGCTGCTGGATCTGGCGGGCGAGTAGGTGCGCCGGGTCGTCGGCGTCGAAACCGAGTACGGCCTGCTGGGCCGGATCCCGGGCGGGCCGCGCGGCGTCCGACTGAGCGGCGGCGAGGCCGCGCAACGCCTGTTCGCCCCCCTCGAGCGCGAGCACGCCAGTTCGAACGTGTTCCTGCGCAACGGCGGCCGGGTCTATCTCGACGTCGGATCGCACCCGGAGTACGCCACCCCCGAGTGCGTCGGCGTCGACGACCTGCTGGTGCGCGAACGGGCCGGCGACGAACTGCTCGTCCGGCTGGCCGAGCGGGCCGAGGCGGACGGGGCCGACCGGGGCGAGCCGGTTCAGCTGCGGTTGTTCAAGAACAACGTGGACGCCCACGGCAACTCCTACGGCTGCCACGAGAACTACAGCATCGACCGGGCCCTGGACCTGCCCGCCCTGGCGGCGGTGCTGACCCCGTTCCTGGTCACCCGGCAGATCGTCTGCGGCAGCGGACGCTGGCGTCCGGACGGCTTCGCGATCAGCCAGCGGGCCGAGGTGCTGCACGACGAGTTGTCGTCCCTCACCACCCGGACCCGGCCGCTGATCAACACCCGCGACGAGCCGCTCGCCGACCCGGCCCGGTTCCGGCGGCTGCACGTGATCTGCGGCGACTCGAACCTGTCGGAGCCCTCCGCAGCGCTCAAGGTGGGCTCCCTGCTGGCGGTGCTGGACGCCTTCGAGGCCGCGGTGAGCGGTGCCGGACCGGCACTGCCCGAGCTGGAGCTCGCGGACGTCGGCGGCTCGTTGCGCGCGGTGGCGCGCGACCCGCGAGCCGTGCTGCGGTTGGCCTCCGGGCGGACCATGAGCGCGGTCGACGTGCAGCGGGCCTATCTGGCCGCCACCGCGGACTCGGAGATCCGTCGCCGCTGGGCACGCGTGCTGGACGCGTTCGAGGCCGGTGCCGAGGAGGACCTGGACGGAGAGATCGAGTGGGTCACCAAGCGCGCGCTGCTGCGCCGCTACGCCGAGACCCGGGGCCTGGCCTGGAGCGACCGCCGGCTCGCCCAGGTCGACCTCGCCTTCCACGATCTCGGGGCGAGGTCGGACGGGACCCCGCGCGGGCTGTACCGGCTGCTCGAGGCGCGCGGTGCGGCCGTGCGGCTGACCGATCCGGACGCCGTGGAGCGGGCGCTGATCGTCCCGCCGCACGACACCCGCGCGCTGCTGCGCAGCCGGCTGATCCAGGCCGCCCAGGCCGGGCGGCACCGGTACACCGCCGACTGGGCGCTGCTCACCGCACACGACCTCCCGCTCGCCTCCGGCGAGCGCGGCGAGGTCGTGGTGAAGCTGCCCGACCCGCTCGCCACCGCCGACGCCGCCGTGGATCGCGCGATCGAGGCGCTCGGCGGAGCGTGGACGCCGACTCAGGTGTGACCTTCGGCGTTCCGCCTGGTCCGGAGCGATCGGCAACCTGACGCCGGTATCGATCGCGGCTTCTTCGAGGGACGTGAGGGCGGATCGACTACAGTCGGGGGGTGCCTTCTGCCCTCTCCAAGACCGCACTCGCCCTCGCGTGTTCGGCCGCATTGCTGACCATGTCCGCCTGCGGCCAGTCGTCGTCCGATCCCTCCGCGGTCCCGAGCGACTCCACCTCGCCGTCGGCGTCCTCGTCTCCCTCGCCGAGCGCGACGAGGAAGCCGGTCAAGGCGTCGACCAGCCTGGACGGCATCACGGTCAAGAACGCGGCCTTCGGCAAGAAGCCGACGGTCACGGTGAAGACCCCCTGGGCGATCGACAAGACCCGCACCAAGGTGATGACCGAGGGCAAGGGCCCGGTGGTCAACCCGAGCTACGTGTGGGTCTACTACCAGGGCGTCAACGCCCGCACCGGCAAGGTCTTCGACACCAACTTCGGCCAGGCACAGCCGCAGGCGTTCCAACTCGACCAGATGGTGAAGGGCTTCAAGGCCGGCGTGGAGAACCAGCGGGTCGGCAGCCGGCTCCTGATCGCCATGCCGGGCTCGGACGGGTACGACCCCGCTGGTGGGCAGGCATCCGCGGGCATCGAGGTGGGCGACACGCTGATCTTCGTGGTCGACATCGTCGAAACCGTGCTCACCGGCCCGACCGGCAAGCCGATCACCCCGCCCGCTGGGCTGCCGACGGTCACCGAGGCCAACGGCAAGCCGTCGATCACCATTCCGCAGGGCGATCCGCCGTCGAAGATGGTCGTCCAGCCGCTGACCACCGGCACGGGACGCAAGGTCGCCGCCAAGGACGTCATCGCCGTGCACTACCTGGGGGTCTCCTGGAAGACCGGCAAGGTGATCGAGGACAAGTACGCCGACATCGACGGCGGCCTGCTGTCGAGCACCATTCCGGGCTGGAAGAAGGGCCTGGTCGGTAAGCGGGTCGGGCAGCGGGTGCTGCTCGTGCTGCCGCCGGCGGACGGCTATCCCAAGGGCAGCAACAACCCGCCCGTCGAGGCCGGTGACACCGTGGTCTACGTGGTGGACATCCTGTACGCCGCCAGCCAGTAGTTCCGCACTCTGTACGCCGCCAGCCAGTAGTTCCGCACTCGCCTCCCGCTCCGCCCGTTCAGTTCGGCGAGCGCTGAGCAGCAAGGCGAGCGCCCGCCGTCAGCGCACCACCCACGGCTCCCGCGGCAACCGTGCCGGATCGAAGCGTGCCAACAGCGTGCGGACCGTGACCGGTTCGCCCGGCGCGCACAGCTCCAGCGACGTCCCGAGCCGGCCCAGCACCTCGTCGGCCCGGACCCCGGCGGCGGCCAGGTCGGCGAGGGTGACGGCGCCGTCCCGCTTGGCCAAGCGCTGGCCCGTCGGGCCGACCGCCAGCGGCACATGCGCGTAGTGCGGCACCCGGCCGCCCAGCTGCCGCGTCAGCCACGCCTGCCGCGGCGAACTGGAGAGCAGGTCGTCGCCACGGACCACCTGATCGACACCCTGGGCGACATCGTCCACCACCACCGCCAGGTTGTAGGCGGGGACGCCGTCGTTCCGCCGAACCACGAAGTCGTCGACCACCCCGGTCACCGCGCCGGCCCACTCGTCCGTGACCGTCTCGGTCGCCCCGCCGGCCCGCACCCGGATCGCCGGTGGACGGACCCGGCGGCGATCCGCCCGTTCGGCCTCGCTGAGCCGCAGGCAGGTACCGGGATAGGGCCGGTAGCCGTCGGCGTGCGGCGCCGACGCGGCCTCGGCGATCTCGCGACGGGTGCAGTAGCACTCGTAGGTGTCCAGCAACCCGACCGCCTCGGCGTAGCGGGGCAGCCGCCGTGACTGCCAGACCGGCTCGCCGTCGAAGTCGAGTCCGAGCGCGCGCAGGTCGGCGATCTGGCCGCGGGCGACCTCCGGTGCGGCGGCCACCCGCGCCGTGTCCAGATCCTCGATCCGCAACCAGAACCGGCGCCCGGTGGAGCGCGCCATCAGCCACGCGACCAGCGCGGTCCGCAGGTTGCCGAGATGCAACCGCGACGTGGGGGAGGGGGCGAACCGGCCGGCCATGGGTGCGATTCTGGCAGCCCGCGGGCGTCCGGCCTCCACGCGCGGTCGATCGCGCGCCTCGAAGAAGCGGCCGTGGCCCGGTGATACGTTCGACCGGTACGCACCCCCAGGCAGGAGGCACGATGGCTCCACGCAAGTCCGAGCGCATCATGAACCTCACCATCTGCCTGCTGCTGGCGCGCCGGTTCGTCGACAAGAACTACATCCGCGAGTTCGTCGAGGGCTACGCGGGCCTGAGCGACGTCGCGTTCGAACGCACCTTCGAACGCGACAAGGACGACCTGCGGTCGATGGGCATCCCGGTCGAGACCGGCAGCAATTCGTCGCTGTTCCCCGACGAGATCGGCTACCGGATCCGGCGGCAGGACTTCGAGTTGCCGCCGATCGACTTCACCGCCGCCGAGGCGACCGTGCTGGGCCTGGCGAGCCGGGTGTGGGGGACCGCGACCGTCGCCGAACGGACGACCAGCGCGCTGGCCAAGCTGCGGGCCGCCGGGGTCGATCCGGACGCGTCCCGGCTGACCGGCACCAGTCCCAGCATCGGCACCAAGGAGCCCGCCTTCGACCTGCTGTGGCAGGCGACCTTGAACCATCAGGCGGTCGCCTTCGACTACCGTGGCGGCGGCCGCGAACTGGAGCCGTGGGCGATGACCAACCGCCGCGGCGCCTGGTACGTGGTGGGCCACGACCGCATGCGGAACGCCGCCCGCATGTTCAAACTCGCCCGGATCGAGGGCGCACCCCGGACGCTGGGCAAGCCGAACGCCTACCGGGTGCCGGACGTCGACCTCGCCGAGCTCACCCGCTCGCTCGAACCGGCGCCGTCCGATACCGAGGCACTGCTCGCGATCCGCGGGGACGCCGCCCCCGAGCTGCGCCGCCGGGGCACCCGCGCCGAGGCGCCGGATGGGCTACCGCCCGGGTTCGCGGCCTGGCGGGTGCCGTTCCGCTCCGACCGCGACTTCGCCGGACAGGTGTGCGGCCACGGGCCGGCGGTGCTGGTGCTGGAACCCGCCGGCCTGCGCGACCAGGTCGTCCAGCGGCTCCGGGTGGTGGCCGGGCGATGAGCACCTCGGTCGACCAGGTCGCCCGGCTGCTCGCGCTGGTGCCCTACCTGCAGGCGAACCCGGACGCCGACCTGCACGCCACCGCCGAGACCTTCGGGGTCAGCCCCCGCAGGCTGCTGGCCGACCTGCAGGTGCTGTGGTTCGTCGGGACGCCCGGCGGCATGCCCGGCGACCTGATCGAGATCGACATGGACGCCGCCACCGAGCACGGCCGGATCCGGCTCACCAACGCCCCCTATCTTGCCCGTCCGATGCGGTTCACCCTCGAGGAGGTGACCAGCCTGATCGTCGCCCTGCGGGCCGTCCGCGAGGTCACCGGGGGACCGTCCGGCGCGGCCGTCGACTCGGCCCTGGCCAAACTGGCAGCGGTCGCCGGGGGTTCGCGGGCCGAGCGAGTCGGGTTCGCGGTCGCCAGCGCGGGGGGCGCGGTGCGCGACCGGCTGGCCGAGGCGATCGAGACCCGGCAGGCGCTGCGGCTCACCTACGACGGGTCGACCCGGGCCGCCACCACCACGCCGGTGGTCGAGCCGCATCGGCTGAGCGTCCGGGACGGCTACGTCTACCTCGAGGCGTGGAGCCGCGACCGCGAGGCCTGGCGGACCTACCGGCTCGACCGGATCGCCGCCGTCGAGCCCGCCGATGGAGGTGTCGCCGACCACGGTGAACCTCCCGAGTTCAACGCCGGCTGGCTCGAACGACGCACCGAGGCGGCAGAGGTGTGGCTCACGGTCGCCGACGGCTCGAAGTGGATCGGCGAGTACTACCCCGTCCGTTCCAGTGAGCGGACCGACGACGGCTGGCGGATCGGCCTGCTGGTCGCCGATCCGGCCTGGCTCCGGATGCTGCTGCTGCGGCTCGGCCCGGACGTCCTGGCGGTCGACCCACCGCGGGCGGCCGAGTCGGCCAGGGCGGCGGCCGACGAGACGCTCGGGCTGTATGACCACCTGCTGTAGGTCAAGCCCCGGCCTTCACCCTCGCGTCCGAACCTCGCGGTCCTGGGCCTGCCCCGGATCTCAGCGTCCAGAACCCATGCGCTCGCCGACCGGGTCGGGCGATGTCGAGATCGCTGCCGGGTGGAGAGATAACCCCGTCGCTTTCGGGTCGTAACACGACATCGGCCAGTTGTCCCTCCAGCCGGCGACGATGTCGAGATCGCTGCCCGGCTGGTGTGCACCAGCGGGGCGGACGTGTATCTGCGGCGTCGGGGACCCGTCTGCTGGCCGGCTTGCTGAGGCGATGTCGGGATCGCTGCGCCCGGCTGGTGCGCACCAGGAGGTCGGACGTGTGCCTGGGGCGCACCAGGAGGTCGGACGTGTGCCTGGGGCGTCCGGGACTCGTCTGCTGGCCGGCTTGCTGAGGCGATGTCGAGATCGCTGCCCGGTGGAGAGATAACCCCGTCGCTTTCGGGTCGTAACACGACATCGGCGAGGTGTCCCTCCAGCCGGCGGCGATGTCGAGATCACCGGCCCCTCGATCACCGTCCCCTCGACCACCGCCCCGATCGCGCCGCACCCGGGCCGGGCCCCATCCGCAAGGTCTGTCGGGACCGACCCGTCCGGGATCGGTTAGTCTCGGCTCATGATGTGGGTGTGGATCTTCGGCGGCATCGCGCTGGCCGGGTTGATCACCGTAGCGTCGTACGCGCTGTGGCTGGTGCACAAGGCGTCCGATCTGTTCAGTGAGCTGCAGATGCTGGGTACCCGCGCCCAGGAACTCGCCGAACTGGTCGAGCAACTCGAACTGCCAAGCTCTGGGTAGACTCGGCGGGCACTCGCAACGAAGGAGCACACGACATGTTCGGTCTGCCCGGCGGTATGGAATGGGTCATCCTGGCCATCGTCGCCCTGCTCGTATTCGGCGGCAGCCGGCTGGCCAACGCCGGCAAGAACGCCGGCAAGGCGATCCGCGAGTTCAAGGAAGAGACCTCGGCGCTGAAGCAGACCGACCCGCCGCCGCCCGCGGTCGGCACCGGCGAACCGACGGTGCACGAGGCCGAGATCGTCGAGGACCCGAAGAAGGACAAGGGCCAGCCGGCCTGATCCGCGGTGGCCCGACGCCTCAGCCTCGGGTGGCTCAAGCCCCCGCCAGTCTCACCCGACGGGGTGATGTCCCTCGGCGACCACCTGCGTGAACTGCGCTACCGGGTGGTCTTCTCGATGGTGTTCATCGTGCTCGGCATGGTGGTGGTCGCGCTCTTCTACAACCAGGTGTACATGTTCCTGGCGCAGCCGTGGCTGCACGCCAAGGACATCCTCAGCGAGACCAATCCCGAACTGAGCACCCAGATGGTGCTGTCCGGGGTGGCGTCGCCGCTGATGCTGGCGTTGAAGATCTGCGGCGTCGGCGGACTCGTGCTGGCCTCGCCGATCTGGCTGTACCAGATCTGGGCGTTCATCGTCCCGGCCCTGCTCGCCAAGGAGAAGCGCTGGGCGTTGATCTTCATCGGGGTCGCGCTGCCGCTGTTCCTGGCCGGCGTGGCCGTCGGCTACCTGATCCTGCCGCAGGGCGTCTCGGTCCTGATGGCGTTCACGCCGCAGTCGGTGCCGATCACGAACCTGATCGAGATCGACAAGTTCCTCGAGTTGATGCTGCAGCTGATGGTGGTCTTCGGCATCGGGTTCCTGATGCCCGTGGTCGTGGTCGGCGCCAACTTCGCCGGCGTGCTCAAGGCGACCCAGCTGGCCAAGGCGCGGATGTACGTGATCTTCGGCACCTTCGTGTTCGGCGCCGCCGCCACGCCGTCGACCGATCCGTTCTCGATGCTGGCCCTGGCGATCCCGATGTCGCTGCTGTTCCTGGCCGCCGAGTTCGTCTGCCGGCTCAACGACAAGCGCAAGGCGAAACGCGCCGCCGCCGAACTCGCGGCCACATGAGCCTCACCGCGGGTCGCTACGACCTGGTGGTGAATCCGACCGCGGGACGCGGTCGCGCCCGGCGGATCCTGCCGACCGTCCTCGCCGTCCTGCGGCGTACCCTGCCCGGCGCCCTGGTGTCGGTCATCGAGGCGGTCGACCCCGCGCACGCCGAGGCGGCCTGCCGGGACGCCGCCGCGGAGGCGGATGCGCTGTTGGTGATGGGTGGCGACGGCATGGCGCACCTCGGGCTGAACGCCTGCGCCGACACCGGCGTCCCACTCGGTGTCCTGCCGGCCGGGACCGGCAACGATCTGTGCCGCGGACTCGGGCTGCCGTTGCGGATCCGGGACGCCGTGGCCGCACTGGCGCGGAGCAGCGTCCGGGCGGTCGACCTGGCCCGGGTGCACAGACCCGACGGCGGCACCCGCTGGGTGGGCTGTGTGGTCTCCAGCGGCTTCGACTCGCGGGTCGCGCTGCGGACCGCCCGGCTGCCGCTGCCCCTCGGCCCGGCCGCCTACGCCCTGTGCGCCCTGGCCGAACTGCGCCGGTTCACCCCGCTGCGCTACCGGCTCATCGTGGACGGCCACCCGCGCGAACTGGATTCGATGGCGGTGTTCGTGGCCAACGCGGAGTTCTTCGGGGGTGGCATGCGGGCCGCTCCGGGTGCCGACGTCACCGACGGGCTGCTCGACGTCACCCTCATCCATCCGGTCTCCCGGACCACCCTGCTCCGCCTGCTGCCGAGCCTGTACTCCGGCGCCTTCGTCCGGCACCCCGCGATCGAACGGCTGCGCGCCGGCGAGGTGGTGGTCGACGGCGACGGCCTGATCGGTAGCGGGGACGGGGAGGCGCTCGGCGACGTCCCACTGCGGGTGGAGTCGGTTCCACGGGCGCTGCGCGTCCTGGCCTGAGCCTCGATCCGCCGATCTGCGCTTACTGCGCGACCCCAGCCGGGCACCCTGGCTGCGCCGGCCACGCTCGCCGTACGACCCGGAACGCCTTCGCGTGCCCGGCTTCCCAGTGCACCCATCCGGCGCCGCTCGCTACGGCGCTCATCGGCGGATCGAGGCTGAGGCGGACCGCCCCGAACGCGGTCGCCCGGGCACTCGCTTCTGGTGGCCCAGCGCGGGTCACCCGCCACCGACAGGCGCCATCGAACGTAGCGGCGGACTTCGCCACCGTCTGCCGTGGCGAAATCCGCCAGCTATCGTCCAGCTGTCACCAGGATTGTGAACACTCACGCCGACCCGGTGCCCATGGTGAGGGTATGAGGGCGAAAACGAGGCTGGGCCCGGGAGTGTGGGCCACCCTGCAGGCCCAGGCGGGGGTGATCAGCAGGTCCCAGTTGGCCGAACTTGGGGTGGGGCGCCGGGTTCAGGACCGACTGGCGGCGGAGGGCACGGTCCGGGTGGTGACCACCGGGGTCCTGGGCTTCGGCGGAGACCCCGGCTGGTTCGGCCGTGCCTGGGCGGGCCTGCTCGTCGGCGGTCCGGAAGCTGTGCTCGGGCTCGACTCGGCCGGCCACCTGCACGGGCTGATCAGGGAGCCACCCGACGAGATCACCGTCTTCGTGGGCCGGCGGCGATGGCCGACCGCCCGCCCCGGCTACCGGTTCATCCGAGCCTTGCGGGCTCCCGGCCACACCGAGCCCGCCCGGACCGGTGTGGAGGCCACCCTGCTCGATCTGTGCGCGGCGGCCGACGAGGATGAGGTCGCCGCACTGCTCGCCGATGCCGTCAGCTCGCGCCGCACCACGGCCGAGCGGCTGCTCAAGGCGTTGGCGGTCCGGCCCCGGCACCCGCGCCGCCCCCTGATCCGCGACATGCTGGGGGAGGTGCGTCGTGGCGTGCACTCGGCGCTGGAGCATCGATTCCTGATCGCCGTGGAACGTCCCCACGGCCTGCCCGAGGCGACGCGGCAGGCGCGCACGCACGAGAAGCACCGCGGCGACGTCTGGTACGGCGACTACGACGTACTGGTCGAACTCGACAGCCGGATGCACCATACCGGCGGTGCCGCCTTTCGCGACATGACGCGGGACAACGACCATGCGCTCCGGGGAGTCGTGACCCTGCGGGTCGGCTGGGACCACGTCACCGGAGTCATGCAGTGCGACACGGCGCTGGTGCTCGGCCGGATCCTGATGTCGCGCGGGTGGGAGGGGCCGATCACCCCCTGCGACCGATGCCGGCTGGTCCACAGGGTGTGAGCCGAATGGCCGGCGGGTTTCGCCACGGCTGTCAGTGGTGAAACCCGCCCGCTATCCGCCGGGTCGTGTCGCCCGCCGGGCGCTCCTCCGGCCCGGCGGTAGGTTGGCGGCGATGAACATCCACACCGGCACCGTGCTGGCCGACTTCGCCGCCGGCTACGACTTTCCGCTCGACGACTACCAAGTCGAGGCGTGCCGCCACGTCGAGGCCGGGTCGGGCGTCCTGGTCGCCGCGCCCACCGGAGCCGGCAAGACGGTGGTGGGGGAGTTCGCGGTGTTCCTCGCCGTGGCGCGCGGCACCAAATGCTTCTACACCACGCCGATCAAGGCGTTGAGCAACCAGAAGTACCACGACCTCGCCGAGCGGCACGGTGCCGCGAACGTCGGCCTGCTCACCGGTGACACCACGATCAACGGCGAAGCGCCCGTGGTGGTGATGACCACCGAGGTGCTGCGCAACATGATCTACGCCAACTCACCCACCTTGCGCCGCCTCGGGTTCGTCGTGATGGACGAGGTGCACTATCTGGCCGACCGCTTCCGGGG
>JAGPGQ010000129.1 GCA_018055925.1 Micropruina sp.
CGGCGTCCTTCCAGGAGACCACCAAGGTGCTCACCGACGCGGCGATCCACGCCAAGTCGGACAGCCTGGTCGGCCTCAAGGAGAACGTCATCCTGGGCAAGCTGATCCCGGCCGGCACCGGCCTGGACCGTTACCGCAACATCCGGGTCGAACCGACCGCGGAGGCCCGGGCGGCGGCCTACGAGCTCAGCTACGACCCGTACGACTACGACCTGGCCGGCAACGGCATGTCGGTGTCGCTGGACGAGTTCGACATCGGCGACCTGCGCTGATCGTCCGATCGGACGTACGGACGGCCCCGGGGATTCCCGGGGCCGTCCGGCGTTTCCGGGCTCGGCCCGCCCCAAAGGCCCTGCCTAACTATCTCTGCCCTCCCGTCGACGGCAGGGCAGAGATAGTTAGGGAGGGCTTTGTGGGGTGGGGCGATCCGCCCCTGGCTTGGGTCCTTTCGGTGCGACCGCGTCGGGGACGGGTGGGCAGACCATCGGTAGGGTGCGGGGCGTGGTTCCCGTCGTGCTCGTCCGCCGTAGCTGGCTGCTCTGGGGGCCGCTGCTTTTCGCCTGGCAGCTCGGTTGCGCCTGGGCAGTGGACAGCTGGGTGTCTTGGGAGTGGGTGCGCGCCACCGCGCCAGTGCTGGCGTGGCTGGTGGGCATCGGGGTCGCGTTGTGGGGAATGGGCAGCGTGGTGCTGGTCACGCGTGGCGGCTTCTGGGTGCCCTTCCGGGGACGCGGCCGCTGGGACGAGGTGGTCGCCCGCGACGACCTGGACGTGACGCTCTCGGTGAGCGAGAAGTACGGCGCCGATCGCGTCGTGTCCTTCGAGCGGGTTCGGGACTGGCCGGCGATGAAGCGACTGCTGGACGCTCGACTCCCCAGCGACCTGCCCGGCATCGAGACCACCACACCCCACCAGGAGTGGCGTGAGCGGATCGAGGGACAGGCGGACGACGTGATCGCGCGGGTTTCCCGCCGTGTCACACCACCGGCGTCGGTACGGACCTGGATCCGTCCCGGTGCGAGTGAACATTCAGTGCACAGCCTCCGGGTGGCATTCGAGCCGACGGTCGATGGCAGCCGGGTCGAACTCCGGCTCGGCGATGACTGGTACCCGGAACTGAAGGTCGACGACTCGTACGCCTGCTTCACACCGGACGGGATCGATGAGGAAACCGGCCAGGATCTGCCGGAGGAGGACGAGGTCGCGACCGAGGTGGCGGCCGTGCTGGTGGCGCTGTTCCAGGGTGCCACCCGTGAGCCGCTCGTGGCCTGGCGGATCGCGGACGAGCAGAGACGGTCCTGGGACTTCTACCCGCGTCCGCTCGGGTGATCCCGGCTCGGCTCGGGTCCTCGGGGAGGGTGTGCGCACCCGACGGGCTGATTGCGCAGGCACGTCCATACGTAAATCAGCCCATGGGTACGCAACGTCGGGATGGGTTCAACCACGACCCCTGGTGCGGGTCCGGAGCGACGGGACGGACGATGGATTCGTGGAATGTCCACCGCGAGGAGGAGCGGTGGCCGGGGTCGCCCTACCTGCGGAACCTCTAAGGTGGCGGCATGAAGATCGTTGCGCACAGTGACCACGCCGGGGTGGCGCTCCGCCAGGAGATGATCGAGCAGGCTCGCGCCCTGGGCCATGACGTGGACGACCTCGGCCCGGCCGAGGGCGAGAAGGTGGACTACCCCTACGCCGGGGCAGTAGTGGGACGGCTGGTGGCGACCGGCGAGTACGACCTGGGCATCCTGGTCTGCGGCACCGGGGTCGGCATCTCGATGGCGGCGAACAAGATCCCGGGGGCTCGCGCGGTGGTCTGCTCGGAGCCGTACACGGCCCGGCTGTCCCGCGAGCACAATGCGTCCAACATCGTCGCGGTGGGGGAGCGCGTGGTCGGCCCGGGCGAGGCCCGGATGATCACCGAGGCGTTCCTGCTGGCCGAACCGGCGGGCGGACGGCACGGTCAGCGGGTCGAGATGCTGAAGGCGCTGGACGCCAAGGACATCGACCTCGACCAGCTGCGCCAGATGGGTCCCGCGGCCACCGACTGAGTCGCGGTCCCGCTGGGTCGAACCATCCGGGTCCGCGCCGCACTCGGCTGTGCGCGGCGACCGGCGACGAAGCGGGTCGTGCGCTGAGTACCCGCTGCCCGGAGCAACTGCACAGTTCTTCCGAAAGCGTCGTGTCTACGGTGCTAGGGTCCTGTTCGTGACTCAATTACGGATCTCAGAGGCTGCGACACTGCTCGGGGTGAGCGACGACACCGTGCGTCGCTGGGCGGATCAGGGTCGCCTCAGCCTGACTCAGAACGCATCGGGACGACAGGTCGTCGCCGGTGCCGAACTGGCCTCGCTCGCGCAGGGTCTGGCGGGCAGCACCGACTCGCTGGACCCGGCCGCCGGCCATCGTTCTGCCCGCAACCACTTCACCGGCCTGGTCACCAAGATCACCTCGGACGTCGTGATGTCCCAGGTGGAGCTGCAATGCGGCCCGTTCCGGGTGGTCTCGCTGATCTCCACCGAGGCGGTCAAGGAACTGGGGCTCGAGGTCGGCTCCCTGGCCACCGCCGTGGTCAAGGCGACCAATGTGACCGTGGAGGCGTTCCGGTGAAGCGACTGATCGGCCTCATCGTGGCCGTGGTACTCGGGCTCGCGGCCAGCGGCTGCGGAGGTCCGGCGACGAGCGAGAAGACCCTGCAGGTGTTCGCCGCGGCGTCGCTGAACAAGGTGTTCACCGACCTGGGCGGCCAGTTCGAGGCCAGCCATCCGGGGGTGACGGTGAAGTTCAACTTCGATGGTTCGTCCGGTCTGGTCGACCAGCTGAAGGGTGGCGCCAAGGCCGACGTGTTCGCCTCGGCAGACGAGAAGAACATGACCAACGCGGTCGACGCCAAGCTGACCGCCGGTGAGCAGACGATCTTCGCCCGCAACGTGCTGACCCTGGTGACCGCGCCCGGGAACCCGGCCAAGATCACCGGACTAGACACATCGCTGACCGGAAAGAAGCTGGTCGTCTGCGCCCCCGAGGTGCCCTGCGGCAACGCCACCAAGACCCTGGCCGACAAGCTGAACGTCACCCTGAAGCCGGTCTCGCAGGAGAGCAAGGTGACCGACGTGCTGGGCAAGGTCACCTCAGGTGAGGCCGACGCCGGCATCGTCTACACCACCGACGCAAAGGGCGCCGGCGACAAGGTGCAGACGGTCGCCATCCCGGGTGCCGAGCAGGTGGTCAACAACTACCCGATCAGCGTGCTCGCCGGTGCGCCGGAAACCCAGCTGGCCGCCGAGTTCGTCCAGCTGGTCACGTCCCAGGCAGGAAAGGATGTGCTGACCGCAGCCGGGTTCGGGATGCCGTGACGCGTCCCCTACCACCATGGGCAGCGACCCTGGCGATCGCCGGGGCGCTGCTCATGAGCATTCCGCTGCTGGCGTTGATGCTGCGAGTCCCGTGGCTGGACGTCCCGCGGCTGCTGGTCTCACCGGCCGCGCTGGACGCCCTGTGGCTCAGCCTGCGCACCTGCCTGGCCAGCACGATGCTGTGCCTGCTGATCGGCCTGCCGCTGGCGCTCGCGCTGTCGCGGTTGCGGGGACGCTGGATCGCGGTCGGCCGGGTGCTCGCCACCGTGCCCATGGTGCTGCCGCCGGTGGTGGCCGGCCTGGCGCTGCTGGTCACCTTCGGCCGCCGCGGGCTGATCGGCCAGGTGCTCAGCCTGGGCGGCATCGAGATCGGCTTCACCACCATCGCGGTGGTGCTGTCGCAGACCTTCGTCGCGATGCCCTTCCTGGTGGTGGCCGTCGAGGGCGCGCTCCGCAGCGTGGACGGCGACGCCGAGCTGATGGCGGCGACCCTGGGTGCCGGGCCCAGCCGGGTGCTCTGGCAGGTGACCATGCCGGCGCTGCGGCCGGCGATCGTCTCGGGGGCCAGCCTCGCGGCCGCCCGGGCGTTGGGGGAGTTCGGCGCCACGGTCACGTTCGCCGGTTCGCTGCAGGGCACCACCCGGACGCTGCCATTGGAGATCTACCTGCAGCGCGAGGTGGACACCGACACCGCCCTGGCGCTGGCCGCGGTGCTGATCGGGCTGGCCGGCGTGCTGGTGCTGGCCACCTCGGTGCTGGGCCGGACCAGGGGCATCGCATGAGCGGCCTGCGGGCGCAGCTCGATCTGCCCGAACGCGGCGTCCGGCTCGAACTGGACGTGCCGGCCGGTCAGACCTGTGCGTTGATCGGACCCAACGGTGCCGGCAAGTCATCGGTGCTGGAGGCGATCATCGGCGTCCTGCCGCCGGCGTCCGGATTCGTGGCGCTGAACGGACGCACGCTCACCGGCCCCGGCATGCAGGTGCCCGTCCATCGCCGGCGGGTCGGCTGGCTGGCGCAACGTCCGCTGCTGTTCGATCACCTGAACGTGCTCGACAATGCCGCCTTCGGGGCGGTGGCCTCCGGTCGGAGCCGGGCCCAGGGACGGGGCCGCGCCCAGGTCGAACTCGAACGGGTCGGGGTCGCCGAGCTGGCCGGGCGGCGTCCCGGAGCATTGTCCGGCGGCCAGGCCCAGCGGGTCGCGATCGCTCGCTGCCTGGCCGCCGACCCGGACGCGCTGCTGCTCGACGAGCCACTCGCCGCGATCGACGTCCAGGGCTCCGCCGGTATCCGGCAGGTGCTCGCCGAACGGCTGGCGCGGGCCCGGCAGCCGGTGTTGCTGGTCACCCACGACCTGATCGACCTGTGGCGGCTGGCCGACCGGGTGCTGGTGCTGGCCAAGGGCCGGATCGTTGAATCCGGGACGGTGGCCGAGGTGCTGCGACGGCCGCGGAACCAGTTCCTGGCGCATCTCGGGGGACGCAATCTGCTCGCCGGGACGGCCCTCGGCGGAGACGCCCTGCGGGCCGGTGACCTGGTCGTGCACGGCGTGGCCGACATTCCGCTGGCCAGCGGCGATGCCACGCTCGCACTGATCGACCCGGCGGCGATCTCCGTCCATCTCACGCATCCGGAGGGCAGTCCGCGCAACGTGTGGCCGGCGGTGGTCACCGGTGTCGAACCCCGCGGGGACGCCGCTCGGCTCACCTGCCGCGCCGAGGGGCATCCGCTCGGCGTTGACCTCACCCTGGCTGCGGTCGCCGAACTGGGGCTGATGCCCGGGGTGCAGGTGTGGCTCGCAGTGAAGGCCAGCCAGGTGCTGCTGTATCCACGCTGAGCCCGGCTGCCGCCTTCGAACCCGTGCTCGGAGCATGCCCTTCCCGTGCCTCCGAAGTATCGTCCGGTCGCAACCTTTGGTCCTGGAGTGGCTGTCACGGACTGCCTACCGTCACAACTGCGAGCGGTAGTCGCCGTTCGCTTGGAACAAAGGAAGGACTCACTTATGGACGTGCGAAGAAGTGTGATCGCACTAGCCGCTTCGGCTTCCTTGGCGGTGGGGGTGTCGGCCGCTGCGGCACCCAGCCAGACCCAGGTGCAGGGCTCCCCGGCCGCTGCGACCCGGATCCAGGTCAAGGCTGCCCCCGGCATGCTGTCGCTCAGCCAGGCACCCGGAGGTGCGGCGGCCCTGGGCGGTAGCACCGCCGCACCCGCCTCCCAGGCGGAGCTTGGTGCAGCGATCCGGGCCCTGATCAAGGCCATCAAGTCGATCCCCGGCCTGTTCAGCAAACTTGTGTCGGCTCTCAATAAGGGCTACGCAGCCTTCAAGAAGTTCTGGGACGAGAAGGTCCCCAGCTGGGTCAAGTGGCTGGTCGGCGGCTACTCCCTGTGGGACATCTACCAGATGCTGAAGGAAATCCTGGGCCTGTGATTGGCGGATCTCCCCTGCGTGCGGCTGTGGAGGCGAAGGACCTAGCTCCGCCTCCACAGCCGAACGTGGCTGCCGCCTGGTGCGATGCTCGCACGACACCAGGCTCCGCGACCATCGTGCTGGTGGTCGCACTGAACCTTGCGTTCGGCAGCGCCACGTTCCTGATTCTGTCATCCGGTGCAAGCCCTGACGCACTGGCGATGACGATCGCGGGGGCGGTCACCATGCCCGGTCTTTTCTGGCTGAGCCGGTGCTTGCTTCCCAATGCGCTCAGCTGGCGTCCGCTACCGGGCCGCGCCGCATTCCTGATTGGCGCGCTGCCCGTATTCCATGTCGCGTTCCTGGCGCTTGGGTCCGCGTTACACGGTTCGTCGGTTCAAATTCTCCCGGTCGAGGCTGCCCTGCTGGTGATGACGGGGCCCCAGGCCGCAGCCGAAGAGTTCCTCTTTCGACTCGTCATACCTGTGCTGCTGGCACGATGGCTGGGTCGTGGGCTGACGCCGCTGGTCGCCGGCATTGCGGGTGTTCTGTTTGTGGTCGCCCATGTGCCCACCACTCCCGCGTCCTTCCTCGGGCATCTCGCCTTCGGGCTGTTCTGCCTCTGGTTGTTCGTTCGTTGTCGCACCATCTGGGTGCCAGCCCTATTGCATAGCACGCACAATCTGGTCGCGCATGCCATCGTTGTCCCGACCATGTGGGCCGGATGGCCGAGTCTCGTTGTCCAATGGTCCACCTACGGATTGGCTGCCTGGGCCCTGCTGGGGCGAGATTCGGGCCGAAACTCCTTCGTGGTGGCCGCAGCTACCCCCACCAATCCGGGCGGGCTGCGCGAGAATCAGCCACTCGGCCGACGGCTGCCCCACTTCGATGTGCTGCGGGCGTTCGCACTGCTCGTCATCGTGATTGAGAACCTGTTGTTCTTTCTGCCGGCAAGTCATCAGTTGACCCCAGAGGCTGCGGGGGACCGGTTGGCTCGGGCGCTGATCGGTTTGTTCATCGAGTACCGGGGCCTGCCGCTGTTCTGCCTCCTGCTGGGCTTCGGTGTCGCGATGGCGGCTCGAGGAGATCCGGCTCGGCTCCGGACGGTGGCCACAGCGCGTGGCGCCGCCTTCGTCGTCGTCGGTGTGCTCCATGGTGCCCTGCTGTTCTCGGGGGACATTCTCCTTGCTTACGGCGTGCTGCTCATGCTGCTCCATCGCCTCCCGGCAGCAGGTAAGTCGCGCTGGGGCCTCGCCGCCATCGCGTTCCTACTGGCCTGTGCCGTGCTTCCTCTCGCGATGCTCGCGGTGCCCCTGCCCGTGACCGCGGAGGTGTCGGTACTCACCGCCTCGGCGACGGACGCGGGCACGCTCCGGCTCGCGGAATGGTATGCCGCGTCAGCCGGGGTTCCATTGCAGTTGGCGGGACTGCTGCTGCCGACCCTGGTGGGCCACGCCACCGGCCGGACATGGCTCGCCCACGGCGGCTGGTCGTTGCCCGCCTGGCTGCCGGCAACGCTGGTTCTGTCCTCAATCGCTCTGTGTCTGCCACACGGCTTGACCCTGCTCAACGGTTGGGGAGCGGACGACAGTACCCTCGCGGCTGCGGCAGCCACCTGGCTCGCACAACTCGGCGGACTGGTGGGAGCGCTCGGCCTGTGGTGTTGGTGCTTGTCCGCGGCTGGGGCAGCCCGATCGGGAGCATTGCCGCCCTGGTTCGCCCGCCTGGCGGGGGCGGGCACCAACACCCTGACGGGATACCTGCTCGCGTCCCTGCTGATGGCGTGGACGCTTCCCGCTCCGCTCGGCCTGGCTCGGTTGCCGCTGGCGTTGCTGGCGGCGCTCGCTTGCCTTGCCTGGGCCGGGTTCGTGCTCGGTGCGGGCACCGGTGCACCCGGCTCTGCGGAGCGAGCCCTGGCCCGACTGACGCGTGCCGGTCCTGGGTCGGTTCGCGCCGTCGTGCCGGGCGATCCGCACCATCTCGGCGACCCGGCGGCAATGCCGAAGCGTCCGGAGACCGAGCCAACCACGACCAAGAGGAAGAGGCGCCCGTGAGTTATCTGAACGATGTGACCTTTCAGCTGCGGATGAAGAACTACACCGACGACGAGATCCGGCCCATGCTGCTCGAGATCGAGCGCAGGTCCGCAATGGCCGGCAAACCGGCCCAGGAGCTCTTCGGCAAGCCGGCCGAGTACACCCAGTCGCTGCAGGCCAAGCAGCGGACGCTGCCCGGCCGCGTCGCGATTCTCGTCCTGTACGGAATCGGCCTCGCGCTGGGTGTCCTGGTGGTGCTGGGGCCGTTGATCGGCGTGCAGTTCCCGCCCGGCACCCTGCTGCTCGGCGTGGTGCCGTATGTGCTGGCCGTAACCGCCGGTGCGGTGCTGCTGATGCACAAGCTGCCCGATCTGGGTCGCGACCAGGAGGACTCGTGAACATCAGCGTGAACGGGCTCACCAAGCACTTCGGTCGCCTCCGGGCGCTCGATGACGTGAGTTTCGCCGTGCCGACGGGACGGATCACGGCGCTGCTGGGACCCAACGGTGCGGGCAAGAGCACCGTATTGAGGGCGCTTGCCGGACTCGTCATCCCTGACACCGGGACGGTCAGCTTCGACGCCAGGCCGGCCGGCATGTCCCATGCGATCGGATTCCTGTTGGATCCGATGGCCCTGCACTCCGGTCGTACAGTGCGGGAAACCGTCCGGCTGCACGAACTTCTCCTTGCCGCGCCGGCACGCTCAGCCGAAACACTGCTTCAGCAGGTGGGTCTGGGTGGTGTGGCCCGCCGGCGGGTCGGCGCGTTGTCGCTGGGCATGCGGCAACGCCTGGCACTGGTCCTAGCCCTGGTGGGCGATCCACGGTGTCTGGTGCTGGACGAGCCGCTGAACGGATTGGACCCCGATGGGGCTCGTGCCCTGCGTCAGCGGCTGGTGGACTTCTCCGCAGCGGGCGGAACCGTCCTGATCGCCAGCCATCTGTTGCGCGAGGTCCAGACCACGGCCGATCGGGTGATCATCCTGCACCAGGGTCGGGTGGCACTGGAGGAGGAGTTGGCCGTGCTGGCCGGCCAAGCGGGTTGTCTGGTGCAGCCCCTCGACGAGGCCGGGTTCGTCGAGTTCGCGCGATCGCGCGGCTGGCCGGTCGACCGCCGCGCGACGGGCTACTTCCTGCCATTCGCACCGCAGCGGGTCGGGCCCGTTCTGAGTGCCGCAGGGGTCTCACTGGGGTACCTCGCACCCCAGGTGGAGTCGCTGCTGGAGGACGTCTACCTCGAGGTGACCTCGGGGGCTACCGCATTGCGCGGGACCCCTGCGGAGGTGGCGTGATGAGCACTCGGGTCAGTTTCGGCCGCCAGGTGGCTGTGGAGCTGCGGAAGCTCGTGGACACCCGCGGGTCCCGCTGGACGCTCGGCACCGGTGCGGTGGTTCTTCTGGGTACCCTCGCCTCCGCTATCGCGGCGGACGGCAGCTCAACCGTCCCGGACGTGCTGGCCGCGGCCGGATTGATGGTGGCCCTAGTGATGGGAACAATCGGCGTCCTGGCGGTAACCGGCGAAAGCCGGTTCCACACGGCGGTGATCTACCTGCCCGTTTCCAGCGGTCGTTCGCAGCTGTACTTCGCTTCGTACGTCGCGGGAATGATCGCGGCGTTCGCCCTTCAGGCCTTCACCCTGGCGCTCGTGCTGCTCGTTGCCGCGGTTACTCCGGGTCTCGGTTTCGGGGATCCCGGGAGATTGGCTTGGGCGGTGGGCCTTTCATCGGCGATGGTCGGCCTATCGACGTCCTTCGCGATGGGCGTGGCCGTTCTTCTGCGCAGTTTCCTGGCGGCGATGGGGGTAATCGTGGCAATGACACTGGTTTGGAACGGTTTGCTGTTGGCAACCGCTCCCGGCCTTTCGGGCTACCTGGGGACAATCACGGCCCTGGGTTGGCTCGAGACCGGCGAGCGTCCCAGTCTCATGGAGGGCCTTTGTTCACTGCTGTTGTGGTACGTCGCACCCTGTCTGTTGGGTTGGCGACTCGCTCTTCGATCCGATGTCGGATGACAACCGGGAGTCCGGCTGGAGCGGGAGTGTGGCGGTGACCTGCCAGCCGTCGTCCGAAGTCCTGCTGGCTTCGAGGGTGCCACCGAGCAACTCGACTCGTTCCTGCATTCCGACCAGACCCAAGCCCGTGCCGGACAAGGGATGTGGTGCTGAATGGGGTTGCGGCGCCGGGCCGTTGGTGACCTGAAGTGACAACCGGTCGGGCGCGGAGGATTGCACCGCGATCAGGACAGTGGCGCCGACGCCCACGTGTTTGATGACGTTGGTGGTCGATTCCTGGAGGACGCGGACCAGACACGATTCGACCATTCGATGGGCCTCCCGCCGTTCGACTTTGGTCGACACCTCATAGCCGGAGTTCGCCAATTCCTGCGAGAGCCGCTCCAGCTCGTCGCTCAGCGGACGCGGTACGGGCATGGCCTTCAGTGGTGAGTCGTGGCGGAGTACCGAGAGCATGAGCCGCAGGTCCACCAGGGCGCGTCTGGACGCCTCACGAATCCTCTCCAACGCCTCGCGGTGTCCTTCGTCGTCGGTCAGCGGATGGACCGCGACGTGCGTGTGCATCGAGATGATCGTCAGTTCGTGGGCCACGATGTCGTGCAATTCCCGGGCGATGTGCCCTCGCTCAGCAGCCAGAGCCGCATCCACTTCGGCCTGGGTCCGCTCGCGCAGTTCCCGGACGGTGGCGCGCGCCAGGCCTCCGGCGCGCAGGTTGCTACCGACCGCGAACATGACCAGTAGTGCAACCACCGAGTAGATGAGCGTCGGCCACTGCCTCCCGAGGGCGAACTCTAGGATCAGC
>JAGPGQ010000359.1 GCA_018055925.1 Micropruina sp.
CACCCCGGGCTGTCCGGGGTGTCTGTCAAAATGGATGGATCACGTCTCGAGAGGCAGTCATGAGCCAGCAGAACCCCCAGAACCCGTATCCCTACGGCCAGAGCGATCCGCACTCGCCGTATGGGCAGCAGGGTGGCTATCCGGGCGCCCAACCGGGGTGGGGGCAGCAGGGCGGCTACCCACAGGGCGGCTACGGCCAACCCGGCTACGGCACCCCGCAGCAGGCCTACGCCGCCGGGCAGCCGGGCGCACCGTACGGGCAGCCGGCACCCGCGCGATCACCCCTGGTCGGCATGATCGGCCTGGGCGTGGTGGTGATCTGCGGCATCGTGTTCTGCTGGATGATGTGGCGGATGGGTGCCCTGATGGTGCCGATCCTGGCCACCACCGGCACGGTCGACCAGCAGGAGGCGACCGAGCTGCTGATGCAGCAGTTGGGCGCCAACGGCATGTTGATGCTGAACGTCTCGGTCTACGGCGGCATCGGCGGCTGGGTCACCGGCATCGTCGCGGCGGCCAGCAAGCGCGGCCGCGCCTACGGGGTGTGGGCCATCATCCTGGGCGTGCTGGCCCCGATCATCGGTGTCGTGATGATGATCGCGGCGATGGCGCCCTACCTGGCCTGACTCTCCGCGACGTCGCCGGTCGAGCCAGCCGATCGAGTCACCCGCCCGAGGCGTCCGATTCGGCGTCGGCGATGTCGGCGTCGCCCAGGCATTCCGAGTCCAGCCAGCCGTACGGCAGGATCACCCGGTCGCGGGGAGAGCCCTGGCGTCCCCGGGGTGACCCGAGTTCGCGCGCCGGGTACGGCTCGGCGGCGTCCAGCTCACCGAGCAGCCCGGCCAGTTCGGCGAGTCCCGACACCATCGCCAGCTGCCGCCGCAGGTCGCCGCCGACCGGGAAGCCCTTGAAGTACCAGGCCATGTGCTTGCGCAGGTCGCGCAGGCCGTGGGCCTCGCCCATCACCTCGCCGAGCAGTTCGGCGTGCCGGTACACCATGGCCGCCACCTCGCCCAGCGTGGGCAGCGGCGGCCGGGGACGTCCGGCGAACGCGGCGGCCAGGTCGCGGAACAGCCAGGGACGGCCCAGGCATCCGCGTCCGATCACCACGCCGGCGCAGCCGGTGCTCGCCATCATCGCCAGCGCGTCCGGCGCCTCCCAGATGTCGCCGTTGCCCAGCACCGGGATGTCGGTCGAGGCGACGAGTTCGGCGATCCGCTCCCAGTCGGCGTGGCCGCCGTAGGCCTGCTTCACCGTCCGGGCGTGCAGCGCGATCGCCGCACAGCCCGCGTCGGCGGCGATCCGCCCGGCGTCCAGGAAGGTCTCGTGTTCGGCGTCGATGCCGATCCGGGTCTTCATGGTCACCGGGACGCCGTAGGGCTCGGCCGCCCGTACGGTCGCGGTGAGGATCGCGGCGAGCCGGTCGCGCTTCCAGGGCAGCGCTCCCCCACCTCCGCGACGGGTCACCTTGGGCACCGGGCAGCCGAAGTTGAGGTCGACGTGGCCGACGCCGTATTCGTCGCACAGGATCCTGGTCGCCTGCGCCATCACCGTCGGGTCCACCCCGTAGAGCTGGACCGAACGGACGGTCTCGCCCGGGTCGAATCGCAGCATGCCCAGCGTCCGCGGGACGCGCTCCACGATGCCGCGCGAGGTGATCATCTCGCACACGTACAGGCCCGCACCCTGCTCCCGGCAGAGCTGTCGGTAGGCGGCGTTGGTGATGCCGGCCATCGGCGCCAGCACGACGGGCGGGTCGACGGTCACGTCCCCCAATCGCAAGGACCTTTGCTGCAACGCCTGCACCGGGCAACCCTAACCGCCCGGATCCGCTCGCCCAACTATCGTGCGCTCGTCGCGAGGGTTCGCGCATGGTAGATGGACGGGCCGTCACCTGGCGGCGGAGTGATCCGAGATCCGGTACCGGACGAAGGCCGGGATCGCGACCGCGGCGATCACCACGCCGACGATCACCAGGACGCCGCCGCCGGCGGTGGTCGCCGCCGTCCCGAACGGCTCGGCCGCCCAGCCGTGCAGCACATCGGCGATCCGGGGGCCGCCGGCGACCACCACGATGAACACGCCCTGCAGCCGTCCCCGGACCGCGTCGTCGGCCGCCGCCAGCAGCATCGACTGCCGGAAGGCCGCCGAGGCCATGTCGGCCGCACCCCCGAACGCGAGGGCGGCGGCCGCGACGGTGAGCATCGCCATCGGCGCGGAGGGCGCGAACCAGACGGCGGTTCCGGTGAGCACCACCGCTCCGCCCCAGGCGACGATCGACCAGATCACGGCCAGGCCCTGCCGGTCCACCCGGGACACCCAACCCGACAGCACGCCCCCGAGCACCGCTCCGGCCGGCATCGCCGCGTACAGCAGGGCGAACGCCAACCCGCCCTCGGGTGGTCCGCCGAAGCTCTCGTGCGCCATCTGCGGGAACAGTGCCCGCGGCATGCCGAAGACCATCGCGATGGCGTCCACCAGGAACGAGGTGAGCAGGATCGGGTGGCCCAGCAGGTAGCCCAGCCCGTTCAGCACCGAGCGCAGCCCGGGCGTCCCCTTGCGTTCCCGCACGGGCAGCTTCGGCAGCCGGACCACCGCCCACAGGGTGGCCAACAGGCACAGCGTATCGACCAGGTAGAGCAGCGGGTACCCGAACACGGGGATGAGCGCGCCACCGACCAGCGGCCCCGCGATCGCACCCGCACTCATCACCGTCATGTTGAGCGAGTTGGCGGCGGGCAACTGGTCGAGCGGGAGCAGCGACGGCAGCACCGCCGTCCGGGTCGGCTGATTGACCGCGAAACACGCCTGCTGGACGGCGTAGACGATCAGCAGCAGCCAGACGTTGTCGGTGCGGAGCTCGGCGAGCAACCAGAACACGCCGCTGGTGGCGATCAGGCCGAC
>JAGPGQ010000130.1 GCA_018055925.1 Micropruina sp.
CGTCGGCGCGGTCGGCCAGGAAGGTCGAACACACCCCGTGGTGCACCCGCGGCCCGCCGTGCCGGACGGCGGCGACGGTCAGGTGGATGCGGTCGGGGCTGTGCAGCGGGCTGGACGAGATCGAGTAGGCGCGGTGCTGCAGCGGCCGGAACACCCGCGCCAGGTCGTCCACCTCCAGCACCACTTCGGGCAGCAGCTGCAGCAGGTCGAGCGTGTCCTTGCCCCACAGCCAGGAGTCGAGCGCGTCGCGCTCCCGGCGCGCGACCAGTTCGCCGAGTTCGCTGCCCGGGGCGCGTTCGGCGAGCAGGGCGAGCAGGTCCTTGGACGGGGTGGCGATCTCCCAGCCGGCCGCCAGCTGGGCGCCCAGGGTCGACTCGCCGACCTCCGTCTCGGGGTCGTGGCCGAGCCGTTCCAGCAGGAGTCCGGCGAGCGCGGCGTCGTTGGCCGGGACGACGGCGACCGCGTCGCCGGCCTGGTAGGCGATGCCGCTGTCGTCCAGCGCGAGCTCGAAGTGCCGGATCTCCTTGGCGCTGCCGGGACCGGACAGCAGCCGGTTCACCACCAGCCGGGACGCGAACGGCGTCTTGCGGTTCCACCGGGAGCGTTCCCGGGCCGGGGCCGCCGGTGCGGCGGCGGATGCCGGCGCGGCACTGCCCTGCGGGACCTCGGCGGCCAGCAGGGTGAGCACCTGCTCGATCCAGGCCGCCGCCGGGTCGTCGTAGTGGACGTCGCAGTCGACCCGCGGCAGCATCCGGGTGGCGCCCAGCTGCTCGAAGCGCAGGTCGATCAGCTTGCCGGCCCGGCAGAAGTCGTCGTAGGCGGTGTCGCCGAGCGCGAGCACCGCGAACCGGAGGTCCTCGAGCCGGGGAGCCGTGTCGGCGGCGAAGTCCTCCCAGAACAGTTCGGCGTTGTCCGGCATCTCGCCGTCGCCGTAGGTGGAGGTGATCACCAGGACCCGCTCCAGTCCGGGCAGGTCGTCGGGGCTGATCTCGTCCAGGCAACGCAGGGTGGGCGCCATGCCGCGGGCGCGGGCGGCCGCGACCAGATCCTCGGCGAGCAGCTCGCTGCATCCGGTCTGGCTGCCGTAGAGCACGTCGAGGGTCAGCGTCGTCGCGGTGGCGGCGCCGTCGTCCCGCCGGCCGGCGGCCAGGCCGGTGAGGAACCCGTCCAGCCAGGCGCGCTGGCCGGCGTTGAACGGGGCGTCGACGTCGATGGTGAGGGGACTGGTCATCACGCCGTCCGATCCAGGGTCCGGGCCGCGTCGGCGGCCAGGTCGTCCATGGCCGCCTCGGCGAGCAGCCGGTCGAACCGGGCCCGGTCGGTGCGGGCCGCGTTCCGGGCGCGCTGGTACAGGATCCAGCCGTAGGTGCCCGGGGCGTCCATGCCGCGCACGTTCCGCAGCTCCAGGGAGCGGGTGTAGTCGGTCAGCCGTCGCGCCGAGATCAGCGTCGCGAGTTCGGCGTCGTCGAGCGGATCGAGCCGGTCGCGCAGGTACTTCATCACCTTCTGCATCACGAAGAAGTCCTCGGTGAGGACCAGCTTGCGGGCCGCGGCCCGCACCCGGGGGTCGTCCGACCCGAGGGCTCCGGGCACCCGCTGCAGCGCGAGCCGGCCGGCGATGGTCAGGACCGTGTAGGACGACAGCAGGCCGAACATGTCGGCCTCGCCGCCGGCCGGGACCCTGCCGTTCAGCACCGGACGGCCGTCGCGGTAGTGCTGCTTGAACGAGCGCAGCTGTTCGGTGGCCACCGAGGTCGCCAACTCGTCGAGCAGCTGCCGGCGGGACGACGCGGCCAGGATCGCGTCGGCGTCCTGGGTGAGCAGGAGCGCCCGCGGCATGCCGCAGAAGAAGTGCGCCCGGCTGTGTTCCCAGTCGGCGAGCAGCCGGCCGGCGAGTTCGGAGCCGGTGGCGGCCCGGTGCCAGCCGAGCAGCAGCCGGACGGCCTCGGCGTGGAAGCCGCCGTGCTCGTCGGCGGTGAGCGGGAAGACCAGCAGCGAGTCCTCGCTGACCCGGCCGCGCACCGTGCCGTCCGGGTCGTACTGGTAGAGGAAGCCGCCGCTCATGCCGTTGCCGAGGCCCTTGCCGGCCGCGCCCAGGTTGAGCACCGCGCCGTTGGTCATGTACTCGCAGCCGAAGTCGCCGAAGCCCTCGACGACGGCGGTCGCGCCCGAGTTCCGGACGGCGAACCGGTCGCCCGCCTCGCCCTGGACGAAGGTCCGCCCGCCGGTCGCGCCGAACAGGGCGAAGTTGCCGATGAGCACGTTGCCGCCGGGTTCGGCGCCGCCGCCACCCGGGGTGCGGATCACGATCCGCCCGCCGCACTGGCTCTTGCCGACCCCGTCGTTGGCGGTGCCGGTGTGCACCAGTTCGATGCCGTCGTTGCAGAAGGCGCCGAACGACTGGCCGGCCGAACCGCGGGTGCTGATCCGCACCGCGCCCTCGTCCAGGTAGCTGCGCCCCCGCTCGTCGGTGAACACCGCGGGCAGGTGCGCCAGCGCGGCGGCGTCCAGTTCGTGGTTGAGCATCCGTTCGATGTCGATCGACAGCTGCCCGGCGACGGACTTGTCGCTGTTGCTCAGCCGGCCGCCGTCGAGCTGGACGCCGGGCTCGGCCCGCTCGATCAGCGCCGCGCGGACCGCGTCGATCAGCGCGTCGTCGACCGCGTAGCTCTTCTCCAGGTAGACCGGGTCCTCGATCGGACGCTCCGGCACCCGGGCGAGCATGGCGCGCACGTCGAGCCGGCCGACGCTCGCCGGGTGGTCGAGCAGCTGGGCCAGGTCGGAGCGCCCGCGGGCCTCGCGCAGCGAACGCAGCCCGAGCCGGGCCAGGATCTGCCGGACGTCGTGGGCCACGTTGAGCAGGTACTGGGCCAGCGCGCGGGGGTCACCGTCGAAGACCTCCGGGTTGGTGGTGAGCCCGGCGGGGCACTTGATGTTGCAGTTCTTCGCCATGACGCACTTGAGCATCATCAGCGCGGTGGTGCCGAACTCGAAGCTGTCGCCGCCCAACAACGCCGACATCACCACGTCGCCGCCGGTCTGGTGGGCACCGGAGCAGCGCAGCACGATCTTGTCGCGCAGCCCGTTCGCCACCAGTGCCTGGTGCACCTCGGCGACGCCGATCTCGGCCGAACGCCCCGCGTACTTGAGGCTGGTCACCGCCGCGGCGCCGGTGCCGCCGGTGTTGCCGGCGACGTTGATCACGTCGGCGCCGGCCTTCGCCACGCCCACCGCGATGGTGCCGATGCCCTCGGACGAGACCAGCTTCACCACCACCCGGACGCGGGCGGCCTTGCAGTCGTGGATCAGCTGCGCCAGGTCCTCGATCGAGTAGGTGTCGTGGTGCGGCGGCGGCGAGATCAGTTCGACGCCGGGGGTGCCGCCGCGGGCCGCGGCGATCTCGACGGTCACCTTCGGCGCCGGCAGTTGGCCGCCCTCGCCCGGCTTGGCGCCCTGGCCGATCTTGATCTCGAGCTCCTCGAGCATCGGGTCGGCCAGGTAGCCGGCCCAGATGCCGAACCGGCCGGAGGCGAACTGCTTGATCCGCGAGCCGCGGATGGTGCCGTAGCGGGAGAGGTGCTCGCCGCCCTCGCCGCAGTTCGACATGCCGCCCACCATGTTGGTGCCATGGGCGACCGCCTCGTGCGCGGTGGCCACCAGCGCACCATGGCTCATCGCGCCGGAGGCGAGCGTCCGGGTGATCTCGTGGGCGGGCTGCACCTCGGCCAGCGGGATGCTCGGTGGGGCCGGTGCGAGCAGCGCCAGGAAGGCGGCCGTCCGGCCCTGCGCCCGGACCTCCAGGCCGTCGCCGGCAACCCGGGCGTCCAGCACACCGTCGGGATCGTGGGCTGCCAGGAAGTCGGCGAGCGCGCCGTAGCGGGCCGGGCCGCCGCCGGTGACGTCGGTGAACCGGATCAGGTAGCGCCCGTCGTCCAGCGCCTCGGTGTCCAGGCCGCGGACCAGGATGCTGGCGTTGCCGTCGGTCGAGAACCGGGCCAGTTCCTGCCGGAAGTCCTGCGCCGTGTGCAGCCCGGCGACGTCCGCGGGAAGCGCGAGCACGTCCCGCAGGGCGGAGGGACGGCGGGCTCGTTCGGCGTGGGTGGCGGCCAGGAAGTCGCGGTAGCCGGGGCTGATCCGGAAGGTGTCGACCTGTTCGTCGGTGAGCGCGCCGAGCCCGCCGTTGACGTAGGCCTCGTCGCTGATCCCGAAGGCGTCCTCGAGTTGGTCCAGGGTCAGCCGGGCGATCGTGGCGTCCTGGGTGTCGTCGCCGCCGAACCGGCGGGACTCCTCGGTCATGCCCGCGAAACCGCGCACCGCGGTGGTACCGAACGAGTGCCCGGCACCCTCGGAGCGTTCCTTGAACAGTCCGAGCAGCGGCACCTGCGACTCCGTCGACACCACGCACCCGCGCGCGTGCCATTGGGCGGCGGCCTGCGCGATCCGGCTGAAGCCGACGCCGCCCACCGGCGCCGCCATGTGCGGGAAGCAGCGGGCGAGCACCGGATCCGAGGTGTCGAGGTAGTTGGGTTCGAAGAACTCGCCGCCGATGTAGCTTTCGACCGTGCACAGCCCGACCCGGCCCATCGTCTTGCCGAGCGACTTCTCGGCCGCCTTGCGGAACCGCGCGAAGGCCCGGTCGGTCTCGGTCTGCTCACCGGCCGGCGCCGGCGCGGCGGGGTACTTCTCCTCGGCGCGCAGCCGGGCACTGAGGCTGTAGACCGCGGACGCGCCGAAGCCGAGCGCGGCGGCGATGTGGTGCGAGGACGGCAGCTGCCCGCTCTCGGCGACCAGCGACACCCGCAGCCGCAGCCCGTCGTCGATCAGCCGCTGGTTGACGGCGGCGATGGCGAGCAGCAGCGGCAGCGGTGCGCGGGTGGTCGAGATCGAGCGGTCGGTGAGCACCGCGATGCCGCCCTCGTCCCGCGCGAACGCCGCGACCGCATCGCTCAGGACGTCCAGCGAGGCGACCACCGAGGCCGCGTTCCGCTCCGGGTCGGCCGGGTGCGGCTCGAAGAGCAGGTCGAACCGCTTCAGGGGGGTCAGCCGCTGCTCGCGCAGGTGCACCATCTCGAGGTGGCCGAGGATCGGTGAGCCGAGGACGAGTTGCTTGCGATGCTGCTCGCCCCCGTCGGGCTTGGCGCCGAGCGCGACCCGCATGCTCATGCCGTCCGCCTCCCGCAGCGAGTCGAGCGGAGGGTTCGTGACCTGGGCGAAGCGCTGGGAGAAGTACTTCGCCATGCCCCCTTCCTGATCCGACAGCGCATTGATCGCGTTGCCGTAGCCCATGGCGCTGATCCGCTCCGAACCGTCGGCGAGCATCGGGTCCATCATGAACCGGAAGCTCTCCTGGTTGAGCGCATAGGCGACGTAGCGGCCGGCCAGGGTCAGGTCGCCGGAGTAGCCGAGCGTGGTGGTCCCGCGGTCGAAGGCGGGTGCCGGCAACGCGGCGACCTCGACCCGGGCGTCGTCCAGCAGGGCGGCGTAGTCGCGACTGGAGGCGAGCAGCTCGAGGGCCTCGCGGGTGCGGAACGTCCGGCCGAGCCGGTGGTCGTGGTAGAGCATGCCGCCGGCCTCGATCCGGCCGCGTCCGATCACCTCGTCGTCGGCGAATCCCACCTGCCCCGCCTCGGACGACACCACCAGGTAGTCGCGGGTCTCGACGGTGCGCAGCGGGCGCAGGCCGAGCCGGTCCAGGCGGGCGCCGATCACGTCGCCGTCGCTGAAGATCAGCGCCGCGGGGCCGTCGTTCTTCTCCTCGTACAGCGAGAAGAACTCGAACATGTCGCGGACGTCCCGGCCGAGCGTGGCGTCGTTCTCCCAGGCCGGCGGCATCAGCGACACGACCGCCTCGACCAGGTCGAGCCCGTCGTCGAACACCCGGCTCTGCAGGGTCTGGTCGAGACGTCCCGAGTCGGACTGGCCGGGCGGCCGGACGATCCGCCGGTGCCGGGTGATCGCCAGGGTCTCGTCGGAGATCCGGTTCTTCCGGTCGGTGTTCAACTCGCCGTTGTGCGCCATCAGCCGGAACGGCTGCGCCATCGTCGGGTGCGGCTCGGTGTTGGTCGAGAACCGGGTGTGAAAGTACAGCGAGCGCACCGCGTGGACGGGATCGCCCAGGTCGGTGAAGTAGGCGATCACCTCGCCGGCGTTCAGCCGGCCCTTGAGCACCTGGGTGCGGGCGCTGAGGGACAGCGGGTAAAGCCCGGCCAGCGACGGGTCGGGATAGGCCTCAGCCTCGATCCGGAGCAGCGCCGCGTTCGCGGCCCGGTCGATGCGGTTGCGTTGGTCGTCGCCGTCGCCGGGGTCGGCGAGCCGGAACACCCACTGCACGATGGGCAGCTGATACGGCAGCGCGCGCGGCCGGAGCACCGAATCGTCGACGGGCACCTCGCGCACCAGCAGGACGGCCAGCCCCGCCTCGGCCAGCGCCGAGTCGATCAGAGCGCGCGCCCGGTCCCACTGCGTACGGTCGTCGGGCATGAAGAAGTTGCCGACGCCGAAGTGGCCGCGCTCGAGGCTCAGCCCGGTCAGCTGGCCGAAGAAGTCCACGGAGAGGTCGACGCTGACCCCGGCGCCGTCCCCGACGCCTTCGGCCGACATGCCGCCGCGGTGCGGGATCGCGCACAACGCCTGCTCGCCCATGACGATCACGTCGTGGGTCTGGCGGCCGTCCTTGCGGGTGATGAATCCGACACCGCACGCGCTGTGCTCCACCGTGGGGTCGTAGAGCCCGAACTCGCGTTCGCCCATCGCGCCTCCCCTGTCTGGTCAATCCGGCTGGCTCGGCCGGCGAGACGCTGCGACGGTGGAGGACTCGCATACCTGGTGCCGCGAGGTCCGCGGCACTCACTATGGTAAGCCTTACCTAACTCGATGGCGAGGGTCGGTCTCCCGCACTGATACGGGCGCCCTCGGGCTGGACGAGCCGGTAGCTCTGTCGGCTGCTGTGTTTTGGTCGTGTGGGTTGGATGTCGCCTCGTTCGATGAGAACGTTGATTCGGCGAATGGCTGTCGGGTAACGAATGCCTAGGTGCTCGGCGACTTGCTGAGTGGTGGTATGTCCCGCTCGAATGGCTTCCAGAACAGCATCGACCTCTGCCTCGATCCCAGCGCCGGAGCGGGTTACCCTGGTCACCTCGTTTCCTCCCGGTCGAGCCTCCCTCGACAGTGGCCCCTGGGGTGCGGTCGGCGGGGTGACAATCAGGTGATAGGACGCGTATCGCTTGCCTCCGCTGCGTACAACGACTCCCCGATCAACCAGGTCACGCAAGGCACGCCCAGCAGCCAAACCCTCAACACCCCAGCTACGCAACATCGCCGAGGTAGCCCGGCCGGAGTTCCTCATCATCGCCAACGCGAGATGCTGCTCATCGGTGAGCCCTCCCAAGCCGAGCGATCCAATCCACTCGATCGTCTCGGGCGACAACAGGGCGCTACGCGGAATGGCGACATGCACGCGGCCGGGGCCGACGTCGAACTGTGGGGGCGACATACCGGCGCGCCGCAAGGCGGCCATGACCCTCAACAAGCCCGAGCCTCGGTTCTCGACAACCGTTTCACCGGTGGCATCCGCAAGGTTCACATCGGTGAGCAGCTTGGCCAGAACGGCGTTGCGCGTGGCAGAAACGATGTTCGATGTGCCCAGGTCATCGATGTTCACGCTGCCGTGCAACCCGCCAGGGCTCTTCACGACGAGCCGGTCGGGATAGAGCTCGATCTGGACGTGGGCGCCGCGCCCCTCCGGGCTGTAATCCCGATGCATCAGGGCGTTCGTCACCAACTCGCGAATGACCTCCAGCGGGTAGTCGTACCGATCCTCCCGGCCGAGCCCCCGAATCACGGCAGCAGTGTTCATGTTGCGACGGAGAGCGATACTCGCCTCCAGCAAGATGGTCGGAATCGGGCCGTCGATCGTGACGTTGTCGAAGAAGCGCTCCCCTCCTGGGCCAGGCTCTCCCATCACACGCCCCGGCACGACCACAAAGGCGACGAACAGTTGCGGAAAGAACTGCTGTGGATACCGACCGAGGCTGAGGAGTCCGGCGATCGTCGGCCTTGCGACGCCGTTGACGACGCGCACGGCGCCGAGACGCACGAGTGCATGAGTCGGGTCGAGGCCATGGAAGGTACGAGGAGCCCGGCCGGAGGCCCGGCCAATCGTCGCCTGAACCAGGTCCGGGTCGAGGTCATCCATAGTCGCCTCCGGCACCACTTCCAGGTCAAAGGTCGGTTGGGTGCGATTGAGCAAGAGTTGGGTGACCTCGTAGCGGGACAGCCTCCGGTCACCATCACCGCCGCGAATGTACGAGCCGTAGTACTCCCCCTGGGTGGTGACGAAGCAGGGCTTGTCCACCGGATCGATCGGCTCGACATCAATGCGGACGATCTGCGCTCCCTCGAAGTCGACGATCTCCACTGGCATCCGGAGCGGGGGCAACACCTTGTCATGGCACGCCTGCGCGAGCGCTTCTCGCACGGCCTCTGCCTTGAACCCGGGTACCGGTCGGAAGCCGTCTTCCTCGGATAACCCGAGCAGCAGCGTGCCGCCGATGCCGTTGGCGAATGCCGTCAGAGTCTCGGGGACTGACCGCGGCAGGCCGCCGGCTTGACCTCAATGTCGGTCGGTTCCAGCCCAGTTCGACGTAGGCGAGCCACAAGGGATTCGATGCCGGTGGCGGTCCCCATCGAGCCCTCCCCTCTGAGCACTCTCTCACACTCTTCCACTTAGACTCTTACATCCCCGTGTCGGAGTCCACTTTTGCTCACTGCCGCGGCTTGAGCATGGGTGACTGTCGATGCCTGCTTCCCGCCATCGGAGATCACCTGACCGAGGGTGACGTCAACGCTTCCGTCCGGTACCCATCATTCCCCGGGCGATCTCGCCGCCGACGGTGATCACCTTGTTCCAGAACGTCGGCGAGCTGAGCACCTTCTCGACGCCGCTCTTGGCCGCCGGGCGGCTGGACGTCGTCCGCGACTGCGACCGAGCCCGCGCGGCCGCCTCCTTGTCGCGCAGCTTCGCCTCGGCGGCCGCCGCCTTCTCCTGCTCGGCCCGCTGCGCCTCGGCGGCCGCGGCCGCGCGGCCCTGTTCCAGCTTGCGGGCGAGCATTTCGTGGGCCGAGTCGCGATTGACCGGCGGGCCGTACTTGGCCATCATCGACGACCGGGCGATGCCGCCGGCCATCATCTGGTGGTCCATCGGGTCCATGGACGCCTCGGGGGCGCGCATCCGCGTCCAGGCGACCGGGGTGGGGGCACCGTTGGGATTGAGCACGGTCACGATCGCCTCGCCGATGCCCAGGCTCTGCAGGGTCTCGGTGAGGTCGTAGGCCGACTTCGGATAGGTCGCGACGGTGGCCTTCAAGGCCTTCGCGTCGTTCGGGGTGTGCGCCCGCAACTGGTGCTGCACCCGGGAGCCCAGCTGGGCGAGCACGTCGTCCGGCACGTCCTTGGGGGTCTGGGTGACGAAGAAGATGCCCACGCCCTTCGACCGGATCAGGCGCACGGTCTGCGCGATCGCCTGCAGGAACGCCTTGGACGCATCCGCGAACAGCAGGTGTGCCTCGTCGAAGAAGAACACCAGCTTGGGCCGGTCGGTGTCGCCCACCTCGGGCAGGTCGTGGAACAGGTCGGCCAGCAGCCACATCAGGAAGGTGGAGAAGATCGCCGGCCGGTCCTGCAGGTTCGGCAGCTCCAGCAGCGAGATCACGCCGTGACCGTCACCGGTGGTGCGCAGCAGGTCGCGGGTGTCGAACTCGGGCTCGCCGAAGAACTGATCCCCGCCCTGGGTCTGCAGGGTCACCAGCGACCGCAGGATCACCCCGGCCGTCGCCGAGGACACGCCGCCCAACTGCTTCAGGTCGGCCTTGCCCTCCTCGGAGGTCAGGTAGGCGAGCACCGAACGCAGGTCGGCCAGGTCGAGCAGCGGCAGCCCCTGTGTGTCGCAGTAGTGGAACACCAGGCCGAGCGTCGACTCCTGGGTCTCGTTCAACCCGAGCACCTTGCTCAGCAGGATCGGCCCGAACGAGCTGATCGTGGCCCGCAGCGGCACCCCCTGGCCCTGGCCACCGAGCGCGTAGAACTCGACGGGGCAGCCGTGCGGCTGCCAGTCCTGGCCGATGGCCGACGTCCGGGCGAGCAGCTTCTCCGAGGAGGCGCCGGGCAGCGCGATGCCCGACAGGTCGCCCTTGATGTCGGCGGCGAACACCGCCACGCCGGCCCGCGAGATCTGCTCGGCCATCAGCTGCAGGGTCTTGGTCTTGCCGGTTCCCGTGGCACCGGCGACGAGTCCGTGCCGGTTGAGCATCGACAGCGAGATCCGGATCGTGGCCTCCGGCACCGGAGTGCCGTCGGCGACCAGCACGCCGAGATCGATGGACGGGGTGTCGAAGGTATAGCCCTTCGCGATGGCGGCTACGTCGGGTGAGTTCGACATGACGTCACTGTAGGGGACGCCGGACGGGCACCACCCGCACGATCTCCTCGAGCCCCGCGAAGTCGTCCGGGTTCGTGGTGTACAGCGGCAGTTCGGCCGTGGCGGCCAC
>JAGPGQ010000360.1 GCA_018055925.1 Micropruina sp.
GGTGACCGGGCGGCGGGCTACCGTGCGGCGGTGGATCGGAATCGCCTGCTCGACATCGGCTGGTCGCTGGCCACCAACCTGTTCGTCCTGGCCGGCGTCGCGCTCTGGGACTGGCCGCCCGGCAACGTGTTCGTCCTGTTCTGGATCGAGAACGTGGTGCTCGGGGTGGTCACGGTCGTCCGGATCCGGACGGCGGCCGGCACCTCCCAGGGTGTCGAGCGGCCACCGCGGGCCGGCTTCTTCGTGATGCACTACGGCCTGTTCGCGCTGGTGCACATGGTGTTCGTGATGATGATCGCCACTCGCGCCGGGGTGTCCTGGACGTGGTGGGCCATGGGCCTGCCGACGGTCCTGCTCACCATCCGCTACGCGGCCGACCTGCTCACCGGCTGGTTCCTCGGCGGGCAGCGCTTCCGGGTGACGCCGGGCGAGGCCTTCTCGAGCCCGTACGGCAGGCTCGTCGTGCTGCATACCGCCACGATCATCGGCTTCTTCCTGCTGCGTCCCGGCAGTTCCCGGCACCGGGGCTGGGTCGGCATTTTCGACCCGGTGCGCGACTGGTTCGCGGCCCAGGGCTACACGATCACCGACGGCGCCCTGGTGGTGCTGATCCTGGTGGCGATCAAGACGGTCACCGACCTTCGGGCCCTCGGCGGCTTCGGCGCGGTCGGCCTCCGGCTGGGCCGCGCCTGACCCCGTCCGCTCGCCGGGGCACGTCCCAACGAGATTCGCGCCGCGCTGGAGATCGCGGGGCCTCGGTCTTCTCGATCTGCTGTCCGACGGGCTCGGCGGCCGCGTCGGTGGCCGTGACTGGGAGTTGACCGCCGCGCAGGCCCGGCAGGTCGCGCTCACCCGGCTCCTGCTGGCCGATCCCGACCTGGCGATCCTCGACGAAGCCACCGCAGCCGGTTCCGCCCACGCCGGCCTGCTTGATCGGGCCACCGACGCCGCCCCTTGCCGGGCGCACAGGGTTGGTGACCGCGCACAGGGGTTTGGTGATCGCGCACCGGGTTCGTGATCGCGCACCGGCTCTCCCAGGTCGCCGTCTGTGATCGGACCTGGTCATGGAGCACGGCCGGTTCGCCGAGAGTGGCAGCCATGCCGAGTGGGTCGACGCCGGTGGTCTGTACCCCTGGTTGTGGAATGCGTGGCAGAAGGGACGGTCCCCCGGTGCGAAAAGGTCGGGATGATCGAGGCCCACGAACCCAGAAATCCTCTCGGGGCGGATCGGCTGGCGGCGGAGTCCCCCAGGGCCGCTGACCGGCGCGTTGCCGTCCGCGCGCGGGCAGCGCCCACCACCGTCATCCCGGCGAACGCCGGGATCTTTTCGTCCCGTCCACGCACAGGCGGCGCACCATCAACGGCAGCGGAGCAAACCCGGCGAGCCTTCGGCCCGTGCCGCCCGGGCTCCGCTGCACCGAGGACGACATGGTCAAGGCGTTGGCGCTTCGTCGCGTCCGCGCGCGGGCAGCGCCCACCACCGTCATCCCGGCGAACGCCGGGATCTCCGGGTGCGCACCTGGTTGAGATCCCGGGTCAAGCCCGGGATGACGCACGCGTGGGATGACGGACAGGCTGGCATTCTCGTGCACGCGCGGAATGGCCGATGCAAGAGAATCTGATGCCCGAAATCGTTGTTGTCAGCTGCCCGGTTGTCGGAATCGTTGGTGCCGGCGTGGCCGCCGATGCTGATCCACATAACGCGGCGGAATCACCTCAGCGACACCATCGGAACTGATTCGGATCTGCCATTGCAGAACCGACGGCCGCCGAGCATCTGGTTCGATCAGGTTGTGGTGGTGCTTGCACAATAGGCACAAGTTGGCCAGCGAGGTGGCGCCGCCTTGCTGCCACGGGACGATGTGGTGGGCGTCACAGTCAGCAGCTGGCCGGTTGCAGCCCGCGAACACACAGCCCTGGTCACGGGCATGCAGCGCTTGCCGAATCGTTGGCGTGACGAGCCGATGCTTCTGCCCGACATCGAGCACCCCGGATGGTCCGCCGAGCACGACCGGCAGAATGTCGGCATCACACGCATACTGACGGAGTTCGCCGGCGGTCAACGTGTGACCGTTCGCCAAGCGTGCGTTCCAACAGTCCTTGAGCAGGTCCTCGTAACGGATGGTGATCGTCACGTGGGGACGGTCGCCACCATGCTTGGGTGCGGCCTGCTGAACCGCGACTCGGCGGGCCAACTCCACCAGGGCGTCAGCACGGCGCATCGGCCACGTGACCTCTTCCTGCAAGCGGTCGCGTTCTTCGAGGGCGGTGCGGTGCAACTGGTGCGCCAACGCATCAATCTGCGCCTTCAACAACGCCGCATCCCCGGCGGGAAGTTTGCCCTTGATGATCATCGATCCGTGCCCGTCCTCGGCGAAGGTGAGGTGCCGGTTGCGCAGCGCGGCTTTGCGTTCGCGTTCCATCCTGGCGGCTTCGGCTTCTTCGGCGATCTCTGGCGCGACGACCTCCAGCAGGTGCTGGGCGAGACCTTTCAGGTGCTGGCTGTCGAACTCGGCACAGAAGCCGACCATGGTGGCTTCTGCTTCGTTCTCGGCCCGAGCCGGGAGGTCATCAGGAAGTTTCCGCAACACATCGGTCACCGCCCGAGCCTGGAACTGGTTCGCTCGGCCGTCGCGCAGCGCATCCCCCACCTGACCGAACCGTTCCAGATCGTGCGCGTGGTGCACCAGGGCGGCGGCCTGTGACCGGGTGAAGCGCAACTCCCCAGCGAGCCAGCTGGTGAGTGGCACCCCTTGCGCGGTTCGTGCTGCTTCGGCCCGGTCGACCACACCCAGCACGGTGTGCAGCACTCCGGCCAGTCGGGACTGGATTCGTAGCAGGTCGGCGACCAGGTCGAGTTGGGCCCGATCGGTCAGCAGTCGCACATCGGT
>JAGPGQ010000361.1 GCA_018055925.1 Micropruina sp.
CTCGCGGAACGGGCCCAGAACGCGTGCGGCGATGAGGTCCTCGCACGACCCGGCGAGCGCACGGATGTCGCCGGGCAGCGTGCGGAGGAACCGCCGCACGAGCGTGGTCTTCCCGATGCCCGCCTCGCCCGAGACCAGTGCCACCATTCCGTGCCGGTCGCGCGCGCTACGCAGTGCGGACGCGAGTTGGTCGAACTCGCGGTCACGTTCGAGGAGTTGTGTCGAGTCCGGCAGGGCTCCGCGTTCGGCCATCCGACCCTCCAAGGGGTGGCTGGCGCCAGGGTAACACCGCCTTCCGGCGGCCGGAAGGCGCGTGCGGCTCGTGCCACGTCGACCGAAGAGGAAGGTTTACGCCCGTGCCGGGCGACGGCCGGCCGATGTGGCTACCCGCCAGCGGGCGACCCGCACTCTGAGGCCGGGTGCCGAGCCGACTCTTCGCCATCCGGGGAATCTCCTACTGCTCGGCGGGACTCTCCGGGGGGCCGGGGACGTCGCGCGGCATCCGGATCCTGCGGAGCTCGCGGCGCATGCTGAGGAACAGCAGGAACATCACCGCCCCGGTGACCAGCACCATCAGCAGCGGGAACCAGGGCGCGTCCGCTAGATCGAATAGGACCATGTGTCGAGCGTAACCGGGGTCCGGGTGTCGATGCCCGCGAACAGGTCGCTCTCGGGCAGGGTGACCGGCACCATCGACTTGACCAGCTGGAAGTCCTCGGTGGGCCAGCCGGCCTGCTGGATGGCCATCGGGACGGCGAACCAGAACCCGTCCGGATCGATCTGGCTGGCATGCGCCCGCAGCGCATGGTCACGCAGCGGGAAGTACTCGCCGCACGGGACGAAGGTGGTCAGCCGGTCGGCGACCTCGTCCCGCTCCCACTCCCTCAGCCACTCGGCGTACGGGCTCTCCAGGCCGTGGGCGTGCATCAGCTCGTCCAGCTTGGCGAACCGGGCCCGGTGGAAACCCATGTGGTAGTACACCTTGAGCACCTGCCAGGCCGGGCCGTGCTCGGGCCAGGCGTCGGGGTCGGCGGCCGCCCCCACCGCGGCCATCGAGATCTTGTGGCACATGATGTGATCGGGGTGCGGATAGCCGCCGTTCTCGTCGTAGGTGGTGAGCACGTGCGGACGGAACTCCCGGATCACCTTGACCAGGGCGCCGGCGGCCTCGTCCACGTCGAGCAGCGCGAAGCAGCCCTCCGGCAGCGGTGGCAGCGGGTCGCCCTCGGGCAGGCCGGAGTCGATGTAGCCCAGCCAGGTCTGTTCGATGCCGAGGATGGTCTTCGCGCGCGCCATCTCGGCCTCGCGCAGGGACGAGATCCGGGCCCAGTTCTCGGGGGTGTCCATCTTCGGGTTGAGGATCGAGCCCCGCTCGCCACCGGTGCAGGTGGCCACCAGCACCTCGACGCCCTGCGCCACGTACATCGCGGTCGTGGCCGCCCCCTTGGACGACTCGTCGTCCGGATGGGCATGGACGTGGAGCAGCCGCAGCGGCTCGCCGGCGGCGTCCACCCGGATCGCGGTGCTGTTGCTGGGCATGGGCGCCATTGTGCCGACCGCGTCCCGGCCGGCCGGTCACGATCCAATCGACGGACGGGCACAATGGGCCCGTGACGACCACCCAGGCCGACCAGGACCGGATCCGCCGCCGCTACCCGCCGAAACGGCTCTCACCCGCGATCTTGGCGGTGCTCGGAGTGCTGGTGTTGGCCCTGATCGGGTATGTCGTCTGGGTCGCCTCACACAAGGCGAACCCCCCGGTCTCGGCCCAGATCCAGGCCTTCCGGGTGATCTCCGACAACGAGATCCGGGCCACCCTGGCGATCGATCGTCCCGACCCGGCACAGGCCGCCCGATGTTTCCTGGTGAGCCAGGCGGAGACCTACGACCGGGTCGGCGAACGCTGGGTCGAGATCGCCCCGGGCACCGAGAAGCTCACCCGCACCGAGGTCAGCCTGCGGACGTTCAAGCGGGCCACCACCATCGAGGTTCAGACCTGCACGACCTCCTGATCCGCGCCACCGGTCTTGATAGGCTCGACCGATGGCTGACGAGCAGGTTGGAACCATCTGGCTTACCCAGGAGGCGTACGACGCCGCGAGCGCGGAACTGGAGCACCTCAAGGGTCCCGGACGCGCGGCGGTGACCGCCAAGATCGCGCGGGCGCGCGACGAGGGTGATCTGAGTGAGAACGCCGGCTACCACGCCGCCCGCGACGAGCAGGGCCAGCAGGAGTTACGCATCCGGCAGCTGGAGGCCATGCTGCGCCAGGCGCAGGTCGGCGAGGCGCCCAGCGGCGACGAGGTGTCGCCGGGCTGCCTGGTCACGATCGCCTACGACGACGATCCCGACGACACCGACACGTTCCTGCTCGGTTCGCGCGAACTCATGGCCCTGGACGACTCGACCGACACCGAGGTGTTCTCGCCGCAGTCCCCGCTGGGCACCGCGATCATCGGCCACCGGATCGGCGAGAAGGTGAGTTATTCCGCCCCCAACGGCAAGCCGATCGAGGTGACCATCCTCGAGGTGCAGCCCTACCAGGCTTAAGCCTCGATCCGCCGATCTGCGCCTACTGCGCGACCCCAGCCGGGCACCCTGGCTGCGCCGGCCACGCTCACCGTACGACCCGGTACGCCTTCGCGCACCCGGCTACCCAGTGCACCCATCTGGTGCCGCCCGCCACGGCGCCCCTCGGCGGATCAAGGCTGAGCACACCCCGGCATCCAGGCACCCACCGAGCGCCCCGAAAGCGCTCGGTTGGTGTCAGGGAAGCCGGGCCAGGAGTTCCGCGGCCCGTTCGGGGGCGAGGGTTCCGGCCGAGACCTGCGCCAGCACCTGCTCGCGGGTCTCGGGGGCGGCGTCCCCGGCCAGGCCGAGCTTGG
>JAGPGQ010000131.1 GCA_018055925.1 Micropruina sp.
GGCGGAGGTGGTGGGATTTGAACCCACGATGGGGTTGACCCCCAAACCCGCTTAGCAGGCGGGCGCCATAGACCTGACTAGGCGACACCTCCTCAGCCGAGACCTGAGCCTACTCCAGCGGGCCGGACGACGCCAAAGTGCATCCTGTTACCAGGCGGGTTCCCTGGGACGCCGGCTGCAGTGGTCCCGACCCGCCTGGAGGGGGTTGGCCGTCCACACGATCGCGCGATCCGCCACTGGTCTCACCTTGCGCCACTGGTCTCGCGATATTTCACGACAGCAGTGAGCCAAGGCGTCAGTGGTGGTCGATCGCGAGATCGTCCCGGCTCGGAGCGGAGGCCTGGCGGTCACCCAGGTCGGCTGGCCCGCCGGTTCACTCGTCACCGCGGTTGGCTCGGCACATCGGCCCAGCCTTGGTCCGGCTCCATGCTGCGCCGGCCCTCCAGGACGCCCGGTCACCAACATCACCCGGGTCATCGACTGCGAACCCGAGGTTCGGCGCCACTCGGCTTCGGTCGCCCCGCCCAGCATGGTCCGGCCTTCAGATGCGCCTGGCCTGACGACGACAGCCTGGCCCCGTCCTCGCACCCCCGGACACCGGCACAGCGACCCGCACCTCCCCATGCTCCTGGACCCTGACACCCGGTCGCCACAGCTCAGGTCGTCGCCGCCGGGCCACCCGGTGAGCACCCCCGCACAGCACCAACCCTCAACCCCGAAGTGGTTGGCCGCGGAAGTCAACAACTACACTCGGCGTGTCTCAAAACCGGAGCAGAGGACCGCATGACCGAACCCCAACGGGCGTTGCCCGATCCACTGGACGACGCCGTCGCACCCCCGCGTCGCGTCAGCGGTTCGGGCGGATTCCGGTGGTCCCTGGTCTGGACGGCGCTGGGCGCCCTGATCCCCGGACTGGGCCTGTGGCATGCCGGACGCCGGGTCAGCGGGGCGATCGCAATGGGCCTGTTCGTCGCGCTCCTGGCGACCGGCGGCTACCTGGTCACCGCCGGACGCGATCGCCTGGTCGCCCTGGCCACCAACGTGGACGTACTGGGCGGGGTGGCAATCGGTCTGCTGGTGCTGGCCGTGCTGTGGGTCGGTGTGGTCACGGTGAGCCATCTGGCGCTGCGTCCGTCCGAACCGTCCGGGGTTCAGCGGGCGGTCGGCGGCCTGGTCGTGGGCGTGCTGTCGCTGGCGATCGCCGCCCCGATGGCGGTGGGTGCGGAGATGTCCTGGTCGGCGGCACGCGCGCTCAGCGCGGTCTTCTCGGACGACGACCCGCCCGCCCCCGGCGAACCGCCCGTGACCGACCCCTGGGCGAACAAGGAACGCCTCAACGTGCTGGTGATCGGCGGTGACTCGGGCACCAATCGCGACGCCAGCCTGGGTTTGCGCGCCGACGCGGTGATGGTGGCCTCGATCAATACACACACCGGCGCGAGCACCCTGTTCTCGCTGCCCCGGCAGACCGCACGGATCCCGTTCCCGAAGGACTCCCCGCTGCACCGGTACTACCCCAACGGCTTCTTCGACGGGGTCAACGGCGGCAACCCGGAGTACTTCCTGAACGCCATGTACAACAACGCGCCGCTGCGGATCCCGAAGGATCTGCTGGGCAAGAAGGTGAAGAACGTCGGCGCCGAGGTGATGAAGATCGGCATCGGTGAGGCGCTCGGCCTGGGCACCATCGACTACTACGTGATCATCAACATGGACGGGTTCAAGGAGTTCATCAACGCCCTCGGCGGCATCACCCTGAACGTGAATTACCGAATCCCGATCGGCGGCAAGACCACCGAGGGCGTCCCGCCGAGCGGGTGGATCGAACCGGGCCCGGACAAGCATCTCAACGGGCGACTGGCGCTGTGGTACGCCCGGGGACGCTACGGCGTGAAGGGCGCCGACTACAGCCGGATGGAACGGCAGCGCTGCGTGATCAACGCCGTGGTCGCCCAGGCCAGACCGGACGTGGTCCTGACCAACTTCGAGAAGCTGGCGGCGGCGGGATCCAAGACCATCCAGACCGACATTCCGCGGCGCACACTGCCCGACCTCATCGAGGTGGCGCTCAAGGTGAAGAACACCAGCCTGCACAGCGTGGTGTTCCAACCCGGGGTCGCCGGCTGGGTCAGCGCCAACCCGCCGTGGGCGTCCGTGCAGCGCCGGGTCCAGCAGGCGCTGAAGGAGGCCGACAAGGCCGAGGCGAAGAAGTCCGCCTCCGCCTCACCCACGGCGACCGCGACGTCCACGCCCACGTCCAGTTCCAGCCCCAAGCCGAGCAAGTCGAGCACGCCGAAGACGGACGACCTGAGCAACTCCTGCGCGTACCGTCCCCAGAAGTAGCGGACGCCAAGGGAACGAAGCGTCACACCTGGCTGCTGTAGCCGCGGCTGGCGTCGAGCCGGTGCGCGAGATCGCCGGTCAGGGCCACCATCTCGGCGGTCACGCCCCGCTGGCTGACCAACCGGACCCGCCGCTCGGGGCCGTGGTGGATCACCAGGCTGGTTGGGGTCTGGGTGACCTTGGTGACCTCGGCCCACCGGCCCTGCTCGTCCGAACCGATGCCGTGGATCCGGTAGTCCTCGTCGGTCAGTTCGATGACGACCCGCATCCTCCGCCAGTTCAGGATGGCCATGCCCAGCAGGGCAACCGCCCCGGCCAGCAGCACCCAGCCGACGATCACGACCGCGACCGGCAGTTCGAGCGCCGATCCGAACACGATCGAGGCGGCGCCGAGCAGGGCGAGCACGGCCGAGACGGCGACCGCACGCAGTGGCAGCGGCGGGGTCAGCACATGAGTTCGGGAGGACACGCGGCGAGGGTGGGATTCGAACCCACGGAGCGTTTCCACTCGGCCGCTTTCAAGGCGGCTGCACTAGTCCACTATGCGACCTCGCCCAGCCGCCCATCCTAGTGGGTCCGAGCCGTCCCGGATTCCCTCGCGCCCGTCCCACTCGTCCGGGCTCCCCGAGGTCGAGCCGGGACGAGTTGAGGAAGCGTTGCTTCCGAACGGGGCGGGGACGGATTCCGCGCGCGGGCACTCCGGGGGTGCAAGGCTGGAGGCATGCGCGCGATTGTGACGGATTCGTTCGGCGGTCCCGAGGTGCTGCGGCTGGCCGAGGTCCCGGATCCGGCGCCGGCCCCCGGCGAACTGCTGATCAGGGTGCGCGCCTCGGGCGTGAACCGGGCCGACCTGCTGCAGCGCCAGGGCCACTATCCACCCCCGCCGGGGATCAGCGACATCATCGGCCTGGAGATCTCGGGGGTGGTCACCGCCGTCGGCCCGGACCTGACCGGCTGGACGGTGGGAGAACCCTGTGTCGCCCTGCTGGCCGGCGGGGGCTACGCCGAGCTGGTCGCGGTCCCGGCCGGCCAGGTCGTCCGTCCGCCCGAGGGGGTCGACCCGGTGACCGCGGCCGGGTTGATCGAGGTGGCCGCCACGGTCGTGTCGAACATGGACCGGGTCGGACTCGCTCCGGGCGAAAGCCTGCTGGTGCACGGCGGGACGGGCGGCATCGGGACGTTCGCGATCCAGTACGCGACAGCCTTGGGAGCCCGAGTGTTCGCCACCGCCGGCAGCCCGCACAAGCTGGCCCTGTGCCGCGAACTGGGCGCCGCCGATGCCTTCGACTACCACGGGGACTGGCCGGCGGAGCTGCGGGACGCGACCGCCCGGCGGGGTGCCGATGTCATCCTGGACGTGATCGGCGCCACGTACCTCGAAGCCAACGTCGACGCCCTGGCGGACGACGGCCGGCTGGTGGTGATCGGCCTCCAAGGGGGCCGCAAGGGCACCCTCGACCTGGCGAAACTGCTTGCCAAGCGCGGATCGGTGACGGCAACCGGTTTGCGTGGACGTCCGGTGGCCCAGAAGGCGGCGATCTGCACCGCCGTCGCCGAGCGAGTCTGGCCGCTGATCGAGACGGGCCGGATCAAGCCTGCCGCCGAGACCCGGTTCGCGATCGAGGACGTCGCCGAGGCCCACCGCCACCTGGCCTCCGGAGATGCTCTCGGCAAGCTGATCCTCACCTGGGACTGAACCATCGGGGACGGTTCCTTTCCCGTTCAGGGGACGGTTCCTATTCCCGTTCACGGGACGCTGCGCAACCCCGGTCCGAGATCCCGGCGTTCGCCGGGATGACGTCAGCGCCTGGGGCAACACGGCCGCCGGGATGACCGTGTGGACTACGAGCGCCAGGTGTGCCAGAGCCGGGCGTACTCTCCGCCCAGCGCCAGCAGTTCCGCGTGCGAGCCGAGCTCGGCGATCCGTCCGTCGATCACCACCGCGATCCGGTCAGCGTCGTGGGCGGTGTGCAGCCGGTGGGCGATGGCGACCACCGTGCGTCCCTCCAGCAGCGCCGCCATCGAGCCCTCCAGGTGCCGGGCGGTCCGCGGGTCGATCAGGGACGTCGCCTCGTCCAGCACCAGGGTGTGCGGATCGGCGACCACCAGCCTGGCCAGCGCCACCTGCTGCGCCTGCGCCGGGGTCAGCTGGGTACGGCCGTGGCCGAGCATGGTGTCCAGCCCGTTCGGCAGGCGCTGCACCCACTCCAGCGCGTCCACCGCCCGCAGCGCCGCCACCACGGCGGCGTCCCCCTGCTCGGGAGTGAGTTGCTGGTCGCGGGCCAGGACGATGTTGTCCCGCACGGTGCCGACGAACACGTGGTGTTCCTGGGTGACCAGGGCCACCTCGGTGCGCAACACGTTCAACGGCAGCGTCATCAACTCGACCCCACCGACCGTCACGGTCCCGGTGCGCGGGCCGTTGATGCCGGCCATCAGCCGCCCGAGCGTCGATTTGCCCGAGCCGGACGGGCCGACGATCGCCAGCCGTTCGCCCGGCCGCAGATCCAGGTCGATCCCGTGCAGCACGTCCCGTCCCGGACGGTAGGCGAACCGCAACTCCGTGCCGACGAGGTGGTTGTCGGCGGGCCGGGCAACGCCCGGCGTCCGGTCCTGCGGCACCTCGGCGATGCCGAGCAGACGCGTGGTCGCGGCCAGGCCGATCTGCAACCGGTCGGCCACCTGGATCAGCCGGTCGAGCGGTTCGACCAGCTGCTGCACGTAGATGGCGCCCGCGGTGATCTGCCCGATGGTCACCCAGTCGTTGGCGTAGCCCCAGGTGCCGAGCAGCACCAGCCCGACCAGCGGCAGCTGGTAGGCCGCGTCCAGGAAGATGAACAGCAGGTTTCGCAGCGACATGGTGTACCGCTCGGCCTGGTTGGACACCTCGATGTCGTCGTCGCCGATCGCGATCCGGCGCTCCCCCAGGCCGAGCGCCTCCACCGTCCGGGCACCCTCGACGGTCTCGGTCATCGACGAGTTGATCCGCGAGTAGGTGCCCGACTCGGTGATGTAGCCGGGCATGGCGCGGCGCAGGTAAACCCGCGTGACCAGCACCAACACCGTGATCGACAGCACCAGCGGCAACGCCAGGAACCACGAGTTGGCCACCATGGCGACGATCGTCAGCCCGGTCACCACCACCGACATCACCAGCTGCGGGAACGCCCACCGGACCGATTCGCTCATCTTGGACACGTCGGAGGTGATCCGGGTCAGCAGGTCGCCCGAACTGGCCGACTCGACCCGTCCGAGCGGCAATCCCAGCACGGTCCGGACGATGGCCTCGCGGGCCGCGGCCAGCAGGTCGTAGCCGAAGACGGCGGACGCGCGGCGCGCCGCGAAGGTGAGTGCCGCCTGCACCAGCACCACCCCGGCGACGCCGAGGATGATCGCGTCCACGGCGGCCAGCGGGGTGCCGCCACCGGCGACCCGGTCGACCAGGTCGCCGAGCAGCCGGGGGACGATCAGTCCGGCGGTGGCCGCCAGGACGTTGAACCCGATCACCGCGGTGAGCAGGCCCCGGCGGGTCGCCAGCAACCCCCCGACGAAGCGGAACGCCTTGTCGTTGTGGGCGACCGGCAGCCCCTGGGCCGGGTTGCGGGAGTCGGCGAAGAACTCCTCGGCGCGCTCCTGCCGGACGCGGAACCGCTCCGCCAGGCCGCGCACCTGGCCGCGCGGGTTCGTCAGCAGGGCGAACGGTCCCCGCCGCCTCGGTGGCGCCAGTTCGGCGGGCAACTCGAACCGGTTCGGGTCGTCCGACCAGGTGGCCGCCGACGACGACAGCACATCAGTCGACATCGTCGTTCTCCATTCCTCGGTTGACCACGTCCCGGTAGCCGTCGTGCGCCAGCAGGTCGGCGTGGGTGCCGGTGGCGGCCTGCCGTCCGTCCACCAGGAAGACCACTCGGTCGGCGCGGTGCACCAGCAGCGGTGAGGCGCTCATCACCACGGTGGTGCGCCCGGCGCGGTGCTCGACCAGCCGTCCGGCGATCGCCTCCTCGGTGTGCGCGTCCACCGCCGAGGTGGGCTCCACCAGGATCAGCACCTCGGGATCGGCCAGCAGAGCCCGGGCCAGCACCACCCGCTGGCGCTGGCCGCCCGACAGGCCTCGTCCCTTCTCGTCGATCCGGCTGGCCCAGCCCTGCGGCAGCGCGTCGAACACGTCCTCCGCCGCGGCAGTGGTGAGCACCCGCTCGGCCTGCTCCCGGGTGTGCGACCCGAGCGGGTCGACCGCCTGCTGGAAGGTGCCCGCGAACAGCTGGCTGCCCGCGTCGGAGACCAGGATCCGCTGCCGTAGCGACGCCAGCGCATAGTGCTGGTAGTCGAGACCGTCCGCGGTCACGCCCCAGGGCCGGGCGGCCACCTCGGCGTCGATCCGGGCGGCCTCAACCCGGCGCCGCTCCTTCTCGGCCCGCGCCCGGCGGGCGGCGCGACCGGTGAGTTCCTCCTCGTCGGAGTCCGGTTCGGACTGTCCCGCGGTGGGCAGGTAGCGTCCGAACCGGTCCGCGAGCGCGGCCGCCGCATCCGGGTCGGCGCTCACCACGACCAGGAACTCGCCCGGCTCGACCCGCACGTCCGACTCCAGATCGTGCAGCACCGGCCGGCCGGGCACCTCCCGGGTGCCGTCGGTCCAGGGCAGTTCGGCGCCCAGCAGCGCGATGGTCTTGCGGGCCGACACCAGGCCCTGCACCCACTTCTGGGCGACCTCGAACAGGGTCTGCAGCGGCCACACCATGAAGATCGCATAGCCGACGAAGCTGATCAGCTCGCCCAGCGTCAGCCGTCCGGCCATCATCTCGTGCGAACCCAGCCAGACCAGGAGCACCAGCAGCATGCCCGAGAGCAGCACCGACAGGGTCTCGACGACGGCCTGCCAGGTGCCGGTGGTGACGCCGAGCCGGCGCACCCGCTGGGACTGGCCGGCGTAGTTGTCGCCGAAGGTCTTCTCGCCGCCGATGCCGCGCAGAATGCGTAGTCCGGCGACGATGTCGGCGGCCATCGAGGTGAGCTCGCCGGTCTGGGTCCGCTCCGCGGTCTGGGCGGCGTTCAGCGGACGCAGCACCGGGGTCGCGGCGGCCACCAGCAGCGGCGCGGTCAGCAGCACGACCAGTCCGAGCGGCCCGGACGTGTTGAGCATCAGGACCGCGACGACCACGAAGGCGCCGAGCGCGCCCAGCGCCCGGGCGACCACCTCGAAGGTGGAGCCGAAGGTGTCGGAGTCGGACGACGAGATGCTCAGCACCTCGCCGGTGGGCAGCCGCCGGTTCAGCACGTGCCCCAGCTGCACCGACTTGCGGGTCACCAGCAACTGGGTGCCGTACAGGGAGATCAGCCAGCCCCGGACGGCGAAGGTGTGCATCACGATGCCGCTCGCCGCCCCCACCACGATCACCAGCGCGAGCAGCGCGGCCCAGCCGACGGTGGCCGTCCAGTCCCCCAGCAGGATGCCCGCGTCGATGGTGCGTCCGAGCAGGAACGGGCTGAGCGCGGACGGCAGGAACCACGCCAACCCGGCGATCGACAGGGCCATTAGCACGTCGACCTGCACCCGCAGCGTCCACAGCAGGAAACGTGCTGGGCTGCGGGTGTCCGGTCGGGACGTCTCGGCGCGCGTGTACGCGTCGATGCGCGGTGGGAAATCGTGCATAGCCGGGCAACGTTACGCCTGACCCGCCCGGGTGTCGACCGCGGGTTTCGGGAGCGGCGCCGAAGGGTTCCCGGCGGGTCGCGCCGCCTGGGCACCGCGCCGGGGCATCATGGAGGGCAGCGAGAGCGGCAAGGGAGGCGTTCGACAATGACGCAGGTGGTTCCGATTCTTCGAGTCGCCGATGTGGACGTGGCGTTGGCCTGGTGGCAGCAACTCGGCTTCGAGCACGACTTCACGCATCGCTACGGCGGCAATACGACGCACCGGTTCATGGGCATCCGCCGCAAGGGTGCCGATGTGTTCCTCAGCGAGAACGTGGCGGACGCGGACGGCCCGGCCCTGGTCTATGTCTGGGTGGGCGATGTGGACGCGCTCGCCGCGCGGTTCGGCGTCGAGGTCGAGCAGCACCCGTGGGCCCGGGACTTCGAGGTGGTCGACCCGGACGGGAACCGCGTCCGGGTGGGCACCAAGGAGCTCGGCCAGTCCGCCTGAACCCCGGTCGAGGCGGCACGGAGCCCACGTCGTCCGGGTGGGTAGGAAGATCCCCGGTCAGCCCCGGGATGACGCAGCGGACGACAACCACGTCATCCCGGCGAACGCCGGGATCTCCCCACAGTGAGAGATCCCGGGTCAAGCCCGGGATGACGCCGCGGTCAGCGCAGGAGTCGGTGATCACCGCAGGAACAGCGCCCGCAGCCGGACGGTGCAGAAGACCATCCCGGCGACCGACATCACCACGAAGTAGCCCAGGTGCATCCAGGTGGCCCCGCTGAACGCGCCGATCGACAGCTGCCGCATCAGTTCGACCCCGTGCCACAGCGGCATCGCCTGGATGAACCACTGGACCGGCTGCGGGTAGATGTCGATCGGGAACAGCGTGGCGCTGAACATGAACATCGGCAGCAGCACGATGTTGATCAGCTCCATCTGCTGGAAGCTGCTGAACCAGCTGGTCACCGCCATGCCGACCGCGGCGAAACCGAGCGCGATCAGCACCGCGACCGGAATCATCGCCAGCGCCCACCACGAGGTCGCGATGCCCAGTCCGGTCATCACCCCGAGGAAGGCGCAGGCGTACAGCAAGCCGCGAAACAGGGCCATCGCGATCTCGCCGGCGGCGACGTCCAGCGGTCCGAGCGAGGTGGAGAGCATGGCCTCGTAGATCCGTCCGAACCGCATCTTGAAGAACACGTTCCAGGTGGCGCGCCGTTCATCGCCGAGGTCGCCAGCAGGGCCGGGGCGATGAACGCCACGTACGACATCTCGGCGCCGCCCGGGCCGGTCACCGTGCCGACCAGGCCGCCCAGCCCGTACCCCATCGCCAGCAGGTAGAACACCGGCTCGAAGAAGCCCGACGCGACGATCGTCCAGTTCTGGTTGCCGATCACCTTGAAGCCGCGCTCCAGGACGGCGCGGATGTTGCCGGCATACAGGCCGCCGAGCGCGCTCACCGGGTCAGCCTCCGGGTGAATTGCCTGGCCGCGGCCCAGATGCCGGCGAGCGTGGCGACCAGCAGCACCAGCACGTGCAGTGCGGTCAGCCAGACCGGGTTGGCCATGCCGAAGCCGACCACCCTGGCCAGTTGGGTGCCGTGCCACATCGGCGAGATCCAGCCGATCCACTGCAGGTAGACCGGCATCGCGCCGAGCGGGAAGAACGTGCCCGCGAACAGGAACATCGGGATCACGATGAACCGCTGGACGAAGGTGAACTGGAAGCCCTCGTCGGTCTGGGTGGCCGCGAACGCCAGCAGCGGGGCGCCGAAGGCGAGCGCCGCCAGTGGGGCGATCAGGATCATCAGGGCCGACGGCGGCGAGCTGACCGCCCCGAACAGCACGAGGGCGAGCCAGAACACCACCGTCTCGGCGAGGAAGCGCAGGCTGACCGCGACCACCTCGCCGAGGGCGATCTGCACCGGTGTCACCGGGCTGGCGGACGCGGCGAAGTAGTGCTTCTGCCACTTGAATCCGCTCATCACCGGAAAGGTGAACTCGCCGGTGGCCTCCATCACGATGGACGACACCAGCAGGCCGGGGCCGACGAAGAGCAGGTAGCCGACGCCCTCGACGGTGCCGGCGCCGGAATCGACCAGCGCGCCGAGCCCGAGCCCCATCGAGGTCAGGTACAGCAGGGGCAGCCCGAAGGCGCGGATCAGGATCGTCTGCAGGTAGGCGCGCATCGACGCCAGCCGGTATTCGGCGTACAGCCACCAGCCCCAGCGGCGGGCGATCCGGGCCTGATCGGCCACGGACGGCGCCCCGCCGGTGTAGGCGAGCCGGTTGGAGTCGAGCAGTCCCGGGGTGCGGTCAGTCAATCAGCGACCTCCCGGTCAGCCGGAGGAACACGTCCTCCAGGGACGAGCGCCGCACCAGCGACGTGAGCGGGTGCAGCCCACGCTCCCGGACCCGTTCGAGCGCGGCCTCACCATCGGCGGCATACAGCAGGATCCGGTCGGGCAGCACCTCGAGCCGCTCGGCCACGTCCTCCAGTTGGGCGACGACGGCCGCGTTGCGCTCCGATCC
>JAGPGQ010000362.1 GCA_018055925.1 Micropruina sp.
CAGCAGCGTCGCCGTATCCATCAGCAGCGACTCCGCCTGCGGAAGTGCCTGCCGGACCATCGAGAGGATGCTCAGTCCATAGGTGTCGAGGTCGCCCCAATACAGAAGCCGGGCGGCCCGCACCCACGGAACCTGCGCGAGCGCGGGCGCCGCCAGCCCGTTGCCGTGTGTCCATGGCCACCGTAACCTCCTTGTAGGCGGCCAGTTGATCTCCTCTCTGGCGGTCACGTGATCTCCCGTTTCGTGGCCAGCTGATCTCCCTGCCGTGTTGGGGTCGACGGCGTGTCGGCCCTCACCGATGGTGTGTGTCCGGATATCCCTGCGGTGCTGACTGCACTGGGGAAGGGGCCCGGCGACACCGTGAAGAAGAACGGCACACAGACAATGGAAATCTTGGAAGCATTCGACAAGACGAAGAGCGCGCACAGCGCTGCGAAGTTGGCCGGTTGTGACCCGAAGACGGTCCGCCGGTTGGTGGCCCGCCGGGAGGCCGGGTTGGGCGTGGACGCGCCGATCGAGCGGCCCCGTCTGGTGGACGGGCACACCGACCTGATAATGCAGTTGGTCAACGGCTCCGACGGCACGATCCGTGCCGATGTGGCGCACGAGAAGCTGGTGGCGTGCGGCTATGAGGGATCGGAGCGGACGACGCGGCGGGCGGTCGCGGCAGCGAAGGCCGGCTGGCGCCTCGAGCACGCCCGTTCGAACCGGCCGTGGATCACGGTGCCGGGGATGTGGTGCCAGATCGACTGGGGTGACGGGCCCAAGGTCCGCGACCTGAACGGCCGGCTCCGGGCGACGGTGTTGTTCGTGGCGTGGGTGGCCTGGTCACGGTTCCGGGTGGTGATCCCGTGCTGGGACCAGACGTCGGAGTCGTTGGCGACGTGTCTGGACTCGATGTTCCGGTTGATCGGCGGCGTCACCGATTACGTGTTGACCGACAACGCCAAGACGGTCACCGTGCAACACATCGCGGGGGTGCCGGTCCGGCACCCGTTGATGGTCGACCTCGGCCGGCACTACGGCACCACGGTCCACACGTGCGTGCCCTACGACCCGCAGTCCAAGGGTGGGGTGGAGTCGTCGGTGAAGATCGCGAAGGCGGACCTGTTACCGAAGAAGACGAACCTGCGTGAGGAGTACGAGTCGATGGACGAGCTCGCCCAGGCGTGTGGGGAGTTCATGGGCAAGGTCAACGGCCGGGTCCACCAGGCCACCCGCCGCCGCCCCGACGAAGCCCTCGTGGTGGAGCGCGGGTTCCTGCACCCGGTCCCGACCGAACCCCACACGACAGCCCTCGGACAAGCCCGGATCGTCGCCGCGGACCAGACGGTGTCGTTCGGGTCGGTGCGTTACTCGGTGCCGCCGAAGCTGCAGGGCGCCCGCGTGTGGGTCACCGTGCAGGGCGACGAGGTCGTCATCCGGGCAGACGCCCGCCGGCTCGCCGTGGTCCCCGACTGGGCTCAGGGTCGGGGCTTGGTCGAGGTCGCCCGGCACCGGACATCGACGCCGGGGAACCCGCGGATCAACCTGGCGCATTACCCCGACCATCCCCAGAACCCCGACGGCACCCCCGCCACCCCGAAACCACGCGCCGGGTCACTGCTGGAACAGGTGTTCCTGTCGATCGGGCCGGCGGCGGAGTTGTGGCTGATCGCCGCCTGCGCCCACGGCGTGGAACGTATCGAGTCGAAGATGCGCGCCATCGTCGACCTCGCCGCGTTGCGGGGCAGCCCCCTGGCCTGCCAAGCCCTCGAAACGGCCGTCCAGGCCGGCCGCTACGGCTGGGGTGACGTCGAATCGATCGCCGAGTTCATCGCCACCACCGGCCACCACCACGACCCGATGGTGATCGCCGGCGAGCACGCCTCGACCCAACCCGGGACCGGCGGGTGGGCCGGGTTCACGAACACGACCCCGACAGGAGCCAGCCGATGATCACCGACACCACCGCACCAGCCCTGCCCGAGGCGTTGGATGCCGCCCTGCGCCGGATGCGCTTGCCGTACCTGCGTCAGGCTGCCCCCGACGTCCTCGCCACCGCCCGCGCCCAACGCTGGGACCCCGCCGAGGTCGTCCGCGTGCTGCTCGCCGAAGAGATCCGCGGCCGCGACCAGGCCACCCGCACCAGCCGCCGCAAACTGGCCGGCCTGCCCGCCGGGAAGACGTTCCAAGCCTGGCGGGAGTCCGATTCGTCCATCCCGCCGGCGACCCAAAGCGGGCTGGCGACCTTGGAATGGATCGGTCGGCACGAGAACCTGGCCATCGCCGGCCCGTCCGGGACCGGGAAGACCCACTTCGTGGAAGCCCTCGCCCACAAGGCCATCGACCAGGACCTGAAGGTCGCTTGGTTTACCCTGGAATCGTTGACCGCCCAGATCACCAGGGCGAACGCCGACGGCAGCATCGCCCGCACCGTCGCCCGGATCACCCGCGCCGATCTGGTGGTCATCGATGACATAGGCATGCTTCCCGCAGGGCAGGCCGCCGCCGAAGCGTTCTACCGAGTCGTCGAGGCCGCCTACGAACGCCGCTCGATCGCCGTCACCAGCAACATCCACCCCTCCGGGTTCGACGCCCTCATGCCCAAAACGCTGGCCACCGCCGCCGTCGACCGACTCCTCCACCACGCCCACGTCATCATCACCGAGGGCAACTCACTCCGACTGTCCGACGCCGTCGCCGGAAGGGGCGTGATGCCCCTGACCTAAACCCCCGGCAGGGAGATCAGCTGGCCACCAACAAGGACATCACGTGACCGTCTACGAGGAGATCACGTGACCGCCCACAGGGAAGTCCCACTGGCCATTGACAGGTCTGCCGCCGCAGCGGAGGCTGCCGGTGCCACGGCGCCGGGCACTGCGTGGTCGAGGGG
>JAGPGQ010000363.1 GCA_018055925.1 Micropruina sp.
GAGACCCAGAACCCCGCCGGTCGAGCTTGTCGAGACCCCCTGTCGATCGCGCGATCGGAATCTACTGGCGGGATGACGCACGTGCTTTCGGGTTATAACCCGAAAGCACGTGTCCGATCCCGACACCAGTTGTCGATCGCGCGATCGGGACGGCCCGGAGCGGCCGCTGACCCGAACATCTGTGGATCGATCAGTCCACACGTGGTCGAGCTGGATCTCGGGGTGCCGGCGGGTTCCCGAGGCCGGCCTGCTGCGCCCCGCAGAGGTGGTGACTGCGGAGCGGTCCGAACGTCGTCCAGGTGGTTCCGCTCACGACCACGATCCGCGCCGGCGGTGCCTAGTGCCCCGGCCACCCACCTTCGCCCGCTGCGCTCCGCCCGGACGCGCCTCGCCGCGTTCTCCTCGGTCACCGTACGACCCGGTATGACTTCCTCGTCGGCCTTGCGAGGCATCCGACCGGACGCCGCTCGCCAGGGCGAACGTTGATGGCCGCGGCACTAGTGCCTCGACCACCCACCTTCGCCCGCTGCGCGACGCCCGGTCGGTGCCTCGCTGCGTTCTTCTCGGTCGCCGTACGACCCGGTATGACTCCCTCGTCGGCCTTGCGAGGCATCCAACCGGACGCCGCTCGCCAGGACGAACGTCGACGGCCGCGGCACTAGGTCGTGCTGCGGCCGGACAAGGGCGACGGCCTGCGGACCATGTGCGGCGCAGTGCCAGCGGTCTCGACCGCGGGCGCGCGAGCGGGCCGGGAACATCGGCCCGGTGGCGTTGAGGCAGCTCCGCGACACCCTGGCGGTGCTCCTCGACCTGTGACGCCGACTCCGAGGGACGGCCGATTAGCATGTGGCGGTGCCTGCCCCTCGCCTCGCTCCGGAACGGAGTTCGCTCCTACGGACGATCGGGACCGGCGTCGCCGGCACCGCCCTGCTCGCCTGGGGGAGTTGCCATCCGGAGTTCGCCCACGGCCCGGACGGCTGGCCGTCACCGCTGGTCAACGCGATCGGGCTGGCGTTGCCGATGCCCTGGAACAAGGTCGCGATCGTCGCCGGGGTGCTGCTGCTGGTCGCCGCCTGGTGGCTGCTGTGGCCCCGTCCGGACGCCCCCGCCGCTCGCTTCCCGCTGCCGATCGCCCTGGCGGCCTGGAGCGTCCCGTTGCTGCTGGTGCCGCCCGTGCTCTCGGCCGACGCCGTGCTGTACGCCGACCTGGGCTGGATCGTTGCCCAAGGGCAGAACCCGTACCTGGTTGGGCTGACCGGCGCCGGCGGACCGTACGCGCCGCACGTCGATCAGCTCTGGGCGGGCAATGGCGTGGCGTATCCGCCGCTGGCGCTGCTCACCGACGCGCTGGTGGTCACCCTGAGCGGGTTCGCCACCTACGGCGGCATCCTCGCGATGCGGCTGCCGGTGCTGGCCGCGCTGGCACTGATCGCCTGGGTGCTGCCCCGGCTGGCCCGTGATCTGGGCGTGGACGCCCGCCATGCGGTCTGGCTGGGACTGCTGAATCCCCTTGTGATCATCCATTTCGCGGGCGGTGCGCACAACGACGCGCTGATGGTGGCGGTGGCGCTGGTCGGCATCTGGTTGGCGCTCCGGACGCCGCACTGGGCGTGGGGCCTGCTCGCCGGCCCGGCCGCCATCGGCGTGGCGATGGCGTTCAAGCAGCAGGCCGGGCTCGCCGTGGTCGCCTGCGCCGGGCTGCCGATCGCCGCCCGGCTCGCCGAGCTGACCCTGGGACGCCGGCTGTGGCTGCTCGGCATCCGGACGGCCGTCGCCGGCCTGGTGGCGGTCGCGGTGTTCGCCGGGCTCTCGCTGGCCAGCGGCCTCGGGTTCGGCTGGACGGCCTGGCTGTCGCTGATGGGCAAGGCCGGGACGGCCGCCCCGTTCTCGATGCTGGCGCAGGCGGGGGAGTGGCTGATCGGGACGGCCGGCGGCGATCCGTCCGGGTGGCTGGCCGGGGTGGGGGTGGTCTCGACACTGACCCTGCTGGCGACCCTCGGCTGGGTGCTGATCCGGTTCGCGGACCGTCCGCTGGTGGCGCTGGGCTGGGGTTCGCTGGCGGTCAGCGTGCTCGGGCAGTCCATGCATCCCTGGTACATCCCGTGGTCGGTGGCGGTGCTCGCCCTGGTGCCGCTGAGCCGCCGCCAGTTCGGCTGGCTGGCCGGGTTCGTGGCCGGTTTCGCGAGCTGGAACGCCGTCCAGACGGTCATCTGGCACACCGCCCAGTAGGCCGTCCCGGGGTGGGCGATCGCGCGACCGTGCTGTGGTGACGGGATCGTGCCTACGGTTTCGGGTTATTTCCCGTCACCAGGTCGCGAAGACGCGAGTAGTGGGCGATCGCGCGATCATCGAACCACCGTGCACGACCGGCAATCCCCGCCCGCTCGGCATGTGGAGCGGGGCTCACCAGTGCCGCGGCCACCCACCTTCGCCCGCTGCGCGACGACCGGTCGGCGCCTCGCTGCGTTCTCTTCGGTCGCCGTACGACCCGGTACGGCTCCCTCGTCGGCCTTGCGAGGCATCCGACCGGACGCCGCCCGCCTGGGCGAACGTCGATGACCGAGGCATTAGGATCGTCGCACCGACCCCATCCCCCGAGCCGAAGGTTGCCCATGCCCGCGTTCCCCTGGCGGTCCCCGGGTGTGTGGACCGGGCTGCTCGGGACGCTGCTGGTCGCCGTCGGTGCCTGCAGCAACGGCTTCTCGTTCAACCCGAACGGCTGGGGCGTCGGCCCGATCGCGGCCCTCGCGCGGACGATCGACCGGCCCACCGGGAACCCGCTGGTGATCCTGGGCTGCGCGCTGCTCGCCGCCGGCTGGCTGATGGTGCTCCCCGGGCCGGGACGGACGACGCCCGCCCGGCTGTGGCTGCT
>JAGPGQ010000132.1 GCA_018055925.1 Micropruina sp.
ATTGCCGCTAAGCTCTCGCCTGGCTCGACTGCGACCACGTCCATCCCGCGGGCGAGGAGCTCGCCGGTCGCCTCTCCGCTGCCGGCTCCGAGGTCAAGCGCGCGTCGGCCGGGTTCGACCAGGCCGGTCGCGGCGGCATCCCGCCACAGCGCGGCTGGGTAGTGCGGTCGGGCGGAGCCGTAGTTGGCCGCCACCGCGTTGAAGTGCATCGGATCGAGATTGTTCATTGGTTCAGCTTCGGGTCAGTGGGGCAGCGCGGTCCAGGCGGACACCAGGAGTGCAACGGCGAGCCCGAGATCGAGGACGAAGCAGGCTTCGGCGAGGGACCGGCTCACCACCTTGTTCCGGGCGAAGTGCGCGATGTCCCAGGCGGTGTGGCCGAGCGCGGCGATCGCGGCGAGGTAGATGGTCCAGGTGGGGCCGGACATCATCGCCGCCAGTCCGATGGCGGTGTAGCCGAGGAAGCCCAGGGTCTGTACACCGATGGTGTAGCGGTGGGTTCCTGTGGCGCGGATGAGCCCGAAGACTGCCAGGCCGATGCCCATCACGATCAGCGTGGCGGTGGAATCCAGACCGGTGAGTTTGGCGAGGACGACCGCGGCGCTGGCGACGATCACCATCACCCATACGCTTCGCTGAGAGCCGAGGACGGCCGCCCCGAGGTAACAGGTGGCCGCAATGATGATGATCATGGCGGTGACGTGGGGGTCGGCTCCACTGGCCAGGTTAGCGAGCAGTGCCAGGAGGCCGAGCGCGGACGGCCAACGGGAGATCACGTGCCGGATTCCCCGCGCAACCCGGCCGGCTGCGGGCTGATGGAAGTGACTGTCGAGGTGAGTGGTGTTGTTCATAGCCTCAGTCTGGGTGCGACTGGCGCCTGGTGATCCCGTGGATCTGTCACGAAGATCCTGGGTGGCACGCACGGTCAAACCCAGCCATTCTCGCGAGCGATTCGATGGGCTTCTGCTCTCGACTCGGCGTGGAGTTTCTGGGCAATGGACGCGAGGTAGTTGCGCACCGTGCCCGGTGAGAGAAACAACTCGCGCGCTATATCGCGCACCGGACGATCCGCGTGCGCCGCTACCAGCACCTCGGTCTCGCGGGGGGTGAGCGGGCTCGACTGGATCGTGAGGGCGTCTGCGGCGAGAACGGGGTCCACGTAGCGTTGTCCTTCGTGGACGCGGCGAATCACGTCCGCCAGAGCCGTGCCGGGCGCGCCCTTGGCGAGGAATCCTTGGGCGCCAGACAGCAGCGCTTGGCGCAACAGATACGGGCGGCCGTGGCCGGTGAGGATCACGCCGGCGCACTCGGGCAGGGTGCTGCGCAGCTCCTTGATCACGCTGATTCCGTCGAGCTTGGGCATTTCCAGGTCGACGACCGCGACCGCTGGTCGATGACGTAGCGCCTGCTCGACCGCTTGTCTGCCGTCTGGAACGGTGCCGACTACTGCAATGTCCGGCTCGCGTTCCAGGAGACTCACCAGGGCCACCCGGATCAGCTCGTCGTCCTCGGCCAGCAGAACCCCGATCGGCGTCGTCATCGGAAACCCGCCGAATCAGCCGAGCACCGGAGGCAGAGTTCGAACCAGGACTCGTTCTGGATAATGGTCAGGCTCGCGCCCTGCGTCGCGCAGCGTGCAGCGAGGCTCGCCAGCCCGGTGCCGTCCGACGACTCCCGGCGCCTGGACACGCCGTCGTTGGCGATAGTCAGCCTCAGGTGAGGTTCTTCGGTAGTGAGTGAGATCGCGACCTGGGTAGCCGCACTGTGACGGAGCAGGTTGGTTACGGCTTCCCGGGCCACCGTGGCCATGAGCTCGGAACAGGCCTGGGATGCCCGATTGATCACGTCCTGAGGTGCGTCGATGGACACTCTGATCCCTGCGGAGGAGAGCACGAGTTCAGCGGTGTGAAGCTGGCTGGGAAGGTCGGTGGTCAACTGGTCGTACACGGCCCGGCGCGCGTCCCGAAGCGTTTCGGTGGCAAGCGTGCGGATCTCGTCATTCTCTGCGAGTTCTGCTTTCAAGGCGATAATGCTGAGACGATGCCCGAGTACATCGTGAAGCTCGCGACTGACTCGCAATCGTTCCTGAGCGATCACGAGGTTCGCCTGCGCCTCCCGGCCGGCCTGCGCCTCCCACAACAGCCGGAGCATCCAGACCAGCCCTTGGCACATCACCCAGACCGCGGCGGCCGTCGTGAGCGTGATCAGCACGCCCACCGCAAGCGACGCGTGAATAACCTGGCCACCAACCAGGGTCGCGGCCGCGAGCGTCCCTGCGGCGGCTACAGCCATGTGCCAACCGAGCAGGGCGCACGCGGCGATCGCGAAACCGGCCAGCCACGCCCAGGGCTGGTGACCGGGCCCCGCCCATAGATGCGCTGGCGCCCACAGCGCCATTGAAACCGTCACGAGCAGTGCGGCCCGGAACCACTTGGCGCCGCTGGTGAGGTCGGGGCTCACCGAAGACCACAGCACCCAGAGCAGCGTAGCCCCAAACCCAGTGAGACCGACCACATAAAGGGTGCGGAGCAGCGCGGTCGGTGGCGCGGTTAACGACCACGGGATGATCACCGCCCAGGCGAAGCAGGCCATCAGCACGCCCAACACGATCAGACGAGGACTCAGCCGGGGCCGTTGGAGCAGGCTGGACTCCAACGCCACGTCCTGGGGAGAGCCGACCACTCGGTGACTAAGTCCTGTGAGCGGGCCACCGAAACCCGCGAACTCACTGAGATCTCGACTGCTGGCCGGGCCTACCGCCATCGGAATGCTCTCACCGAGATGAGCCCGCAGAGCACTGCCCAGACGGACATGACGATGAACGCGACGATGTCGGCGGTTCCCTGGTACCAGGCAGAGGTCAGCGCCTGGCTCATCGCGCCGAGCGGGGTGAAGCCGGTGATCAACTGCATCGCCGGGGTCATCATGGGTCCGGGCGTCCACATACCTGCGGTGAACAAACAAGCCATGAAGACCAGCATCCCGACCCCGTACGCGACCTGGGCATTCCCGGCGGTCGCCGCGATCAGCGATCCCACGGCCATCATGGCGAGGGTCCCGATGCCGATGACCGCGGCGACCAGGGCAACGCTTCGTGGGGCGGAGGCGCCGAAAGCGGCCCGAGCGAGCAGAGCGGTCATGAGGATTGCCGCGACGAACGTGGCAGCGCTGACCAACCACTGCGCGAACAGCACCCGGTGCGCGCCCACTGGCGTGACATCGAGGCGCCGGAGCACGCCGCTATCGCGGTACGCCGCGATAGCGGATGGATAGTTGGTGACGGCGACGCTCAACAGTGCGACGGTGATCGAGATCGGGACGAAGAAGTCGATCACCCGCAACCCCACCAGGGCGGGGTTGTCACTCCTGATGGGGTCCATCGTGCCCGGGATGGCGAACCCTTGGAGCAGCAGAAGCAACGAGGGCAGCAGCAGCGCCATGAACACGCTGGTCGGATTTCGCAGGAACAGCCGCGCCTCGGTCACGGTCAACGTTGTGAGAGCGCTCATGCTGCTCTCCCGGCGCTGCTCGGGTCGATTGTGTCGAGGAAGGTGAGGTAGGCATCCTCAAGGGTCTGCGTGGCGTGCGACCTGACCGCGGCGGCGGCTCGGAGTTCCGCCGGCGTTCCGACGAACTGGGTTCGCCCAGCGGCGATGATGGCGAGCCGGTCGGCCAGTCGTTGCACCTCGTCGAGGTAGTGGGAGACCAAGATGATGGTGACCCCACGAGCTTTGATCTGCTCGATGAGGTGCCAGACGCTGCGTCGTCCCTGCGTGTCGAGGCCGGTGGTGAGTTTGTCCAGCACGACGATGCGCGGTGAGCCGACCAGCGCGAGGGCGATGGAGAGCCGCTGCTTCTCGCCGCCGGAGAGCTTGCCGAAGGCCCGCTTCCGCTGATCCTTGAGCCCGACCGTTTGCAGCAGCTCCTCAATCGCGATCGGCGCTGGATAGAACGAGGCGAACAGCTCTGCCGCTTCTTCCACCCGTAACGTGGCGGGAAGGACCGACGCCTGCATCTGATACCCCACGAGCTCACGCACCTGAGCGCGGTCCTTCGCCGGGTCGAGGCCAAGCACCTCGATCCGGCCCGCGTCGGGGGTGAGCGCTCCGGCGAGGCATTCCACCGTGGTGGTCTTGCCGGCACCGTTGGGGCCGAGTAGGCAGAACACCTCCCCGACCCGGACAGAGAAGCTGACCTCATCGACAGCCACAACCCCCGGAAACGTCTTGCGCAGCTCGCGGACGGCCACGGCGACCGAGGGCTGGCCTGGTGGTTCCGCCGCGAGGCTCTGCGTGCCGGTGTTCATCGCTCTTTGTCCTGCCTGCTGCGCTGGGTGAAGAGCGACCACAGCGCGTAAGCGAGCAGCACCGTCACAAGGCCAGCCGCAGCCAATGCGTACGCACCCGGGCCCCAGGCGACGCCGCCGAGCACGGCTACCAGCACGGCCGCGGTGATCACCGCGGCCAGCAGGATCACTTGGGACGCAATCGAACTGTTCTGTCGATTGCGGGCCGCCAGGACGATCTCCGCGATCTGCAGCACCGCGATCCCGAGCCCGGAGCCAACGGCGTAGGCGACGATTCCTGGCGGGATCGGCGCGGTGGTGATCGGTAGAGTGGCTGCACCCACCGCGAGGAGCAGCGCGACGGCGTCCAGAGCGGCTGCGATCAGCTGCCACGGGCCGGCGTCGGTGGGGTCTTGTCGTTTCCTGGGGATGAAGTCCCAGGCGCGAGCCTGGTGCCAGCGGCTCGCCGCGAAACCGACCGCGAAGGTGCCGATCGGCGCTGCCAGCGCTGCGAACAGGTTGCCGGTGAGCGTCCACACCACTGTGCCGAGCGCAACGACGATTGGCAGGGAGCAGAGCCGCCCGAACCACCAGCCGCGCAGGTACAGCGGACGTGCCTGGGGCAGGTCAGCGGGGTGTAGCAGCCGTTTCACGGCAGGGTCGGGCAGGGTCACTGCCTCATGCAGGTCATTCATGGTTTCTCCAAGGTGTCGTCGTGAGGTAATCGGGATCCACGCTCGGCCGGGCGAGTTCGTAGACCTTCTGGCGGGCCACGCCGATCGCGCTGGCGACGGTCACTGCGCTGTACTCGTCCAGCAGCGCCCCGATGCACACCGAACGGACGCTCGCGGCCCGGGCAACCAGGTGCGACATCAACGTGCTGACCTCAGCGGCCAGCAGAGCGACGGCTCGCTCCCCGCCGAACTCGACGGCCCAGTCTGCACCCCCCGAACTGGCAGCGGCATAGAGCCGGTCCCCGCCGTCTTCGAGGTGGGACGCAACCTGGTTCGGTGTGACTCCGGCAGCATCGAACCGCTCGATCACTGACGCGACCGTTGCGGGAGCGTCCTTCTGGCGATGCGCCAGGACGCGTATCCACTGGTCCGCCGCGGAATCCGCCGGGCCGGGCTGCAATTTGTCACCCCTGGGGTTACGATCCATGTTGATAGCGTCGCATCCCAGGCTTCGACTGTCAACCCTGGGGTGACGGCAGCCCTCAAGTCAGCCAGGGGACTTCTTGTCTTTAGTTGCGTCATCTCTCGCCCTCCGTTCGTTGATGCCCTGAGCGCGCAACGCCTGCTATTTCACCGACAAGGCTCGAGTGCCATAACTCGTATATGTATGTACTAGATCATACTTGAGCGTCGGGATCTGGAGAGTTACTGAAGTCGGGCAGTGGTCGACCCAGCTCCTTCAGGGAAACCTGAGTGTCCTCCGCTGCAATGTGCCGGTTGATGCGGAGGAGCGGGAACCAGGCCGCCGTCATGATCGCGAGGACGGCTGCGGCACCCAGGATTTGCCCCACGTCAAGCCAGTGCGCCAGGAAGGCTGCCAGGGCAGATCCGAGCGGCAGTGCGCCCCAGCTGAGAACACGTGACGCCGAGTACACCCGACCCAGCAGCGCCGGCGGGGTTCGTTCCTGCCGCAAAACCGCCACAAGCACACTCCACAGGCTCGCCCCTGCGCCGGCGGCGACGATACCGGCCACGACCGTCCACAGCGGTCCTCCCATCGCGGCTGGCAATACCAGAAGCACAGTGCCGACGAGGTCGGCGAACAGCAGCGTGGGTGGCTGGCAGAGTTCGGGTACGCCGTGAATGACGGGCTGGTGAGAAGGTGCTGGCCCGACGCTGCGAGCCATGCTGACCGCATCGCGCGCCTCACCTCCTCAGCGATCGAGCTCCTGACCAGTCCTCACCTCGACCGCGTTCGGGAGTGCCCCAGCTGCGGGTGGCTGTTCGTCGACAGCAGTCGCAATCAGAGCCGTCGGTGGTGCTCAATGCAAACCTGCGGGAACAGAACGAAGGCGCGTCGTCACCACGCGCGACAATCTTCGCCCCAACCGGGCGGCTGACCCTACCGCTCGTGACGCGCCGAATGGCCTGACGATTCGGGACTCGGGGCCCGCCCTATGGCGCTATGCGCGGTCGACGGGTTGGTTCGGATCAGTGTGGTGGGTGGCGCTCCGGCAAACCGGCGAACCTCGCGGATCAGGTGGCTCTGGTCTGAGAAGCCGAATCGCGCGGCGACATTCGCGCTGGAGTCATGGCGGAGCGCCTCGTGGGCGCGCTCGAAACGTACAACGCGGGCAGCCGTTTTGGGACCCAGGCCGATCTGCTCGGTGAAACGGGAGATGGCGTGGCGCTCACTCCACCCGGTCTGGCCGATCAGCTCGCCGATCCGGGCCCGGCCCCCGGTTGCTTCAATCTGCTGCCACATCCAGCTGACGAACGGTTCCAGGCGAGGGCCGCGGGCCAGCAGGGCGAGCAGCTTGCGATCGATCAGGTCGAATCGTCCAGGCCAGGTCGGCGTGGCCCAAAGCCGGTCCTGGAAGCTGTCGTCGAAAGCGGGGGCCGCGTCGGCAACCCCGACCACGGCTTCGGCCAGCTCGCGACCGGGCACACCCAGCAGGCAGACGACGCCCAACGGCGTGAGATAGATCTGGACGCACTCCTGCACCCGGTCAAAGCGGGTGGTGGCGTAGCCAGGCATGAGCCCCGCGATGAACGACTCGTGGCGACCGATACCGCGTCCGTGGGAAAGGCCGACCACGTCGAGGGTGGGGCCGGACGACAGCACCAGCGGTATCAGGCTCCCGGCCACCTGACGACGGATCACCGGGCGATTCGTCCATTCCTGGAAGCCGACGATACCTGCCACCAGCCCGGCGAACTCAGGACGGACCCGATGTCGGGTCAGGACTGGACCTGAGGATTCCGTTGACGTGCTCATGTGGTCGCCGATGGGCCACATCCGGTCAGAAATCTTCAAGACGCAGCCGTCTCACCCAGGGGATCCTGGACTGAGAAAGGAGTGCATCATGCGCAAGTTGATCGCGATCGAGTTTCTCTCGGTCGATGGAGTCATGCAAGGTCTGGGCTCGCCGGACGAGGACCGCGAGGGTGGATTTGAGCACGGCGGCTGGGGCGCGCCGTACGCCGCGGGCATCCACTCGTCGACCAGTTCGGGAGGGCTGGACGGAACGACCGCCTATCTCTTCGGCAGGAAGACCTACGAGAAGATGTCCGCCTACTGGCCGTATGTGCCCGACGACAACCCGATGGCCGCTCACCTGAACTCGACTCCCAAGTATGTCGCGACCACCACAGTGTCTGCCTTCGATTGGCAGCAAACCTCTGCGCTGGAGGGTGATGTTCTTCAGGCTGTGCGCACCCTGAAGCTGACCGGTGACGGAGATATCGCCATCCTCGGCAGTGGCGTTCTGGTCCGATCCCTGCTGAATGAGGGCCTGCTGGATTCGCTGCGGCTGTTCATCCATCCACTGCTCCTGGGCTCCGGCAAGCGGCTCTTCGGAGCCCTCGACCTGCCATGCTCGCTGACCCTCACCAACTGCTCGACGACGTCCATGGGGAGTGTCGCCCTCTCCTACGACATTGGGTTGAGCCAGTAACGGCAGCAGGACGGTCATGGGCTCAGGCTAGGACGCGCGGTGATCGGTAGCGCAGGACGACCGCACCCGAAACGAGTTGCTGGCGACCCGCCAAGTCGAGTTCGATCCGCTCCCGCAGACCGGCGAACAAGGTCGGACCGTGGCCGGCAATGACCGGCTGCACGAGGAACTCGTACTCGTCAATCAGCCCGAGGTCGGCCAGCGTGCGCGGGAGCGTCAGGCCACCCACCCACAGGCCATCGCCGGGCTCCTGCTTGAGCTGCTGGATCGCTTGCCCCAAGTCTCCCCGGATCAGCTCCGCATTCCAATCGACCCTGGTCAAGGTGCTGGACACGACGTACTTCTTCGCTTGATCGATGGTCTCGGCGAACAGGATCTGCCAATCATCCATCCAATCAGGCCAGGTGCCGCTGGCCGGCTTCCGCCACGCCGATTCCATCAACTGGTAGGTCACCCGGCCGAACAGCAGAGCGTCGGCTCGTGCCAGCCCGGCGGTCCAGTAGCGCATCGACTCCTCGTCTGGCGGGAGCCCGGCCTCGTGGTGGCAGCAGCCGTCAAGCGTGACATTGATCGAATAGCGGAGGGGTCTCATCGGTGACTCCAGGTCAGTCATCCTGGTCGAGGTTCTGCCGGCGTCAGCACTGCTGCTCACGGCCCGGAGCGGCCGCGATCGCTGGTTGGAGGACGGCGATGATGAGGCGCGCGGCGTCCTCACTGGTCACGAGGCCGGCAACCACCTCGTCAGCGGCAGCATTCATCACCACATGCGTCGTCGTCAGCAGCCAATGCATGGGGAGATCAGTGCGGAACGCTCCTTCTTGCTGCCCTCGCTCAAGGATGCCGCGCACTCGTGCTTCCGCCTTCGCGTGCAGCTCCCGCACGCGCTCGGACGGCAGCTCTTCCTGTGCTGCGGCCAGCAGGCCACGGGCCTCGTTAAGAAGCGTCCAGCTTGACTCGATGAGTCTGCCGAACGCTTCGGCGGGTGGTCCGTCCAGCGGCACCTGGGCCAGGATGTCCTCACCGCGTCCCAGGCTCTCGGTCACGGCGGCATCGATGAGTTCGGCACGGGTCTTGAAATGCCCGTAGACGGTCATCCGTCCGAGGCCGGCTTCAGCTGCGATCTCAGCCACGGAAGCTGCGGGGTTTCGTCGCAGCACCCTGGGTGCGGCGACGAGAATTGAGGCGCGGTTCCGCTGCGCGTCTGCGCGTTGGTTGGCGATCCTGGCTTGGTCTGGTGCGTCGTCCCTCGGACTGCTGCTCACGCCGATCCCACCCCTTCGATAACTCGTATAGGACTGTACGGGCTAGCGTAACACGGGGCCCGGGCCACATACATCTGACCGAGATCTGTCTCAACAGGTTTGGCGCGCTCGGCGCCCAAGCTGGACCGTGGCGCGCGGTGACCCCGTTGATCTGTCCGGCCCGAGCTGCGAGCTCCTAGGTCACTTGATGATCTTGGTTCAAATCTAGTGGGACGCTGCACTACCCGTACTCCAATATACGAGTTATAGTTCGAGATAACTCAATCACAGATGTCCGAGTTGTGGTGCGGGCGGTCGAGCGTCTCACATCTGGTGTCAGCCCCGTGTTGCTCGCTGGCGAGTGCGCTGCGGGCAGCGTCAATACCACGACAGGGGCGTCAACGTAACGACGCGAAAGGAACAGACTCATGAGCGGCGACGAAGAGCCGAAACGGGTGTCCTTGGATCAGCGCGCCCAGCGAGTCACCTGTTCGCAGGCGCCACACCGGCGAAGCGGAGGGCTTGTGAGTCAGTTCATCAGCGCGCTCTATACATCCGGGGGCAGACGAACGAGCGCCGAGTACTCCGACCAGATCGAGCAGATACCGGAGTATCGGGCTGCTCGGGAGATCGCCCTCCAGTACGAAACCCTCCGAAACGTCAACCGCTGATGATCAGCTCAGACCGGTCAGCCGCAGAAGTCCCTCACGTGCGGCGCTATCCGGGCTCTTCCCAGTTGAGGGTGTAGTGGTCGTGTGAGGGATTCTGGGCGCGTCGGTCACGGGATGGGCGTCGGGGTCCTCCGAGGATGGAAGTTCTCACACTGACCATCCGAAAGACCCCGACATGTCTGACGCTACCCCGGTGGGCTTTGCTTGCCCTGATCTGACCACGTTCTGCCGGCTTGATGACCTCGGTTTGGAAGCGACCGGGCAACGTCTGGAAACCAAGCGTGCCGTGATCGCCTGCCGGGTCGTCGCGACCGATCGGTGGTGCCGGCGGTGCGGCTGCGAGGGAGCCCCGCGGGACACGGTGGTGCGGCGGTTGGCGCACGAGCCGCTGGGCTGGCGACCGACGACACTGGAGGTCGTCGTGCGCCGTTACCGATGCGGCGAGTGCGATCACGTATGGCGCCAGGACACCAGCCAGGCTGCCGAGCCGCGAGCCAAGCTGTCGCGGGGCGGGTTGCGGTGGGCACTCGAAGGGATCGTGGTGCAGCACCTGACCGTCGCCCGGGTTGCTGAGGGGCTCGGGGTCGCCTGGAACACCGCCAACGATG
>JAGPGQ010000133.1:0-3212 GCA_018055925.1 Micropruina sp.
GCCGCTGTGATGCGACTCCCCCGCCAAGCAGTCGACCCGAGGTCGTCATATGGGTTCACCGACCCGCCGGGACACCGACCGGTATCCCTGGCCCGCAATCGCCGACTGGGCCGAGTCCAAGAGCGCTCCGATCTGCCCCGCAAGCTCTGCGGCAGTCTCCAGCGCCGCCCCGGCTTCCCTTGCCGACAACGACGGATCCCGCCCTCCGTCCTCATAGACGTCGTAGTGCTTCAGCGACTTCTCGAGTCCCTTTGCCAGCTGCCCGAGCGTCTGCTGGGCGCCATATCCCAGGGCCGACTTGAGTTCCCCCAACACCCAGTACACCGCCGGCGCCGGCAGCCCGTCCGACAGCCAGATCGTCCGATGGTTGATCGAGCGGATCGCCTCGTACGCGGCCTCGGCGTCGACCACAACAGGCCAGCGCCCTTCGCCCACCTCGTCCTCGCTCATGGTCAGCGCGCCCTGACTCGGCGCGGGCGCCGGCCCGCCGACGGAATCTCGCAGAGCAGCTCATCGAGATCTTCCACCCGGATGCGGATCAGCCGCTTCCCGGTGCGGTAGGCACGCAGCGAGCCGTCCGTGATCCGACGACGCACTGTGGCGGTGCTGACCCCCAGCACTTCGGCCGCGGCATCAAGCGTCAGCAGACCCCTGGCCGCATGAGAAACAACCATGGACATCGCTTCCTCCTGGAGTGAGCTTCGGTAACCACCCAGAAGGAACAAGGCGACTCTCGGTGGACACCAAAGCCGAAGGAATCTCAATCCGATTCGGCCCGCCGCCACAGTCCGTCGGCCCGGCAGGTGGTGCGAATCGCAAGACCGGCAGTCCGGAGGCCCGGGCCTTCAGTGCTTCGCGCACCACGCCGACTACTGCCTACCACGTCCGTCTTGTGACCACGTCGGCGGGGGGTCTGCGTGGGCCTCGGTCTTGGGCTGAGATCGTGCGTAAGAACCGGGCTGACTGAACGTGTGGGCCATCCACTAGGCCCACGATAGGCCCACGGAAGAGAATTCATCACCTGAATTGTACCCCCCACAAGGGCACAAACACGTCGGGCTGACAGGATTTGAACCTGCGACCCCCTGACCCCCAGTCAGGTGCGCTACCAAGCTGCGCCACAGCCCGTGGCATGGATTTTCAGTTGTTCGGGCCGACCAGAGCGGGGTAAACCCCTTAACCCCCAGTCAAGTGCGCTACCAAGCTGCGCCACATCCCGATGTTCTGTTGTCCGGGGCTCCACCCCGACGAGTCACCTTACACGGTCGCCGAGGTCCCCGCTCAAAGTGAGCGATCCGAGAACACCAACCCTCCAGTGCGAGCCACGAGGACCGCCGGTTCAACACACCGGTCGATACCGGCCGCGCGGGCCCCCGTCCGCTCGTAGACTCCGGGGCGTGAACAACCCCACTCCCCTCCTTCCACCCAGCCCCCTCGACATCTCCGCCCTGTTCTCGACGACGTTCGGCGCACTCAAGCGCCGCTTCGGACTGTTCGCGCTGCTGGCGCTGGCCCCGAACATCATGATCCTGGCGGTCTTCCTGATCGCCGGCCTCCTGAGCGGCGGCGCCATCGCGACCGGCAACATCGACGGCATCACCGGCGCGCTCGTCGGCGTGGCGGTGCTGGTCGGCGTCGGCATGCTCGCCGTCGTCCTGCTGCAGCTGAAGACCTACGGCATGATGTCGCTCGGCGCATATGAGATCGCCCAGGACCAGCGTCCCGACTTCGGCGGACTGCTGGCCCGCACCAAGGGGTTCCTGCCCCGCATGGTGCCGGTGATCCTGATCTTCGCCGGCGTCACGGTGGCGGTCTACCTGGCCCTCATCCTCGCGATGATCGCCCTGTTCGCCGCCGCAGTGAACGGCGCCGACCCGGGCGCCACGGTCGCCGGGATCTTCGGCCTGTTCGCGCTGCTGTTCCTGGTCGGCATCCCGCTGGCGATCTTCCTTTCGGTCAAACTGCTCTACATCGTCCCGGCCGTGGCCCTGGAGCAGCTGGGCGGCATCGACGCCATGAAGCGTTCCTGGAGGCTCACCAAGGGCGGCTTCTGGCGGACGTTCGGCTACGCCATCCTGCCTCAGCTCGCCGTCGGCGCCATCTCGTTCATGATCAGCCTGCTGAGCAACCTGAGCGGCGCCATGACTCCCTCGCAGGTGGACGACCCGACCCAGCTGTTCGCCATGCTGCTCGGTGCAATTCCGATGATGTCGGCCTCGGTGATCCTGCAGCTGGCGGTCGCGGTGTTCACCACGCCGTTCCTGCAGACGTACTGGACCTACATGTTCGTCGACCAGGTGCGGCGCTCCCAGCTGCCGCCGCAGCAGCCGTACGGCGCGGCCGGATACGGCTCGCAGCCCGGCTACGGCTACGGGCAACAGCCCGGCTATCCGCCCCAGCCGTCCGGGTCGGGTTACGGTCAGCCGCAGAGCCCGGTCCAGCCGTATCCCGGTCAGCAGTACCCCGGCCAGGCCCAGCCTCCCGGCCCGGGTCAGGCACCGCCGGGCTATGGCCCGCAGAATCCGCCCGCCCAGAACTGGCCGCCGAATCCCGGTCAGGGCTGACGTTCGCCGCCGGGCATGTGCCGGGTCGGCAGAGAGATCCCGGCGTTCGCCGGGATGACGGACCCGGTTCGTCATCCCGGGCTCGACCCGGGACCTCGTCGCTTGATCGTCCCTGGATGACGGACCGAGTTTGTCATCCCGGGCTCGACCCGGGATCTCGTTGCTTGATCGTCCCTGGATGACGGACCGGGCTTGTCATCCCGGGCTCGACCCGGGATCTCGTTGCCGGATCGTCGGGAAGGAATCCCGGCGTTCGCCGGGATGACATGGAGGATCGTCCGGTCAGTAGTCGACGGCGTCCCGCAACAACGGACCGGTCATGCAGTGGCCGCCGCCGCGGCCGCGTCCCAGCTCGGCCCCGGTGATCGTCCGGACGGTGATGCCGGCCGCGTGCAGCAGGTCGTTGGTGACGGTGTTGCGGTCGTAGGCGAACACCTCGCCGGGCCGCAGCGCGACCACGTTGTTGGCGCTGTCCCACTGCTGCCGCTCGGCCGAGTAGGAATCGCCGCCGGTGTCGACGATCCGCAGCGCGTCCAACCCCAGCGCATGTGCGACCACGGTGAGCAGCGGGTCGGTCTCGGCGGTGACGTGCAGGCCGCCGCCCGCCCCGGGACGCAGGGTGAACGGACGGATGTCGTCCACGATCGA
>JAGPGQ010000133.1:3312-10419 GCA_018055925.1 Micropruina sp.
TCGCAGACCAGGACGCGGCGCAACTCACCGACCTCGGAGAACACCCCGAAGCGGGGTGCGGAATTCGATTGCTCGGTGCCAGACACGACAGATCCTCTCGATTCGATGTGCTCGGACGCTATCTCTTGCGCTTCTCACGGGCGCGAACCTCGACATGCACGGGTGTTCCGGCGAAGCCGAACTCCTCCCGCAAGCGGCGTTTCACGAACCGGATGTACCCGGGATCGAGTTGCCCGGACGTGAACAGCACGAAGGTGGGCGGGCAGTTGTGCGCCTGCGTGCCGAACAGGATGCGCGACTGCTTGCCGCCCCGCACGGGGTGCGGATGGGCGGCGGTGACGCGTCCCAGGAAGGCGTTCAGCCGGCCGGTCGGCACCCGGGTCTCCCAGCCGTCCAGCGCGGTCTCGATCGACTTCGACAGCCGGTCGACGCCGCGGCCGGTGAGCGCGGACATGTTCACCGACGGCGCCCAGGCGAACGCCTGGATGTCCTGCTCGATCTCGCGGTTCAGGTAACGGCGGCGTTCCTCGTCGGTGAGGTCCCACTTGTTGTAGGCGATCACCAGTGCCTTGCCGGCCTCCTCGACCATGGTGATCACCCGCAGGTCCTGGTCGGCGATCGGCTCGGAGGCGTCGATCACGACGACGCACACCTCGGCGCGTTCGATCGCGCTGGCGGTGCGCAGGGACGCGTAGTACTCGTGGCCGGAGGCCTCCTTGACGCGGCGCCGGATGCCGGCGGTGTCGATGAACCGGTAGACGGTGCCGGCCACCTCGACCAGCTCGTCCACCGGGTCGACGGTGGTGCCGGCCACGTTGTCGACCACCGAGCGCTGCTGGTGGGCCAGCTTGTTCAGCAGGGACGACTTGCCGACGTTCGGGCGTCCGACGATCGCGACCCGGCGGGGACCGCCGATCTCGGCGTCGGCCTCGCGCGGCGCATCGGGCAGCACCTCCATGAGCGCATCGAGCAGGTCGCCGGAGCCGCGTCCGTGCAGGGCCGACACCGGGTGCGGTTCGCCGAGACCCAGGTTCCACATCGCGGCCGCCTCGGACTCGGTGCGCGAGTCGTCCACCTTGTTGGCGGCCAGGACGACCGGCTTGCGGCTGCGCCGGAGCACGCCGACGACGGCCTCGTCGACGTCCTGGATGCCGACCGTGGCGTCCACCACGAACAGCACCGCATCGGCGGCCGCGATCGCCAGTTCGGCCTGCTCGGCGATCTGGGCCGCCAGCCCCTTGGCGTCCGGTGCCCAGCCGCCGGTGTCGACGATCACGAACTCGCGTCCGTTCCAGGTGGCGTCGTAGGAGACCCGGTCGCGGGTCACGCCGGGCACGTCCTGGACGACCGCCTCGCGGCGTCCGATGATCCGGTTGACCAGCATCGACTTGCCCACGTTGGGCCGTCCGACGACGGCGACCACGGGCTTGATGGTCTCCTCGGCGTCGACGGCCGGGTCGATGATGTCGGTCACGGTCGCTCCTCGGTCGGGCCGGCCTGGGCCCGTTCGGCCAGGTCGACCACTGCGTCGATGACCTGCTCCAGGCTGAGCAGGCTGCCGTCGAGTTGGGTCACCCCGTCGGCCGCGGTGGTGAAGTTGACCAGGGTGGAATCGTCGGCGTCGCGCCGCAGGATCTGGTCGCGCAGGGCCGTGTCGTCGATGTCGCCGCCGTGATCCAGCCTGCGGCGGGCCATCCGGATCTCCGGATCGGCGGTGAGCAGCAGCCGCACCTGGGCGTCCGGGGCGACCACGGTGGTGATGTCGCGGCCCTCGGCCACGATGCCCTCCGGGGCGGCCTCGATGATGGCCCGCTGCCGGGCGACCAGGTTTGCCCGGCATTCCGGGATCACCGCCACGGTCGATACGTTCGCCGCCGTCCGCTGCTCGCGGATCTCGCCGGTGACATCGCGGCCGTTGACCCGGATCCACTGGTCGTCGGGGTCGATCGAGATCTCGATGTCGGCCTCGACGACGGCGCGGGTGACCGCCTCCGGATCAGTGCCGTCGACACCCGAATCGAGGTAGGCGACAGTGACCGCCCGGTACATCGCACCGGTGTCCAGGTAGCCCAGCCCGAGCCGTCCGGCGACGCCCCGAGCGGTGCTCGACTTTCCCGAGCCGCTGGCTCCGTCGATGGCGATCACTAGGGGTTTCGTCACGATTCTCCTCACAGCGATTCGGTGTAGCGCAGGGTCCAGCCGGCGGCGGTCATGGCCTCCTCGAGTGCCGCCCGGGCGCTCTTGGCGACCTGGACGGCCAGGTAGCCGACCTCACGAGCCGGGTCATGGTCGATCCGGACGTCCTCGACGTTCACGCCGGCCGCCTCGATGTCGGCGAACAGCCGGGCCAGCGCGCCGGGGGCGTCCGGGATGGCGACGATCACCTGGCCGTAGCGGGTGGCGTCGGCGCCGTGCTTGCCGGGCAGCGCGCGGGTTCCCTGACGTCCGTCGGCGAGGAACCGGCGCAGCGCGTCCTGATCGCCCCAGCCTTCGAGGAGCTCGTCGAGGGTGTCCCTGATCGCCTCCAGTTCGGCACGGACCGCCTCGGAGTTGGCGCTGATGATCTGCGTCCACAGCCGCGGATCGGACGCCGCCACCCGGGTCACATCGCGGACCCCCTGGCCGGCGAGCCGCAGGTGTTCGTCCGGGACGTCGTTCAGCCGGGTGGCGGTCAGGCTGCTCATCAGCTGCGGCAGGTGGGACACCTGGGCCACCGCCTCGTCGTGGTGGGTGGCGCCCATGCTGACGATCCGGGCGCCACAGGCCCGGGCCAGGGCATGGACCGTCAGCACGGCCTTCGCCCGGGACGTGTCGTGCGGCGTGATCACCCAGGTGCGATCGAGGAACAGGTCGGCTCGGGAGGTCAGCGGACCGACCTTCTGCGAGCCCGCCATCGGGTGCGAACCCACGTAGCGGGCCAGGTTGATCCCGCGGGCGCGCAAGTCGGCCAGCACCGTCCCCTTCACCGAGCCGACGTCGGTCACGGTCGCCTTCGGGTAGGTCTGCAGGGCGTCCGCGACGACATCGGCCAGCGTCGCCGGCGGCACCGCGACCACCACCAACCGGACCGCGGCTGGTTCGACGTTCTCGGTGGTGCCGGCGCCGCGGGAGGCGGCCACCTTCGCGTGCGACGAGAGCCGGTCGATCAGGTGCACCTCGACGCCGGCCGCGACCATGGCGGCACCGACCGATGCCCCCACCAGCCCGGTGCCGATCACCACCGCCGGTGACAGGGACGGTTCGTTCACTGGCCGCCCTTCTGCACGAACGACCGGACGTACTCCTCGGCGTCGGTCTCGAGCACCGAGTCGATCTCGTCCAGCAGGGCGTCGTAGTCGACCGCGGGCCGGGTGGTCGCAGGGGTCACCTCGGCCAGCTGCTCGTCCGCGCGCGACGTGCTGCGTTGGCGCTGGATCCGCTCGGCCATGGCTCCTCCTGTTCAGTCGGACAGCCTATCGCGGGTCGAGCGGACCTCCGTCCCGGCCCGGCAGGGGACGGTTCCTATCCCGTTCAGGGGACGGTTCCTATTCCCGTTCAAGGAACCGTCCCCATTCCCGTTCAGGGAACCGTCCCCATTCCCGTTCAGGGGACGGTTCCTATCCCGTTGAAGGAACCGTCCCCAGAACGCCGAACCGGTTCAGGCAGACGGCGTCTCGCGGGTCGAGCAGCCCTCGTTCCGCGGTCACCGACGGGCGCGTGTGGCGGGCTCGGTCACCTCCGAACGCACAGAACGGCCCGTTCCGCACCGGTCTCGGACGAAGCTCTCCTTAGCTGGCGGACTTCACCACGGCAGACGGTGGTGAAATCCGCCGACTCTTCACCCCCTCCGGTGGCCTGGCCACCTCACGGGCGTCCGGGCCTGAACGGGAATAGGAACCGTCCCCGGCGTTCAGGCAAGCTGCTCCAGGTCTGCGATCCGGTCGAGGTCCGCGGCGGTGTGACCGAACGGGTCGTCCAGGCGCAGCCGCCGGCGACCGGCCCGGGTCTGCAGCAACACCCACGACCAGTCGATGCCCAGCACGTCGGAGGCCCGCTCGGCCACGAGCCGTCCCCGTAGGTGAGCGCGGGTGTCGTCCGGGGGGGTCGTGATCGCCCGCGCGATCTCGGCGTCCGTGGTCAGCCGGGGCATCCGCCCGGCGCGCACCAGTGCCGCGTACGGACTGACCCGGTCGTCAAGATCGGCCCAGGCGAGGTCGAGTTGGGCGAGCCGCGGATGATCCCAGTCGAGCCCGTCGCGACGCCTGAAGCGCTCCATCAGGGTGAGCTTGGCGACCCAGTCCAGTTCCACACACGTCAGGGGATCGTCCTCGAGCCGGTCGAGGGTCTTGCCCCAGAGCGCCAGAACGCCCGGATCGCCGAGACCCGAAGCCGCCACCTGCGATCGATAGTCCCGTTGGATCTCGACGGCGGTCAGAGCGCGGCCATCGGTCAGCTCGAGCCGCCGGCTGCAGGTCACGTCCCGGCTGACGGTCCGCACGGCGCCCAGGGGATCGGCCAGCCGAACCGGCCGCAACTCCCCCGCGTCGATCGCCGCCACCACGGCCGAGGCGGTCCCCAGCTTCAACAGGGTGGACGTCTCCGACCGGTTGGCGTCGCCCGCGATCACGTGCAGCCGCCGCCACAGCCGGCTGTCGGCGTGCGGCTCGTCGCGGGTGTTCACCAGAGGCCGGCGGACCGTCGTCTCCAGCCCGGTGATCGCCTCGAAGAAGTCCGCCCGCTGTGCCAGCTGGAACCCCGGTTCACCGCTGGCTTGGCCGAGCCCCACCCGCCCGGCGCCGGTGAACACCAGCCTGGTCACCACATACGCCAGGAACCCCTCGACGATCCGCTCCCAGGGTGTCGACCGGTTGAGCAGGTAGTTCTCGTGGTAGCCGTACGAGGCGCCCTTGCCGTCGGTGTTGTTCTTGAACACCCGCACAGTCGTGCCGAGGGTCTCCGACGCCGCCCGGGCCCCTTCGACGACGATGGCGTCGCCGGCCAGATCGGCCACCAACGCAGCCCGCGCCGAGGTCACCTCCGGTGTCGAATACTCCGGATGCGCGTGGTCGACGTAGAGCCGTGCACCGTTGCCGAGGAACCGATTGTGGGCGTCCTCGACCGGAATCGGGTCGCCCGGATCGGTCCGCGCGAGCGTCCCGGGTCTCGGGTAGCCGTCCACCACGGCGGCGGACAGCACCGTGGGATGCAGGTCCGGACGACCGGGCGCGAGAATGCCGTACTCGGTCTCGGCCCCCAGCAACGACATGACCCTCATCGTAGGGTTGAGGCCGTGAAGTGGTGGACGACGCTGGGGTCCGACCTGGTCTGGGTACTGATCTTCGCGGCCATCGGACGCCTCTCGCACGGCGAGGGGGTCGACCTCGCCGGCCTCGCGGACACGGCCTGGCCGTTCATCGTCGCCCTGGCCGGCGTCACGGTCGCGCTGCTCGGCATGCGCCGGTCACCGGAACTGCTGGTCAACGGGCTGTTCGTGTGGCTCGGCACCCTGGGGTTCGGCATGTGGATCCGGGCGAATTCCGGCGCCGGCGTGCAGGTCAGTTTCGTGATCGTCGCCGGGCTCTTCCTGCTCGTGGGCATGCTCGGCTGGCGCCTCGTCGCCCGCGTCCTGTACAAGCGCCGAAGGGTCTAGCGGGCACCGGTCATTCCGGCACGTCAGTCACGGGACGGCGCAGGGCCAGGGTCAGCACCGAGATCCCGGCGTCCGCCGGGATGACGCGGGAGTGGCCGGGGAGGACGGGGGCTGAACCACGGGCCCTGGCCGGTCGGTGCCGGTGCCGAGATCCCGGCGTTCGCCGGGATGACGGGGTGGTCGGGCGGAAGGGACTGAACCGCGGGCCGCTGGCCGGTCGGTGCTGGTACCAAGATCCCGGCGTCTGCCGGATCGACGCGAGAGTGACCGGAGGACCAGGGCCTCAGTCCATCCAGGCGACCTCACCGGTCTGGACGGCCCACAGCGCCGCGTACCCGCCGCCCGCGGCGACCAGTTCGTCGTGGGTACCCGACTCGACGATGCGGCCGGCGTCCAGCACCCAGATCCGGTCGGCGTGCCGGACGGTCGACAGCCGGTGGGCGACCACGATCGCGGTCCGGTCGCGGGTCGCCAGGCCCAGGGATCGCTGGATCGCCGCCTCGGTCTCGTTGTCCACCGCGCTGGTGGCCTCATCGAGCACCAGCACCGCCGGGTCCCGCAACAGCGCCCTGGCCAGGGCGAGCCGCTGCCGCTGCCCGCCCGACAGGGTGATCCCCCGCTCGCCGACCCAGCTGTCCAACCCGTCGGGAAGCTCGTCGACGAAGTCCAGCGCCGCCGCGGCCTCGGCCGCCGCGCGGATCTCGGACCGGCTCGCGTCGGGCCGTCCGTAGGCGATGTTGTCGGCGACCGTGCCCGCGAACAGGTACACGTCCTGCGCCACGTAGCCGGTGGAGCCGCGCAGCGAATCCCAGTCCAGGTCGCGCACGTCGGTGCCGTCGAGCAGCACCACACCCGATCGGGGATCGTCGAACCGCAGCATGAGCCGCAGCAGGGACGACTTGCCCGCGCCGGTCGACCCGACGATGGCGTGCGTCTCACCCGCCGGCACGACCAGGTCGATGCCGTGCAGCACGTCCGGCCCGTCGGCGTACCCGGCCCGGACGCCGCGGAGTTCGACCCGCCCGCGCACCGGCTGCGGCAGTGAGCGCCGGCCGGCCGGGACGGTGATCGGCACGTCGATCAGGGCGAGGATCCGGCTCGCCGACGCCCGTCCCCGTTGGTACAGGTCGAGGACCTGCGCCACCTCGGTCAACGGCCACAGCAGCCGCTGGGTCATGAACACCAGCACCGAATACAGCCCGACCTCGAGTTCCCCGTTCAGCGTCGCCCAACCGCCCAGCAGCAGCGTGCAGGTGAAGCCCGCCAGGATCGCCATCCGGACCAGCGGCACGAACGCCGCCGACTGCCGGATCGCCGCCAGATTCGCCTGCCGGTAGGCCGTCGACACCTGCTCGACCCGGCGCCGCTCCCGCTCCTCGGCGGTGAACGCCTTGATCGTCGTGATGCCCGCCAGATTGGCCGCGAGCACACCGGACAGGTCCGCCACCTTCGCCCGGACTGCGTCGTAGAGCGGTTCG
>JAGPGQ010000364.1 GCA_018055925.1 Micropruina sp.
GTCGCCGCCGTACGGGGGCATCAGCGAGTAGTCGTCCGGGTGGTCGAACAGGGCGAAGTAGTGGCGGACGTCCCCGCGGATGTAGGCCGACGCGGCCTCACGCATGCGAGCGATCAGCTCGCCGAGTCGTTGGTCGTCGATTCCGTTGTCGTCCGAAACGCTCATGGCGTCAGTACACGCCTCGGCCGCTCGGCCGGCAATGGCGCGGGCCGGGCGCTTTCGTGCCGCGGGCGGGACGCCCGTTAGGCTGGAGCGGCTATGAACCAGACTCCTGCACGGCTTCGTGTCGCGCCGTCGCCCACCGGTGACCCACACGTCGGTACCGCCTACATGTCGTTGTTCAACAAGGCCTACGCCGAAGCCACCGGCGGGCAGTTCGTGCTCCGCATCGAGGACACCGATCGTGCCCGCTACGTCGCCGATTCCGAACAGCAGATCTTCGACACCCTGCGCTGGCTCGGCCTGCCGTGGGACGAGGGCCCGGACGTCGGTGGGCCGTACGCGCCGTACCGGCAGTCGGAACGGCTGGACACCTACCGGCCGTTCGTCGAGCAGCTGCTCGAATCGGGGCACGCCTATTACTGCTGGTGTTCGTCCGAGCGGCTGGCCGAACTGCGGGCGGAGCAGCAGGCGTCCAAGACTTCGGTGACCGGCTACGACCGGTTGTGCCTCGGCAAGACCCGGGAACAGCGGGCGGAGTTGCCCGGGTTCAGCGAGACGCCGGTGGTGCGGATGCTGATCCCGGACGATGCGCCGCTGAGCTTCACCGACGTGATCCGCGGCGAGGTGAAGGCGCCCCGTCCGGACGATCAGGTGATCCTGAAGGCCGACGGCTTCCCGACCTACCACCTGGCCGTGGTGGTCGACGACCACCTGATGGGCATCACCCACGTGGTGCGGGGTGAGGAGTGGATCAGCTCCACGCCCAAGCACATCCTGCTCTACCGGTTCCTGGGCCTGACGCCGCCGGCGTTCGCGCACATGCCGCTGCTGCGGAACACCGACAAGTCGAAGATCTCGAAGCGGAAGAACCCGGCGGCCAGGCTGATGTGGTTCCGCGAGCAGGGCTACCTGCCGGAGGCGCTGCGAAACTTCCTGCAGCTGCTGGCCTATCCGCCGGTGAACGACACCGAGGTGGCGTCGTTCGAGGACTTCGTGGCCGGTTTCGACTGGGCCAAGGTGAACACCGTCGGTCCGATCTTCGACCTGAAGAAGCTGGACTGGCTGAACGGCGAATACATCCGTGCCCTGTCGGCCGACGAACTGGCCGGCCGGATCGTCGAGCATCTGCGCTTCACCGGGGAATGGGCGGACGCCGACCCGGCTCAGGTCGAACTGCTGCGCCGCGCCGTGCCGTTGATCCAGGAGCGGCTCGTGGTGCTCTCCGACGCCCTGCCCAAGCTCGCCTTCCTGTTCACCCCGGTCGCCGACCTGGTCGTCGCCGCCGACGCCCGCGCGCAACTGGGCGAGGATGCCGCCGCCGTGCTGGACGCATCCATCGCGGCGCTCGCGAACCTCGAGCCGTTCGGGGCCGAGGAGATCCAGGCGGCGCTGCGGGCGGCGCTCGTCGACGGCCTCGGGTTGAAGCCGCGGTTCGCGTTCGGTCCGGTGCGGGTGGGGATCACCGGTTCGCGGGTCTCCCCGCCCCTGTTCGAATCGATCGAGTTGCTCGGCCGCGAGTCGAGCCTGGCGCGCCTGCGCGCCCTGCGCGAGTCGCTGTGAGCATCGGCAAGCTGATGCACCCCCGGATGGTCGCTGGTCGAGCTTGTCGAGACCTGGCTGGCAGGGGGTTTCGACAGGCTCAACCAACGGGTCGCGGTGGGTCACTGTGAGGAGTTCGGCGCGGTGAGTGTTGTCGCGATCTTTGGCGGGCGTTCCGAGATCGGGTTGGAGATCGCGTCCCGGCTGGCGGCCGGGAACACGGTGGTGCTGGCGTCGCGTCCGGGCGGAGAGCGGCCGGAGGTCGCCGATGCTGCCCGGGTCGTCCACGTCGATTTCGACGCCGACGACGTGGGCGCCCATGTCGCGGCCGTCGAGGCGATCGAGGCGGAGGCCGGCGCTATCGACATCGCGGTGCTGACGTTCGGCGTCCTGGGCGATCAGGCGCTCGCCGAGGGCGACAACGCCGAGGTGGTGCGCATTCTGCACACCGACTTCGTGGCGCAGGCGTCCCTGCTGACCGTGCTGGCCAACCGGATGCGGACGCGCGGCGCCGGCTCGCTGGTGGCGTTCTCGTCCGTGGCCGGGCAGCGGGTCCGCCGGGCGAACTACGTCTACGGCTCGGCCAAGGCTGGCCTGGACGGCTTCGCGTCCGGGCTGGCGGACGCCCTGCACGGCTCGGGCGTCGACCTGGTGATCGCCCGTCCCGGTTTCGTGATCGGCCGGATGACCGAGGGCATGGCGCCGGCGCCGTTCTCGTCCACGCCGGCGCAGGTCGCCGATGTCGTGGTGAAGCGGATTCGCGACGGCGGGCCGGTCGAGCTGTGGATTCCGTGGCAGCTGCGGGCGATGTTCTCGGTGGCGCCGTTCGTGCCGCGGGCGATCTGGCGGCGGATGCCGCGATGACCTGCTCGTTCGCCTGGGACGACGCCGGCCTGCCCGCGTGGGGCACGGCGCCGCGGGCGGACTTCTGGCTCGCTCTGGAACAGAACGGGCCGTGGGGTGCCAAGGCGTTCACCGGATCGCGGCTCGACCCCGGCGTGGGTGGCGCGATCGAACAGGCGAGCCTGGTCGTGGGCGGACGCCCCCTCTTGATCCGGCGACCGACCAGCCACGCCGATCAGGACCCCCGGCGCGGACGACAGGTGTACCTGGCCGGTGGGCTGAGCGGGACCCCGTGGCTGCTCGGCGGGAC
>JAGPGQ010000134.1:0-1256 GCA_018055925.1 Micropruina sp.
CAGCTCGCCTGGGTGCTCAAGGTCATGCCTGAGACCAAGGGCGTCCCGCTGGAGGAGATGGAGGCCAAGCTCGGTCTCACCCACGACCCGAACGATTCCGGCGATCCCCTCGCGGCGAAGGGACACTGAATGACCGACAAGAGCGTGTTGTGCCTCGGTGAGGCGCTGATCGATGTCGTGATCCGGAAGGAGTCCACCAAGGAACACGTCGGTGGCAGCCTGCTCAACGTGGCGGCGGGCGTCGCCACGCTGGGCCATCCGGCCAGCATCTGTGCCTGGTGGGGCAAGGACGAGCGGGGCGACCGGCTCGCCGAGTGGGCCACCTCGTCCGGGGTCTCGATCGTGCCGGGCACCGACTCGGCCGCCAAGACCGCGGTCGCCTTCGCCCGGTTGGACGACGAGGGCCGGGCCACCTACGAGTTCGACCTGGAATGGAACGTGCCGGCGATCGACGACCTGTCGGTCTACGGCCACCTGCACACCGGCAGCATCGCGGCCACCCTGGAGCCCGGCGGCACCGCCGTCGTGGAGAACATCCGGGCGATCCGCGACCGGGCCACCATCTCCTACGACCCGAACATCCGGCCGGCGCTGATGGTGTCGCCGGAGGCGGTCGTCGGACGGGTCGAGGACATCGTCTCGCTGTCCGACCTGGTGAAGGTCAGCGACGAGGACCTGGAATGGCTCTACCCGGGTGAGCCGGTGGAGGACATCATGCGGCGCTGGATCAAGGCCGGCCCGTCCATGGTGGTCGTGACCCGTGGCCCGTGGGGCGCCTACGCCCTCCTGGCCGATAACCGGGACATGCTGCACATCGACCAGATGAACGTCACCGTCGGTGACACCGTCGGTGCGGGTGATTCGTTCATGGCCGGCCTGATCGCCGGCCTGCTGAAGAGCGGCCTGCTGGGTTCGGTGGAAGCGCGGCAGCGACTCGCCGACGCCGGCTGGTCGGACGTCCAGTCGGCCCTGCACAACGCGGTGGTGACCTCGGGCATCACCGTCAGCAAGCACGGCGCCTACGCCCCGACCGCCGACGAGGTCGAGGCGGTCAAACAGGCCGACCCCAGCCTGTACTGACCAACGGCGACAGGCCCGTCGGAACCCTCGGTTCCGGCGGGTCTTCGTCGTTCTGGCGCATCGAGATCCCGGGTCAAGCCCGGGACGACGGGGAGGCCGACCCCGTCATCCCGCCGCACGCCGGGACCGCTGAACGGCTCGGGGACGGTTCCTATTCCCGTTCAGGGGACGGTTCC
>JAGPGQ010000134.1:1356-7193 GCA_018055925.1 Micropruina sp.
CTCACCTCGTCCGGATGACTGCCGGGAGGTGTCCCGGCGTCCAGCGGTCAGTCGCTCAGGCGTGGGTCCCGGACGCGAATCTCCACGATGCCCTGCGCGCGGGCGTCCGACAGCAGGCGCGACACCGTGGACGGGGAGCAGCCCAGCTCCCGGGCGATCTCGCCGACCGACCGGTGGTTCACGTAGTAGAGGCGGGCGGCCTGCACCATCAGTTCAGGACTTCTGGGTGGCACTGGACTCCTCGGGCGTGGCGGCGTGCGGGAATGGTGGCCGGGGCCGCGCCCAGCGGCGCGACCCCGGTGCGTGACTCAGAGCAGGCCGGAGGCCAGCATCGAGTCCTGCAGGCGTCGCATGGCGACCAGGGGCCGGGTCTCATCGAGCTCGATGTCGTCGTAGGTGACGATCGCGTCGGCGGGCAGGTCGCGCTTGAGGGTGGCGCCGGCGATGATGCCGATCGGGACGGCGTTGCGCGCCCGGGCGTCGTCGGCGTCGATGGTCCAGCCCCGGACGTGGTGCCCGCCCATGCCCTCGAGGGTGGTGCCGGCGGCGACCGGGAACTTGGTCTTGGCCGACACCTCCGAGCGCCACACCTTCGTCTGGAAGTCGGACCGGCGCTCGAGCACGGCCTCGCTGATCGACAGGTGCGCCTCGATGGAGGCCAGGTGGTGCGGACGGAAGATCGCGTAGTAGGGGCCGCTGCCGAGCTTGAGGAAGTCCAGCTCCTCGGTCATCACCTCGTTCTCGGAGCGGACCACGACGAAGATGCCGGGGGCGACGTCGCCCTCGACCGTGTACTCCACCGCCGGGATCGTGGTCAGCACGCCGCCGTCGGTGGCCGGGATCAGCTTGCTGGCCAGCTCGGCGACGCTGCAGGAGGCGCCGTGCATGCCCTCGACGTCCACCGGGATACCGGTGGCGTTCGACAGCGACGCCATTTCGAGCTGGGTCTTGGTGCCGTCGGTGAACTCGCACAGGATGCGCGGGTTCATCCCCTTGGAGAGGGCCTCTTCCAGGACGTCCTCGATCACGTCGGTGGGCCGGTTGGGGTTGTTCTTGCCCTTGCCGGTGGCCACCACGGTGAGCCCGAGGTCCTCGGCGTACTCGACCAGCTTGAGGCACTCGACCGGTTCGTCGCCGCGGCAGATCGTGTACACCTGCTGGCCTGCGTTGGCCACCCGGGCGAGCAGCAGTCCGACGGTCACGTCGGCCTCCACCGTCATCAGCCCGACGTCCTTGTGATTGAGCAGCGACGCCAGCGCGATCTGGGCGGCGATCTCGGGCACCCCGGACACCTCCAGGACGAAGTCGACCGGCAGGGTCGGCATCACGAGCCCGTTGTCGATCACCACCGGACGGCCGGCCTCGATCAGCTCGGCCGCCTCCGCCAGATCGGACGCCACGGTGGCCGCCTCCGTGCGGCCCGCCTTGGCGTACGCCGCGACCCCGCGCTCCACCTCGATGTCGGCGATCACCGCGACCGCCATGCCGCGGGAGCGCTCGATCGTCGCGATCAGGCCACGACCCATCTGTCCCGCGCCGACGACACCCACTCGGACCGGACGGCCCAGCTCGCGCTCGCGCTGGATCAGACGTTCGGTGTAGCTGGCCACGTGGTGGTTCCTCTCGCTGGGTTCTCAGGGTCTGGAGTTGCATAGGCATTCACTTGTCAGGAATCTATGCGGTCCCATGAGTGTGGCATGCGTCGCGACAAGATGCAAGAGATAGTCGATAGTGAATAGATATTCAACTCGGGTCCGGCTTGACGGCTGGAGCCCACGTCATTCGTAGGGTGGGGTTCACGCCTGCCCGGGGCTGCGGCCCACGTCGTCCCCGCAAAGGGTCCACGTCATCCCGGCGGACGCCGGGATCTCGTTGCCGAGCGAATCGTCCAGGGTGAGATCCCGGGTCGGAGCCCGGGATGACGGTGTGCGGGTCGGAGTCCAGGATGGCGGGTGCGGGTTGGAAAACGGGGTTGCAGTGCGGGTCGGAGCACGGGGTGACGGTGTGGGTCGGGGAGCGGGGCGACGGTGCCACGGCCAGGGGGACGCTGCCGCGCGTCGTCCGGGGTGCCCCGGCGGCGCCTACCGCGTCGGCTGGCCAGGTCCGTCGGCGCTCTCGTCCGGCTCGCCCCGAACGTCCACCAACTGCTGCGCCAGCGTCCGGTCGGTGATCAGGACGTTGATCCAGCCGCCGCGCAGGGCGCCGCGCACGGCGTCCAGTTTCTCGTCCCCGCCCGAGACGGCGATCCGCCGGGGGATCGTGAAGAACTGCTCGGCGCTGATCCCCATCACCCGTTGGTCGAGGCTCGAGCTGACCACGCGCCCGTCCGCGTCGTAGTAGCGGAACGAGATGTCGCCGACCGCCCCGAGTTCCCGCAGCTGAGCCCGCTCCGCGTCGGTGACCCCGTTGCCGCTGGCGGCCAGCAGGGGAGAGGGTTCCATGGCGCCGATGCCGACCAGGGCGTCGGTGATGTCCCCCCAGACCGCCATCACCCCCGACACCGAATCGTCGCGCACCAGCGCGTCCTTCACGGTCGCGTCGCTGACCAGGCCGGGCGCCGGCATCAGGATCGGGGTGGCGCCGAAGGCGCCGGCGAACTCGGTGGTCAGCCGGTTGGCGTGCACCTGTCCGCTGGGCACCCCCAGGCCGCCGATCATCTGGACCACCCGGTCGACGGCCTGCTGGCCGCGGGCGGGCATGCGTTCGACGGCGGCCAGCACCGATTCGCTCCACGAGGTGATGCCGACCACGTGTCCGCGCGTCAGAGTGACGCCCAGATAGGCGGCCGCCGCGGCGCCCAGCGCGGTGCGGACGTCGTCGCTGTCGGCCGCGTCCACCACGACCACGTCGCGCAGGTCGTACTGCGCCTGCAGCGCGTCCTCAAGGTCGCCGTGCACGCCGGGGGGCATGGTCACCACGGTCCGGACGATGCCCAGCTCCTCGGCCTGCTTCAACATGCGCGAGACCCGGGCCTGGGAGAGCCGCAGGGTGTCGGCGATCTGCGGTTGCCGCAGGCCCTTCTCGTGGTACAGCCGGGCGACCTTGGTCAGCAGCCGCAGTTCATCGAGCCCCGGTTGACGCGGCTGGCGGCGCCCCGATCGTGCTGGCATGGGGTCCCATCTGTCGCGTGTTGGCGGGCGGGTCAGGGGTCACGATACTGCCTGTGGTTGCCGCGCGAGCTGCGCCCGGCCGGAGGTCGTGGGCCGGGACGGGGTGCGCCGCTCAGCTCTCCTGGCCGCGCTGCACCGTGGCCACGCCGGCCAGCATCACCAGGCCGCCCAGGAGTTGGACCATGCCCGGCAGTTCGCCGAGCAGCAGCCACGCCCAGGCGATGGCGAACAGGATCTCGGTCAGGCCGACGAACCCCGCCACCGTCGAGCCCAGGTACTGGACCCCGACGAATCCGAGTGCGTAGGACGCGGCCGCGGCCACCAGGGCCAAGGCGATCAGCGGCGCCCACCAGGGCAGGTCCAGACCCACGAACTCCACCGGATCGGTGTTCGCCCGCAGCGGCATCAGCCCGACCACGCCGGCGATCAGGATGGTCACCGTGCCGACGCCGAGCCCGCAGGCCACGAACGTGATCGACGGCAGCGTCATGGGCTGCCCGGAGATCACGAAGTAGGCGGCCAGCCCGGTGGCGGCCAGCAGTCCCCAGGCCACGCCGCGCACGTCCATGCCGCCCATCCCGGTGGGGTCGAGCACGACCACCAGGCCGGCGATCGCGATCATCGTGCCCAGCAGGGTGAGCCGGGACGGGAGCCGCCTGGTCTGCAGCGCCACCCAGCCGACCACCAGCACGATGGCCAGGTATTCGAGCAGCAGCGCCAGCCCGACCGGGGCGTATTGGACGGCGTTGAAGAAGGCGACCTGTGCCGTGGCACCGCCGAGGACGCCGTACAGGACGATCAGCCGCCAGTGGTCGGCCAGCAGGTGCCAGCGTCCACGCAGCGCGATCATGCCCGGGACGAGCAGCACCAGCGCGGCCAGCCCGAGGCGGACCGCGACCACGGCTCCGGCGCTCCAGCCCGCGGTCAGCAGGGGTTTCGCCAGCGCGCCCGCGGTGCCGAAGGCCGCGGCGGAGGTGAGCGCCGCCGTCCAGCCGATCAGCGCCGCACGCGAACGCGTCCCGGCCCCGGACGTCCGCGCGGCCACCTTGGTCACATCCACTCCCGTCGTGCTCGATCGTTGTTAAGCTCGGCACATCCTACCCAGGTAAGGAGTGTCGGTGCATTTCACTCATGACGCGAGACTGTCCCTGCAGTCGCTCGCCGCCCTGGTGAACAGCCGTGAGCCCGACACCCTGACCACCGTCGAAGACCTGGACGAGGTCTGCCGAACCTGGCAGTGGACCGGAAGCCGAACCCATGATCGGGCCGAGCTGGACGGCGTCCGCGCGGTCCGCGAGCGGCTCGCCGGGCTGTGGGGGGCGGGCGAGGAGGAGGTCGTCGGACTGATCAACGCGCTGCTCCTCGAGGGGGCCGCGTTGCCCCAGCTGACCAGGCACGATGGCCTCGGCTGGCACATTCACGCCACGCCCGCGGAGGCGCCGTTGCCGGTCCGGATGACCGTCGAGTACGCCATGACGATGGCGGACCTGGTGCGCGCCGGCGACCTCGACCGGCTGCGCCGCTGCGCCGACCCCGCCTGCGGCAACGTGCTGGTCGACCTGAGCCGCAACCGCTCCCGGTTGTTCTGCGACGCCGGCTGCGGCAATCGGGCCAACGTTGCGGCTTACCGAGCGCGCCGTCGTGCGGCAGGCTGAGGGTATGACGGATTTCGATGCCCTCGCGGCCACGTGGGACGACGATCCCCGCCGGGCCGACCGGGCGCGCCGAGCAGCCGACGCCATCGACGAGGCCGTCGGGTTGACCCACACCATGCGGGTGCTGGAGTACGGGGCCGGTACCGGCCAGCTGGGCATGGCCATGGCGGACCGGGTGGGCGAGCTGCTGATGATCGACTCCTCGCCCGCCATGGTCGAGGCGGCCCGACGGCGGATCGAGGCCTGCGACCAGCCCAATCTGCGGGCGGACGTCGGCGACCTCACCGAGCAGCCCTGGCAGGGCGAGCCGTTCGACCTGGTGGTCAGCCTGATGGCCCTGCACCACGTCCCCGACATCGAGTTGCTGCTGCGCCGGTTGTGCGAGGCCACCGTCGAGGGCGGCTGGATCGCCGTGCTCGACCTGGAACCCGAGGCCGGCACCTTCCACCAGCCGGGTTTCGAGGGCCACCACGGGTTCGGCCGGGGGACGCTGCGCCGCGCGTTCGCCGCGGCCGGCTACTGCCACGTCAGCGTCCGGACGGCCCTGACCACCGAACGTGAGATCGACGGTGAGCTGCGGCAGTTCGGCGTCTTCCTGGCGACCGCGCAGCGGGTCGCCCACTGAATCCTGTCGTCGTCCGCGTCGTCCGCATCGGCCCCGGTTCGCACACCCTCGTCATCGGGGCCTGCTTCGTCATCCCGGGCTTGCCCCGGGATCTCGTAGCGGCCGACCGGACCATGGGAACGAGGTCCCGGCTCGAAAAAGGGTCTTCCCGGCGAACGCCGGGATCTCATGGGGGACGTACCGCCCTCCTGGACGAAGTCCCGGCTCGAAAGGGTATTCCGTCGTCCCGGCGAACGCCGGGATCTTGTGGGGGACTTACCGCCCTCCTGGACGAAGTCCCGGCTCGAAAGGGTATTCCGTCATCCCGGCGAACGCCGGGATCTTGTGGGGACCGACCGGCCCTCCTGGACGAGGTCCCGGCGTTCGCCGGGACGACGGGTTGGCAGTGAGGGACGACGGGTTGGCAGTGAAACGAGGTCCCGGCGTTCGCCGGGACGACGGGGATGA
>JAGPGQ010000134.1:7293-10324 GCA_018055925.1 Micropruina sp.
TCTTGTGGGGACCGACCGGCCCTCCTGGACGAGGTCCCGGCGTTCGCCGGGACGACGGGTTGGCAGTGAGGGACGACGGGTTGGCAGTGAAACGAGGTCCCGGCGTTCGCCGGGACGACGGGGATGATGCCGGGACGACGGGGATGATGCTGGGACGACGGGGATGATGCTGGGACGACGGGATGACGGTTGACGCCGGGACGAAGCGATACCGTCCGTCGAGCCCGTCGGGACCCAGCCGGCTCCCGGTCGCGGGGCCCACGGCATTAGGCTGAGCGGGTGCACAAACAGCTTTCCGTTCTGGTCGTCGGCAACGGGGGACGCGAGCATGCGCTGGCGCTGGCGCTGGCCGCCGATCCCGCGGTCACCCGCCTCGCCTGCGCGCCGGGGAATCCCGGCACCGCGACCGTCGCCACGAACCATGCGCTGGACGTCAACGATCCGCAGGCGGTGGTCGGGCTGGCCCGCCGGCTGAAGGTCGACCTGGTGGTGATCGGTCCCGAGGCACCCCTGGTCGCCGGCGTCGCGGACGCCGTCCGGGGGGCCGGGATCGCCTGCTTCGGACCGTCTGCCGCGGCCGCCCGGCTGGAGGGCTCGAAGGCGTTCGCCAAGGACGTGATGGCCGGCGCCGGCGTGCCCACGGCCCGCTCCCGGTTCTGCACGACGCTGGACGAGGTCGCCGAGGCGCTCGACCACTTCGGCGCGCCCCACGTGGTCAAGGACGACGGACTGGCCGCCGGCAAGGGCGTGATCGTCACCGACGACCGGGCCGCCGCCCTGGAGCATGCCTCCGGCTGCCTGCCCGTGGTGGTCGAGGAGTACCTGGACGGGCCCGAGGTAAGCCTGTTCGCGATCACCGACGGGCTGACCGCACTGCCACTGCAGCCCGCCCAGGACTTCAAGCGGGTGGGGGAGGGCGACACCGGGCCGAACACCGGCGGCATGGGCGCCTACACGCCGCTGCCGTGGGCGCCGCCCGGCCTGGTCGACGAGATCATGGAGAGCGTCGTCGAGCCCACGATCGCCGAACTCGGACGCCGCGGCACCCCGTTCGTCGGCCTGCTGTACGCGGGCCTGGCGCTCACCTCGAAGGGGCTGCGGGTGGTCGAGTTCAACGTCCGCTTCGGCGATCCCGAGACCCAGGCCGTGCTGGCCGCCCTCGACTCGCCGCTCGGCCAGGTGCTCTACGCCGCGGCCGTCGGCGATCTGGAGAACGTCGGCGAACTCGCCTGGAAGCCCGGGGCCTCGGTGATCGTGGTGCTGGCCGCCGACGGCTACCCGGGCACCCCGTCCCTGGGCGGGACGATCGCGGGCCCGCGGCTCGACGGCTCGGACGACAACGTCCACATCGTGCACGCGGGCACGGCCCGCAACGAGGCCGGCGACCTGGTCGCCGCCGGCGGACGAGTGCTGGGCGTGGTCGCCCGGGCCGGTTCCCTCGCCGAGGCCCGGGCCGACGCCTACGCGGCCGTCGACCAACTGGACGCCCCGTCGCTGTTCTGCCGCCGGGACATCGCCGCCCGGGCCGAGCGGGGCGAGATCGCGGTCTCGGACGCCTACCGGGTCAACTCCACCCTCGCCCAGTACGTCGCCGACGTCGCCGAGGGGGACGCCGGGGAGTGGTGAGGCGACCGCCCGCAGTCACCCCTTCGGGTGGGCTCGCCATCGGTCGACGATCCGATCGGCCATGTCCCGATCACCCGCATCGTCCAGGCCGGCCCGGTCCCGCGCCCGGCGCAGCTCGTCCAGGATCTCCCTGCGCCCACCGCCGGGCCCGGAGGCGGTCGGCGATCCGGCCCAGGAACGGTGTCCTACTGCTGAGTGCTCGGCGGACGGCCGTCCGAACCCACCGGGTTCCGGTCGCGCTCCAGGGCGTCGGCGATCATGGCCTCGCTCTCCGCTTCGGCGGCCCGTTCCCGGTGATTCACCTGGAGTTGGACGACCCCGCGTGTCGTCGCCGGTCCGTGGTCGTCCCGGGGCGCGTGATAGTACAGGTCGATCTGGCTGCCATCCGGCTCCCACAAGGCCGTGAACCCGCCCGCCGGACCTGCCGCCGCGTCGATCACCCGCCACCGTGCGGAGAGTCGGGTACGCAGGCTCTCGGCCGCCGCGCGGATCTCGTCCTCATCCTCACCGGCCCACAGGAACCAGTGCACGCCGACCAACCGTCCCCGATGGACGTGCCAGCCGATTGCCGGCCAGTCCCCGTCGGCCGGCCCGGCGACGTGCGTGCTCCGCGGAATCCGTCCGTCCAGTCCGGGCACCGGCTCACCGTGGACCGGTAGTCCCAGCAGGGCGAACCAGGCCTGCCGCTCGTCCTCGGACGTCGGCCAGGTCGCGGCGACGATCGCGGCGATCCGTGCCACCACGTGCTCTGGATCGGGCCGCACCATCATGCCCGCCTCGGCCACGCACCCGGCGATCCCGGCGTCGTCCGGCACCGTCGGACCCCGGTCGGCAGCGCCGGCCGGGGTCGACGGCCCGGGCGGTCGGGCGCGGCGGGTGACGCGGCAACCCGGGTTCCGCGGCGGGCACCTCCGGGCCGGCATCGCTCGGTGCGCGCCCAGTGTGTTGAGGGTCCCTGGGGTCGGCTCATGGCTCCATTCCATCCGGGTCGTGGCCGCGAGTCCATGGTGCCGGCAATATCCCTGGAGTGGCGCCAGCGCTACCTCGGCCCGCGGGCGTCCGTCGGATCGTGGCCGGGCCCCCGGCCCGCCCGGCCGTGAAACCATGAGCCCATGACCGTGCCCAATGTTCTGGCCACCCGCTACGCCTCCGACGCGATGCGGGCGATCTGGAGCCCCGAGAGCAAGATCGTCGCGGAGCGCTGGCTGTGGATCGCCGTGCTGAAGGCGCAGAAGGACCTCGGCGTCGACTTCGGCGGCGACGACCCGGCCGACGTGATCGCCGCCTACATGCGGGTGATCGACACCGTCGACCTGGCGTCCATCGAGGCCCGGGAGCGGATCACGCGGCACGACGTGAAGGCCCGGATCGAGGAGTTCAACGCGCTCGCCGGCCATGAGCACGT
>JAGPGQ010000135.1 GCA_018055925.1 Micropruina sp.
CAATCGCACTCGTCTTGATGCCCATGGTGTGCGTCGTTCATGAAGCCGAAGCCGCGTCGTCCTCGTCGCAGGCATCCAAGGTCAAGAAGATCATAAAGAAGGTCATCAAGGCCAAGAATCCGAAGAAGACATACAAGGCACTCTCGTCCGCGAACAAGAAGCTTCTCAAGAAGGAGCTGAAATCTGGCCCGGTCAAGACAAGGGTGATCAGTGGAACCTCCCCCCTTGCCATGCCTCAGGGATCCACAGATGGCTCCTGCTGGAGTAAGACCGTCGAGAACACCTTCTACGGCGGCGTAACGCGTTCCCGTCTGTTTGCAGTTACTAACACGACACGAGTCTGCATTGAGAATGGCGCCGTGAAACAGGTGTCTGTTGTCGAGGCGTTTCAGGAGGCGTTCTCCATGGGATGGCACGGCAAGGGCGTCTCGAAGTCCGTGCTCAATGTCGGCTGGGAGGGCCGCGGCGTGGCGAGAGGTTCCTTCGCCTGGGGGGCCGGCGGATGGGATCTCCTCAGCAAGTTGCTGTGCAGCCAGATGCGGTTGAACAAGAACTTCGTGAACTACGCGGCCAGCCAGAAGTGCAGCGTGAACGGGTAGTATGCCGGCATGACCATGGCTTGGACGGGGCGCCGACTTGCCGGGTGGGCTCTGTCCGCCCTACTGGCGGCCGTAGCGATCTACTTCTTCGGCTTCGTGGCATTGACCGTTGTCTGCCTGGTCGTGGGTGGTGTGCTCATCCGTGGTGGCCTGAGCACGCAGGGCTGGCCCAGGGCTTGGATGTGGCTGCTCAGTCTGATGGTGCTCGCCCTTCCCGTCCTGGTCTACCTGGAGGCTGCCAACGGCTTCGTGGTAGTCACCGGCTCCTAGTGCCCCGGCCCTAGACATCACCCATGTGGGTTGGGATCGCATGTCGCGATCCCCTTGATCGCGGAATCGCCGATCGCCCGCGCGGCTGCCTGCGGGACTTTAGGATCCGGACATGACCAGGCACCTCGTGGCGATGGGTGGCGGCGGCTTCTCGATGTCCCAATTCGGCGAGCCGACGGCGCTGGACGCCTTCCTGATCGGGCTGACCGGCTCGGAGCATCCGCGGGTGTGCTTCGCGCCGACCGCCTCCGGCGACGACGCCGGCTACATCCACAGGTTCCTCACCGCGTACGGGGCGCTCGGCGTCCGGACGTCGGTGCTGACGCTCTGGACGGGCGCCTCCGAGGCCGTGGACCGGCTGGCGGAGGCCGATCTGCTGTTCGTCGGCGGCGGCAGCACGGTGAACCTGGTCGCGCTGTGGCAGGCGCACGGGGTGATCGACGTGGTCCGGCAGCGCTCCGCGGACGGCGACCTGGTGCTGGCCGGGATCTCGGCCGGCGCGGCCTGCTGGTACGAGGGCTGCGTCACCGACTCGTTCGGCGACCTGCGGCCCTGGACGGGTGGGTTCGGCCTGGTCCGCGGGAGTTTCTGCCCGCACCTGGACGGCGAACCGGGGCGCGACCCGGTCTACGCAGCCGCCGTGGCCTCGGGCGAACTTCCGGGTGGCTATGCCGCCGACGACGGCGCCGGCGTGCACTACGTGGACGGCTCGCCCGCCCGGTTCATCTGCGAACGGCCCGGGCGCGGCGTCTACCGGGTACTGCCCAACAACGTCCCCGGCCCGCCCGTGATCCGGGAGCCGCAGGAGATGACCCTCCTGCCGGGCTGAACCCGCCCGCGCCGATCGCGATGACGATGCGGGCCGGTCGGGATCGGGGCATGGATCCCGGCGTGCACCGGGCTGACCGATCCCCCTCAGGTAGTTTCTCCGAGTGAACGTTCCTGCGGCAGCACCCGGCGGCCGGCCCGGTCCGCGAACTCGTCCAGGGCATCCACGACATCGCGGGCGATCCACACCCGGTTGCGCCGACGTTCGGTGCTCTCGGCGAGGATTCCGGCCAGAACCAGGTGGTCGATCGCTCGCCGAGCAGCCGTCTGAGAGACATCCAACTTCCGCTGCACGAAAGACAGGTTCACGGCCGGCTGCCCGACCAGGACGTTCGTGAGTCTCAGGGCCGCCGACCCCCGTCGGAAGCGCGCACCGTCGAGCCAGCGCTGCCGGATCTCGGCCAGGCGGTCGACCAGCCACGTCCCATGCACGACCCCTTGTTGGGCCGACCGGGCAACCTGCTCGATGATGGGCACCGGATCACCGGCGCGATAGGCGTCCAGCGATCCGAAGTAGCCCGCAGTATCAGTGAGCAGACCGGCCGAAACGGGCACCGTCACCCCCCTGGCCAGGCCCTTTGCCCTGAGCAGCGCGTGCAGCAGGGCCCTGCCCGTGCGTCCGTTGCCGTCGGTGAATGGGTGCACCGTTTCGAACTGCGCGTGGGCGATGGCCGCCTGGAGCAGGACAGGCAGGTCGTCCCGTGCCATGAAACTCACCAGATCGCCCATGGCCACGTCGATCCGAGCGGGCTGCGGGGGGACGAATAAGGCACCCGCGGGACTGTCGGACGAACTGCCGATCCATACCTGCTGGGTCCGCCAGCGTCCGGCCTCTGCAGGGTCGTGTGCTGCCATCAGGGCGCCGTGCATAGCACGGATCGAACGCGCGTCGATGCCGTCGGCCAACGTCACGGCCGCCTCCATGGCGGCGACGTTGCCGGCCACGAGTTCGGCGTTCCGGCTCGCATCAGCGCCCAGTTCGGCCAGAGCGAGCTGTCTGGCACCCACGGTCAGGTTCTCGATCCGGGACGAGGCCGCTGACTCCGACCGCAGCAGCACGGTCACCAGGGGTGCCAGTTCGGTCGCGGCGGCGCCCGTCCACGATCGGCTGTCGAACCGGACGATCGCGGCCGAGGCGTCGTCCAACTCCGCGGCCAGCCACCCTGGTGTCGTCGGTGCACAATCCGCGATCCGAGCCGGCAGCGCTGCTTCGTAGGTTGCGGGAATGAGTGCTCGTCGCCGCCGGGAAAGGAGCTGCAGATCGCCCGTGGGTACCCACGGGAGAGTCTCGTACCCAACTGGAGGCACACCGCCTCCTTCTCCAGGATGAGCCATTCGAGGAGCTTACCGCACGTTATGCACTTAACGTGTGCTAGGCCTGCCCGCTACGCCACCGTGCGGGACCTCATCGCCGGAAGATCACGGCCCGCTGCACGACGAAGTTCACCGCGGTCGCGATGCCCTGCGCGATCACGAAGCCGATCAGCTGCGCCCAGCTCATCTTGGGCAGGAACTCCGTCCCCAGGCCGACCGACAGCAACCACGGGAACAGCACCGTGAAGATGCCCACCTGCAGCACGAAGGTGATCCCGTACAGCAGCATCACGGACGCGAACTGCCGCTTGGAACCGTCGGCGTTGAACGTCCAGCGCCGGTTGATCAGGTAGGCGGTGGTGGTGCCGGCGATGAACGACAGCACCTTGGCCGGGACGTAGTCCAGCCCGACCGCCATCAGCACCACCAGCAGCCCGTAGTCGACGATCGCGGACAGCCCGCCGGTGAGCACGAACCGGGTCAGCTGGGTGCCCAGCGCCGGCTGCCCGGCGCGCACCTGGCTCACGCGCGCACCCCGAACAGCAGGTTCGAGATCGCCACGCCGACGCTCTCGACCTTCGGGATGTCGTGCAGCACGACGGGCGCCTCGGCCGAGGTGGTGAACACCAGGGAGCCGCAGCCGAACATCCGGTCGGTCAGGCTGCGCTCGTAGGTGACGTTGGTGATCCGGGCCACCGGCAGGTCATGACCGACCTTGGTGATGATCCCGGAGCGGGTGATCAGCCGGTGGTTGGTGAGCGTGTAGGTGGTGGTCCGCCAACGCAGCAGCGGCAGCAGGTAGGCGGGCACCGCCCAGGCCACGGCGAGCACGACCAGGACCCAGCCGACCCAGTCGGGCCAGCCCCTGGGCAGCGCTCCGAGCGCGGCGCCGGCGACCACGGCGATCACCACCAGCCAGATCGTCGGCCGGATCATCGTCTTGCCGTGGGAGCGCAGATGGAGCAACTCGTGCTCGCCGTTACCGAGCAGTTTGGCGGGCAATCCCATGGGGACCATTATGTCCGTGGTTCGATGGGGCCCATGTCGGTCCCCCTGCTGGTGTTCCTGCACGGCCTCGGCGGCTCGCCGCCCTTCTGGCAGGAGCAGGTGAGCGCGCTGCCGGACGGCGTCCGCGCGGTCGCGCCGTGGCTGGACGGGCTGCGTCCCGGACGCCCGGCCGGTTTCGAGCCGGAGCGGGCCGCCGACGCGGTGCTCGCCCAGCTGAACCGGTTCGGGGTCGACTCGATGGCGCTGGTGGGCACCGGGCTGGGCGCCCTGGTGGCCACGATCGCCGCCGGGCGTTCCCCCGAGGCGGTCTCGCACCTGGTGGTCTCCGAGGTGCCGCCGCGACCCAAGGGGCTGAGCCGCTGGGTGCAGCGCGCGGCGATGGCCGGCGCCGAGCTGGACGTCCGGCCGTGGCTGGGTTCGGTGACCGCGGCGACGCTGGTGATCACCGGCCAGGCGGACGCCGCGGCCCGCGCCGCGACCGCCGAGCTGGCCGCCGGGATCGCCGGCGCCCGGCTCGAGGTGGTCGCCTCGGCCCGCGGCCCGGTGCCCACCGCCGCTCCCGCGGAGTACAACCGCCTGCTCTACGCGTTCCTCGAGGCCGCCGGTCAGTGATCGGCGGGGGCGGCGGGCTGCCCGCGGCGGCGCAGCCGTCCGATCAGCTGCATGACGGCGACCACGACGGCACCGGCGATCACCCCCAGCACCGCGGAGGCGGTGGTGTTGGCCAGCCAGGCCAGGAACCCACCGAAGGCGCCGGGCACGGCGTGCCCGATCGCCTCCTCCGCGTGGTGCACCAGCTCGTAGAGGGGATGCCAGCCGAGGTCGTTCAGGCCGACCAGCAGGATGTGCCCGCCGACCCACAGCATGGCCACGATGCCGACGTTCGACAGGGTGGCCAGCACCTTCGGCATGGCGGCGACCAGTCCGCGTCCCAAGGCCGCCAGCCCGCCCGAGCGTTCGGTGGCCAGGTGCAGGCCGACGTCGTCCATCTTCACGATCAGCGCGACCACCCCGTACACCACCACGGTCATCGCCAGGGCGACCACGACCAGCGTGACGGCGCGCGACAGCAACGGCTCGGTGGCCACCTCGTTGAGCGCGATCACCATGATCTCGGTGGACAGGATGAGGTCGGTCCGGATCGCGCCGGCGACCATCGCCTTCTCGTCCGGGCCGCCGACCACCGGTGCCGGCTCGTGGCCGTGGCCACCGCCGAACTTCTCCCAGAGCTTCTCGGCACCCTCGTAACACAGGTAGGTGCCGCCGATCATCAGGATCGGGGTCAGCAGCCAGGGCAAGAACTGGCTGAGCAGCAGGGCTCCGGGCAGGATCAGCAGCAGCTTGTTGCGCAGCGAGCCGGCCGCGATCTTCCGGATCACCGGCAGCTCGCGGTCCGGGCTGAAGCCGTGCACGTAGCGGGGCGTCACGGCGGTGTCGTCGATCACCACGCCCGCCGCCTTCGCGCTGGCCCGGCCGGCGGCGGCGGTGACGTCGTCGAGCGAGGACGCGGCCAGCTTGGCCATCGCCACGATGTCGTCCAGCAGGGCGAAGAAGCCGCTGCTCATCGGGCCACCACCCCCTCGCTGCGGCGCAGGTGCAGCACGTCCCCGGCGGCGAAGGCCCGCACCCCGACCGGGGTCTCGACCAGCAGCCGCCCGGAGGCGTCCACGCCGGTGGCGCGTCCCTCGACCGACGAGGTCGCCGACTCGAGCACCCGGACGTCGGCGCCGATGGTGGCGCAGCGCTGCCCGTACCAGCGCCTCAGGTCGGAGCCGGACGCCCAGCGCAGGTAGGCCCCCTCGAGGGCGGCCAGCACACCGATCACCACGTCGGTGACCGATGCGGTGGAGCCGGCCAGCGCCAGCGAGGTCGCCGTCGGCACCGGCAACCGGTCCGCGTCCAGGGTGGTGTTGATCCCCATCCCGATCACGGCCGCCCCGGCGACCCGCTCCGAGAGGATGCCGCACACCTTGCGGCCGCCGATCAGCACGTCGTTGGGCCATTTCACCTCGGCCCGGACGCCGGCGGCCTCGGCGAGGCCCTCGGCGACGGCCACCCCGGTGACCAGCGGCAGCCACGACCAGTGCGCCACCTCGACGTCGGGCCGCAGCAGCACCGAGATCGCCACCGAGGCACCCGGCGGGGCCTCCCAGCGGCGGGCGAACCGGCCCCGTCCGGCGCTCTGGTGGCCGGCCACCAGCACGGTTCCCGAGGGTGCGCCGGCCTGCGCGGCGGCCGCCAGGTCGGCGTTGGTCGACCCGGTGCCCGGCACCCAGGACACCTCGGCGAACAGTCGACCGGGACCGGTCAGCGCGGCCCGCAACGCGTCGGCATCCACCACGGATTGCACGGTCATGGCGCAGAGCTTAGGCACAGGCCGGTCATCCCCGCGAGCAGGCCACGGCGATCCAATACCCCACAATGGACCGATGCGCGTGATCCTTGCCTCGGCCAGTCCCGCCCGGCTCGAGGTGCTCCGCCGGGCGGGGGTGACCGCCGAACCGATCGTCTCCGGCGTCGACGAGGACGCGGTGCGCGTCGCCGACCCGGCCGCCCTGACGCTCACCCTGGCCCGGCTCAAGGCGGCCGCCGTGGCCGGCCGGCTGGCGCCGTCCGACTCCGCGGCGGTGGTGATCGGCTGCGACTCGCTGCTGGAGATCGACGGCGAACCGCAGGGCAAACCCGCCGACGCCGAGCGGGCCCGGCTGCGCTGGCGGGCGATGCGCGGCCGCTCGGGCGTGCTGCACACCGGCCACCGGGTGATCGTCCTGGACGGCGGCGAGGCCCGGGCCGCCGAGGCGGTGGCGTCCACCACCGTCCACTTCGCGGACCTGGACGACGCCGAGATCGACGCCTACGTGGCCACCGGCGAACCGCTGTGGGTGGCCGGCGCGTTCACCGTGGACGGTCTCGGCGGCCCCTTCGTCACCGGCATCGAGGGCGACCACCACAACGTCGTCGGGCTGTCCTTGCCGCTGCTGCGGACGCTGCTGCTGGAGCTCGGTGTGGCGTGGCCGCAGCTGTGGGGCGAGGCCGAGTCGCTGCGCTAGCCTGTCGCTCGATGTCGGAGAACTCGCTGGTTCAACCCAAACCCTCCCCGCTGCCGGCCTGGCTGCGGGCGATGCGGCCCAAGCAGTGGGTGAAGAACATCCTCGTGCTGGCCGCCCCGATGGCCGCCGGGGCCCTGTTCGACCCGCGGGTGCTGATCAACTCGCTGTGGGCGTTCGTCGCGTTCTCGCTGGTCAGCGCGTCCATCTACCTGATCAACGACGTCCGCGACGTCGAGGCCGACCGGCTGCACCCGAAGAAGCGGTTCCGGCCGATCGCGGCCGGAGAACTGGGCGCCTCGGCGGCGCTGGTGCTGGCCGGAGTGACCGTGGCGGCCAGCCTGGCGCTCGGCTGGTGGATCTCGCCGATGCTGGGGATTACCCTGGCGGTGTACTGGCTGCTGCAGGTGGGCTACTCGATGTTCCTCAAGCACCAGCCGATCATCGACCTGGCGATGGTGGCGGCCGGCTTCCTGCTGCGGGCGGTGGCCGGCGGCGTGGCGTCCGGCATCGAGCTCTCCCAGTGGTTCCTGCTGGTGGCCTCGTTCGGTTCGCTGTTCATGGTGGCCGGCAAGCGCTACTCGGAGATGAAGGAGCTGGGCTCGGACGCCGGCACCCGGGCCTCGCTGGCGCGCTACTCGCTCAGCTACCTGCGGTTCGTCTGGGCCATCTCGTGCTCGATCGTGATCATGTCCTACAGCCTGTGGACGTTCGAGCACCGCGCCGACGAGCCCTGGGGGGTGCCCTGGACGACGATCTCGATCGTGCCGTTCACCCTGGCGCTGCTGCGCTACGCGATGGACATCGACGCCGGCACCGCCGGCGAGCCCGAAGAGGTCGTGCTGAAGGACCGGGTGCTGCAGGGGCTGGCGGTGCTGTGGCTGATCCCGCTCGGGATCGGCATCTTCGGCGCCTGACCCGCGCCGCCGCCGCCGCGCGGCCGCGGCGGATCACCGGCGCGCCAGCAGGGTGGTCGCCACCACCTGCCGCAACAGGTCGCGCACGCATTCCGCCGCCCGCGACAGCGGCAGGCTGGACGGGGTGCCCAGCGACAGGTGCACCTCGATGCCGGGCGCGATCCGCAGCAGGCGCAGGTTGGAGCCCTGGATCAGGCGTTCCGCGACCGAGTGGGGCACCACCGTGGATCCCAGCCCGGCCGAGACCGCCTGCCCCATCAGGGCGACGGACTCCAGTTCGGTGAGCACCAGCGGCTGGATGCCGGCCGCGTCGCACGCCCGGGTGACCGCCTTGCGGATCGTGTGCGCCGGGCTGGGCAGCATCAGCGGCACGTCGGCGAGGGCCTCGATGGGCACCTCGTCGGCGTCCCCGGCGGTCTCCGGGGCGCAGACCAGCACCAGCTCCTCGGTGGTCAACCGCTCGAACACCAGGCCCTTCACCGGTCCGGAGTCGTACAGGATCGCGAGGTGCAACCGGCCGGTCATCATGGCCTCGCTGAGCACCACCCCGAAATTGTCCGAGACCCGCAGCAGAATGTGCGGGTAACGTGCCCGTACCGCCTCGACCAGCGGCAACGCGATCAGGTTGGCCGTGCTGTACGGCGCCAGCCCGACGAACACCTGGCCGGCCACCTCGCGGCCGAGCAGGCCGACCTCGGCGACCGCGTCGTCCACCTGCTTGAGGATGACCTGGGCGTGCCGGTAGAGCGCCGCGCCGGCCTCCGTCGGCTCGACGCCGAGCTTGCTGCGGATCAGCAGGCGCTGCCCCAGGTCGGCCTCGAGCGCGTTGATCTGCTGGCTCAGCGCGGGCTGCGCGATGTGCAGGACGTCGGCGGCCCGGGTCAGGCTGCCGACGTCGACGATCCGGACGAAGGTCGCCAGTCGCCTGGTCTCCATCGGCACCTCCCGGTTCAGTCATCGCGACGTGCTATCACGTCAGCGAAAATCCGTCTTACCACAGTGCCGCGCGGAATCCCTACGGTCAGGTCATTCGATCGAAAGGGAGGGTCATGCGGGCACGGATCGACCTGGTCGCCGACCTGGGCGAGGGTTTCGGCGACTGGACGATGGGCAACGACGCGTCGTTGCTCGAGATCGTCTCGTCGGCCAACGTCGCCTGCGGGTTCCACGGCGGGGACCCGCGGATCATGGACGCCACCGCCCGCGCGTGCGCGGAACGCGGCATCCAGATCGGTGCGCACCCCAGCTTTCCCGACCTGGTCGGCTTCGGCCGTCGCGACATGGGCCTGACCGCCGAGCAGGTGCGCACCGACACCCTGTACCAGATCGGCGCCCTGTCGGCGTTCGCCACAGCGCACGGCACCCGGGTGCGGCACGTCGCCCCGCACGGACGGCTGGGCAACCTGGTCGCGGTGCGGGCCGACTACGCCAAGGCCGTCTGCGACGCCGCCCAGGCGGTCGACCCCGAGATGATCGTGGTCTGCCAGGACGGTGAGCTGTCCGAGGAGGCGAAGCGCCGCGGCCTGCCGGTGGCGATCGTCGGCATCGTCGACCGCGCCTACCGGCCGGACGGCACGCTGGTGCCGCGCTCCGAGCCCGGCGCGGTGATCCACGACCTCGACACCCTGGTCGCCCGCGCCATCCGGATCGCCACCGAGTCGACGCTGGAGGCGGTCGACGGCACGGTGCTCGACGTCCGGGCCGATTCGCTGCTGCTGCACGGCGACAACGCCGGCGCCGTCACCACCGCCCGGGCGATCCGCGACGGCCTCACCGCCGCCGGTGTCTCGGTGGCGCCGATGGCCGACGTGCTCGGAAACAAGGCCTGAGGGCATGCGGAGCCTCGCGTCGAGCGGATGCAACGTCCAGGTGCTCGACTGCGGGGACTCCGCCGTTCGCGTCGTCGTCGACGGCCCCGGCGCGCATGCCGCCTGGCGGGTCGCCCACGGCCTGGCGGCGCTGCTGCGGCGGTCCGCGCCGGACGGGCTGCTCGGCACACTGCCGACCTACGACTCGCTGCTGGTCGAGTTCGACTGCACCGCCACCGACCATTCGGCGATCCGGGCGGCGGTCGCCGAGGCCGCCGAACGGATCGACAGCGTCCCGGAGCGGACGCCGCGCACCTTCCGGGTGCCGGTCGCCTACGGCGGCGAGTACGGCCCCGATCTGGACGCGGTCGCCGCGCTGCTCGGCCTGAGCGCCGGCGAGGTGGTCGCCCGGCACACCGCGGAACCGCTGCTGATCCGCTGCTTCGGCGCCCCGGCGGGCGCCCCGATGATGGACGGGCCCGACTTCGGC
>JAGPGQ010000365.1 GCA_018055925.1 Micropruina sp.
GGCGTAGTGGCGACACTGGAGCAACGCAACCATGCCCGCAGCTTCCTGAAGAAGGCAGAGGAGTACCTTGCGTCCGCCGAAGCCAACCTGCAAGCGGGACGCAATACCGTCGCGGCCGGGGACGCCGTGCACGCCGGCATTTGCGCCAAGGACGCCATCGTGACGGAACTCACCGGAGGGACCACCAAGAGCCGACGTCACGCAGCCGCTGCCGGCGAACTCCGACGGGCCCTCGGACAGCGGCCGGACGCCGGCAGTGCCGAAAAGGCCATGCGCGAACTCATCTCGAGCAAGGCCGGCATCGAGTACGGCGTGGCACTCATCTCTGCGACGAAGGCCGAGCCCCTCGTCCGTCGAGCTCGGAGGCTCGTTGAGCTCGCCGTTCAGATCGTCCGCCTGAACGCCTGAGTGCGCCCCGCCCCGGGAGGCACAGGCGGCGCCCCGCGGTAGCACGTCTCACCGGGGATTCCCGCGCCGAGGGCCGTTCCGGGCGGCATAGGGTGCTAACCGCGCCGAGGACGAGAGGGATTGGCCATGCCGCTGTGGACCTTGCACGGGGACGGGAAACTGAGGCCGGGCGAGGTGGTGGCTCCACACGAACGCTTGTCCTGGGGCAAGACGGTCGGGCTGGGCGCCCAGCACGTGGTGGCCATGTTCGGCGCCACCTTCGTGTTCCCGCTGCTGATGGGCCTGAACCCCCAGCTGGCGGTGATGATGTCGGGCGTCGCCACCCTGATCTTCCTGGTCGCCGTGCGGGGACGGGTGCCGAGCTACCTGGGTTCGTCGGCGTCCTTCGTCGGAGTGGCCACGGCCATCTACGGCGCCGGCGGCAACCCCGCCGACCTGACCGGCGCCATGTTGTGGGTCGGCCTGGCGCTGTTCATCGTGGGCGTGATCATTCACTTCGCCGGCGCCCGGGTGATCCACCGGGCGCTGCCGCCCGTGGTCACGGGTGCCGTGGTGATGCTGATCGGCTTCAACCTGGCCCCCGTGGTGGCCGGCACCTACTGGCCGCAGGACCAGTGGATCGCCCTGTTCGTGATGCTCGTCGTGGTCGTGCTGAGCGTGGGCGTGAAGGGGTTCCTGGGCCGGATCGCCATCTTCATGAGCCTGCTGATCGGCTACCTGGTCAGCTGGCTGGCCGACCTCCTGACCGGACCGATCACCTCGTTCGACCCCGCGGCCGGCGAATCCACCACGCACCTGCGGGTCAACTGGACGGCCGTCGAGGCGGCACCGTGGATCGGGTTCCCGCCGCTGACCGACCTGGCCGATTGGCAGTTCCTCGCCGCCGACAACGTGGTCGGCCTGCACGGGCCGAACCTCAACGTCGCCTTCGCCCTGATCGCCCTGCCGGTGGTGATCGCGCTGATCGCCGAGAACGCCGGCCATGTGAAGGCGGTCGCCGAGATGACCGGCGCCGACCTGGACGCCGACATGGGCCGGGCGATCGCCGCCGACGGTGTGGGCTCGATGGTGGCCACCGCGGTCGGCGCCGGGCCGACCACCACCTACGCCGAGAACATCGGCGTCATGGCGGCCACCCGGGTCTATTCGACGGCCGCCTACGTGGTGGCCGCTCTGGTGGCCATCGGCTTCGGCTTCTCCCCCAAGTTCGGCGCCATCGTGTCGGCCACGCCCGGCGGTGTACTGGGCGGCATCACGGTGGTGCTCTACGGCATGATCGGCCTGCTGGGCGCCAAGATCTGGAAGGAGAACGGCGTCGATTTCGGCAACCCGGTCAACCTGGTCCCGGTGTCGGCCGGCATCATCATCGGCGTCGGCAACGTCACCCTGGAGATCGGCCCGGACTTCCTGCTCAGCGGCATCGCCCTGGGCACCATCGTCACGGTGACCGTCTACCACCTGGCGCACGCGCTGGCGCCGAAGGAACTGCGGGACGCCGCCGGGGGCACCGTCCTGATCGTGGACCGGCCGCCGGGCATCTGGCGCGACGAGGACTCCGACGAGCGGGGACCGGCGAAGTAGCCTGCCGCCATGGCACCCGAATCGCCGGCGGATCCGCGGCACGTGGCGTTCTTCCGCAACATGAACCTCGGGCAGGCGCGCAGCCACAGCCCGACCCGTCCGGTGCTGGAGGCCGCGTTCGAGCGTGCCGGGGCGGTCCGGGTGCGGTCGTTCCAGACCAACGGGACGGTGCTCTTCGACCCGCTCGGCCGGTCCGCGGCCCGGGTGATCGCCGACGTCCGGGACACCCTCGCCGAGCAGGTCGGCTACACCGAGATCGCACCCAGCCAACCGCTGCCCGAGCTGGTGTCGCTGGTGCGGCAGGCGCAGGCGGTGGTCTCCGCCGACGAGCACCGCGCGATCACCGCGACGTTCTTCGAGCCGCTCCTCGAGACCGTCACCGGGATGGACTGGGCGGCCGTCGGCACCCGCATCCATCCGTCCGGGACGACGGTGGTCGCCTCGGGCACCGGCTGGGTGGTGACCCGGTACGTCATGGGCGGCGACCCCACCGTCGCGGTGCAGGCGCAACTCGGCGCCAAGGCGACCACCCGCACCCTGGGCACCGTCCAACGGCTGCTGCGGGCCGCGGCCACCCACGCGTGAGCCCACCCCAACCGCTCGTCCCGCGGCTGCCCGTTCGCCGGGATGACGGAGAGCCCGTCATCCCGGGCTCGACCCGGGATCTCCGCGCCGAGACCACCCATGGAACGCGGGGATGGGTCGGAGTGGACGACTAAAGTGCCCCGGGTGCCGAACCTGACCCCCGCCGTGAAGAGCGGGCTGTCGATCGCGGTCGCGGTGGGCATCTACGGCGTCTCCTTCGGGGCCCTCGGGGTGGCGTCCGGAC
>JAGPGQ010000136.1:0-1844 GCA_018055925.1 Micropruina sp.
TCGGACGGGGACGGCGTCCGGGTCGTCCACGACCGGGGCGAGGAGCGGGCGGATGCCGTCGTCCTGGCCCTCGACACCGCCGCCCTGCAGCGGGTGGTGCGCGACTCCGACGGTTTGGGCGACGCCGGGTGGCGCGACCGGATCGCCGGGTTGCGGGTGGCGCCCCCGTTCGCGGTCGGGCGCCGCTGGCTCGGCCGCCGGCTGCCGGAGGTGCCGGCGTTCCTCGGCACCAGCGGGTACGGGCTCCTGGACAACATCTCCCGGCTGGACGCCTTCGAATCGGGCGCCACCCGGTGGGCGGAGCGGAACGGCGGCGCCGTGGTCGAGGTGCACGGCTACGCACTGAGCGAGCTGAGCGGTGCCGTCGATCCGGGTGGCACCGGTTCGTCGGCCGATCCCGGCTCCCACGTCCGAGGCCGGCTGTGGGCCGAGGCCGAGCGCGCCCAACCGGCGCTCGCGGGTGCGCCGGTGCTCACCGAGCAGTGGCTGGTCGAGGCCGATTGCCCGCTGGTCGACACGTCCCCGTGGACGGATCGACCCACGGTCACCACGCCCGACCCGCGGGTGCTGCTGGCCGGAGACCTGGTCCGCTGCGACCTCCCCGTCGCGCTGATGGAGCGCGCGGCCACCACCGGCTGGCAGGCCGCCAGCCACCTGCTCACCGGTTGGGGACGCCGCGGCCACCCCGTGTGGTCGCCGCCGACCCGTGGGCTGCTGGCGCGGTCGGTTGCCGCGGGCAGGACGAAATACCGGGGAGACCGATCGTTCCTTGAGGAGGCCCGACCGGCGTCCAATTTCCCGTCGTAGAAGTCCTTGCTCGGAGGCATCCCGATAGCGGGAGTACGCCAGTTCATCGACAACGGATCAGCCGGCGCACTGCCCTGCCTGACCCGCTCTCAGTCACCCGCTCGGTAGCGCCGGAGACCCGTGCAGGGATCCTGCCAGGCGGCGTCCGGTGACCCACCCCGGTTGAGTTATCCACAGATTCGCGACCCACAGGGCGCAACTGTCGGTACCCGGCCGCATCATGAGGCGATGTCGACCTTCACCGAAATGTTCACCGGAACCGACGACCGTGCCCGCGTCCTGACCGAGATCCTGAGTCGCGGGCCCGCCGTTCCCGGCACCACCCTGGTCGCGCATGTCGATCGCGCCACCCTGGCCGTTCTCGAGGTGCGCAGCCTGCCCACGCAGCCCGCCGTCTTCGACAAGGACGGGTACTTCGACGACACATCGATCTATGAGCTCAGCCGAGTCCTGTGCGCGGTGGCCACGGATTGTGTGCCCGAGCGGACCTGGGACGGCGAACGCAACGGCCCCATCACCGGCGAGTTGATCACCGTCGTCTGCCGTCACGGGCACGCCACGATCACCCCGACGGAAACCCAGTACTTCTTCGGCTGGCGCTTCAGCAACCACCTGACCGCCGCACTCCACGGCGACGTGTTCGTGGTCACGCCTGTGGGTTGGGCCAACATCCTGGGCGACTGGCAGGGAACCTCGCCCTCGCTGGCCGTCGGCTTCGGCCGGAGGCGTTCCCGCTCGGTGAGCGTCCCCCGGGACGGCGCCACCTGACGGCGCACCGCCGCGGCGACAGGTCGGCGCGTTGGCGACGTGCCTTTCGGCGGTGGTGGATGCCGTGTCTGCGATTGACCCTCCTGGATCGTGAGGTCGTCGAGTTCGGCCATCACACCCGGACGTCGGTGCGGTCACACGATCTCGACATCGATGACTCGTGGCAGGAAGAGTGTCACGGTTTCGGGTTATAACCCGAAACCATTCGGGCTTTCCCGAAATCAGTGAGCGATCTCGACATCGACGCCCGGCACCCCTAACGGAAAGCC
>JAGPGQ010000136.1:1944-10213 GCA_018055925.1 Micropruina sp.
GGATTTCGCCACCGTCGTGTCCGGCCTGCTCGATCAAGTCAGCTACGACGAGATGGTGCTGCTGACGGATCGGAAACAGCTCGATCTGGTGACTGAGTTGTTGACGGTGCAGACGCGGTTGGCCGGCGTGGTGCATACCGTCCTGGGGGCTGTGGATCGGGCTGAGGCGGCAATGACCGCCCACGGCATCCCCACCGTGTCCTGGCTGGCGGCAGAGTTGCGCTACGCCCGAGGTCAAGCCTCGGCAATGGTGCGCCACGCGGAGGATCTGCACCGGTTCACCCAGATCGGTGACGCCCTCCGTGACGGGCTGGCGAACGATCGGCAAGTTCAGGCGATCAGCCAGGTGTTGAAGAAGCTCCCCACCGACCTGGACCCGAACGCCGAGACTGCCGCGCAGGCCACCATGGTGGGCTATTGCGACCAGTTCAACAGCCACGAACTCGCCGGCTTGTCCCGGCACCTGTTGGAGGTGGTGGCTCCCGAGGTCGCTGAGGAGACCGAAGCGAAACGGCAGGAACGTGACCTGCGGGACGCACAACGGAACCGACACGTGACCTTCACCGATAATGGACACGGCTTCACCATCGGCTGACAGGCCGCCAAACCGACCGCTCGCCTGGGACCGACGCGGCCACCCCGTGATCGCCCCCTCCGCGGGCTCCTGGCCCCGTGATCCCTCCCGGCTACCCATCCTCGGCGAACTCCGCCGGGAACGAGTGCCGCGCCCCGGGCCCGCGATCTTCCGCTCATTCACGGCACCATCGCCCCATCTTCGACGCATGTGCGGCACCCGCGCACCCATCCGGGCAACCTGCGACCCCGGATCACCGAGGTAATTTTCGCAATATTTTCGTTATAAAAATCCCTGAGCAATCCCGCAGGTTGTTAGGTGGCCTTATGACGACTGGGCAGGCACACCTGGACGGGCCGGCGGCGGATGCGCTGCTCAAGCTGGGCAGGTACTTCACCAAGTGGGACGAGACGTCCGACGGCCGCGCCGTCTTCCGCGAGGGCGGCCGCCAGGGCGATGTCTTCTACCGCGACCGATGGAGCCATGACAAGGTGGTTCGTTCCACGCATGGGGTGAACTGCACCGGCTCGTGCTCGTGGAAGGTGTACGTCAAGGACGGCATCATCACCTGGGAGTCGCAGCAGACCGACTACCCCTCCACCGGTCCCGATCGGCCCGAGTACGAGCCCCGCGGCTGCCCCCGCGGCGCGGCCTTCTCCTGGTACACCTACAGCCCGACCCGGGTCCGCTACCCGTACGGACGCGGCGTGCTGCTGGAAATGTACCGGGAGGCCAAGCAGCGGCTCGGCGACCCGGTCGAGGCGTTCCGGGAGATCTCCACCGACCCGGCCAAGCGGCGCCGCTACCAGCAGGCCCGCGGCAAGGGCGGCCTGGTCCGGATGAGCTGGGCCGAGGCGGTCGAGATCGCCGCGGCGTCCTATGTGAACACGATCAAGAACTACGGCCCCGACCGCTGCGTGAGCTTCAGCCCGATCCCCGCCATGTCGATCGTCAGCCACGCCATCGGCACCCGGTTCAACCACCTCATCGGCGGCGCGATGGCGTCGTTCTACGACTGGTACGCCGACCTGCCGGTGGCCTCGCCGCAGGTCTTCGGCGACCAGACCGACGTCCCCGAGTCGGGCGACTGGTGGGATTCCACCTACCTGATGATGTGGGGCTCCAACATTCCGGTCACCCGGACGCCGGACGCGCACTGGATGGCCGAAGTGCGCTACCGCGGCACCAAGGTGGTCACGGTCGCCCCCGACTACGCCGACAACGTGAAGTTCGCCGACGAGTGGCTGCCCGCTCAGGCCGGCACCGACGCCGCCCTGGCGATGGCCATGGGGCACGTGATCCTCAAAGAGCATTACGTCGAGAAGCAGACGCCGTTCTTCCGCGACTACGTCCGGCAGTACACCGACCTGGGCATGCTGGTGAAGCTGGTCGAGCACCCGGACGGCCACGGCCTGACCGCGTCCAAGTTCTTGACTGCCGAAGATCTGGGGATGGGCTCCGGCACCAAGCACGACGCCTTCAAGACGGTCATCTGGGACGCCGCCGGCAACGCCCCCGCGGTGCCGAAGGGCTCGATGGGCTACCGCTACTCCGAGGACGGCCCGGGCAACTGGAATCTGGTGCTGGGCGACCTCGACCCGGCGCTGTCGCTGCTCGAGACCGACCAGTACGAGCCCAAGGAGATCGCGCTGCCCTGCTTCGAGGACCCCCGCGGCGAGGGCTCCATCATCCGCCGCGGCGTCCCCACCAAGCGGGTCGGCGACCACCTGGTCACCACCGTGCTCGACCTGATGCTGGCCCAGTACGGCGTCGGCCGCGACGGCCTGCCGGGCCAGTGGCCGTCCGGCTACGACGACGCCGAGACCCCCTACACCCCGGCCTGGCAGGAGGCGATCACCTCGGTGCCGGCGGAGGCCTGCCTGCGGATCGCCCGCGAGTTCGCGGCCAACTCCGAGGTCTCCAAGGGGCGCACCATGATCCTGATCGGCGCCGGCATCTGCCACTGGTTCCACGCCGACGTCACCTACCGGGCGATCATCGCGCTGCTGATGCTGACCGGTTCGATCGGACGCAACGGCGGCGGCTGGGCGCACTACGTCGGCCAGGAGAAGTGCCGGCCGATGACCGGCTGGTTCAATCTGGCCAACGCGCTGGACTGGAGCCGGCCGCCGCGCACGGTGATCGGCACCGGCTACTGGTACATGCACACCGACCAGTGGCGCACCGACGGCTATTCGGCAGACACCATCACCTCGCCGCTGTCCACCGGCAAGCTCAACGGCCTGCACACCGCGGACGCCCTGGCCCTGTCGAACCGGCTCGGCTGGATGCCGTTCTACCCGCAGTTCGACCGCAACCCGCTCGACCTGGCCGACGAGGCCAAGGCGGCCGTCGAGCGCGGCGAGGCCGACACCGTCCAGGAATGGATCGCCGGCAAGCTGAAGTCCGGCGAACTGAAGTCGGCGCTCGAAGACATCGACGCCCCCGAGAACTGGCCACGGACGATGATCGTCTGGCGCTCGAACATCATGGGCTCCTCGGCCAAGGGCAACGAGTACTTCCTCAAGCACCTGCTCGGCACCCACCACAACCTGATGCCGAACAATCATGGCGCCGACCGGCGTCCCGCGGTGGTGCAGTGGCGCGACGAGGCTCCCGAGGGCAAGCTCGACCTGCTGATCAGCGCCGACTTCCGGATGACCTCGACGACGCTGCTCTCCGACATCGTCTTCCCGGCGGCCACCTGGTACGAGAAGCACGACATCTCCTCCACCGACATGCACCCGTTCGTGCACGCCTTCACCCCGGCCATCGACCCGCCCTGGGAGGCCCGGACCGACTTCGACATCTTCCACGCCCTGACCCGGGCGATCGGCGCGCTGGCGAAGAAGCACCTGGGCACCCGCTCCGACCTGGTCGCGGTGCCGCTGCAGCATGACACCCCGGGCCAGATCGCCCAGCCCGGCGGCGTCGTCCCGGATTGGCGCGGCACCGACCTGCCCTGCGTTCCGGGCCAGAACGCGCCCGCGCTGATGGTGGTCGAGCGCGACTACACGGCGCTGGCCGACAAGCTGTCCAGCGTCGGCCCGCTGGCCGACCGGCTCGGCTTCACCGTGAAGAACATCACCTACGACATGACCGGACCGGTCAACCGGCTGGCCCGGCTGCACGGCGTGATGCCGGACGGCCCCGCCGCCGGGCGCCCGGCGATCGACACCGACCAGCGCTTCGCCGAGGCGATCCTGACCTGCTCGGGCACCACCAACGGCGAGCTGGCCACCCACGGCTTCCGCGATCTGGAGCGCAAGACCGGGCGCAAGCTGGCCGATCTGTCCGAGGGCTCGGAGGAGAAGATCATCACCTTCGCCTCCACCCAGGCCTCGCCGCAGCCGGTGATCACCTCACCGGAATGGTCGGGGTCGGAGACCGGCGGACGCCGCTACGCCGCGTTCACGATCAACACCGAGCGGCTGAAGCCGTGGCACACCCTGAGCGGCCGGATGCATTTCTTCATCGACCACGACTGGATCATCGACGCCGGCGAACAGCTGCCGACCTTCCGTCCGCCGCTGGACATGAGCCGCGCGTTCGGCGAACCCGAACTCGGCCCGAACGGCGAGAAGGCGATCGTGCTGCGCTACCTGACGGTGCACAACAAGTGGTCGATCCATTCCGAATACCAGGACAACCTGTTCATGCTGAGCCTGGGCCGCGGCGGCCCGCAGGCCTGGCTGAGCGTCGGCGACGCGGCGTCCATCGGGGTCTCCGACAACGAGTGGATCGAGCTGACCAACGCCAACGGCGTCTTCGTCGCCCGCGCGGTGGTCAGCCACAAGCTGCCGGACGGCGTCTGCTTCGTCCAGCACGCCCAGGAGCGCACCATCGACGTGCCGAAATCGGAGGCGACCGGACGCCGCGGCGGCATCCACAACTCGGTGACCCGGATCCTGATGAAGCCGACCCATCTGATCGGCGGCTACGCGCATCTGGCGTACGCGTTCAACTATCTCGGACCCACCGGCGTGCAGCGAGACATCGTCTCGACAGTCCGCCGCCGCTCGCAGGAGGTGCAGTACTGATGCGCATCATGGCTCAGGTCGGCATGGTGATGAACCTCGACAAGTGCATCGGGTGTCACACCTGCTCGGTGACCTGCAAGCAGGCCTGGACGAACCGGGCCGGCACCGAGTACGTCTGGTTCAACAACGTGGAGACCCGGCCGGGGCTCGGCTATCCCCGCCGCTACGAGGACCAGGCGAAGTGGCGCGGCGGCTGGGTGCGGACGGCGTCCGGACGGCTCAAGCTGCGCGGCGGCGGCCGGTTCCAGAAGCTGTTCAGCATCTTCGCCTCGCCGGTGCAGCCGGAGATGTCCGACTACTACGAGCCGTGGACCTACGACTACGACAACCTGGTGAAGGCGCCGCTGGGCGACGACTTCCCGGTGGCCCGGCCGAAGTCGCTGATCACCGGCAAGAACACCACCATCGACTGGTCGGCCAACTGGGACGACTCGCTGGGCGGCACCCACGCCACCGGCGAGGAAGACCCGGTGATCGAGAAGCTGCGGGCCGAGGCGAACGAGAAGATCAAGTTCGAGTACGAGCAGAGCTTCATGTTCTTCCTGCCGCGGATCTGCGAGCACTGCCTGAACCCGTCCTGCATGGCGTCCTGCCCCTCCGGCGCGATCTACAAGCGCGCCGAGGACGGCATCGTGCTGGTCGACCAGGACCGCTGCCGCGGCTGGCGGCAGTGCATCACCGGCTGCCCGTACAAGAAGATCTACTTCAACCACCGCAGCGGCAAGGCCGAGAAGTGCACCTTCTGCTACCCGCGGCTCGAGGTCGGCCTGCCCACGGTGTGCTCCGAGACCTGCGTGGGCCGGCTGCGCTACATCGGCATCATCCTCTACGACGCGGACGCCGTGACGGCGGCCGCCGCGACCGAGGACGAGAAGGCGCTCTACCAGGCGCAGCTCGACGTGATCCTGGATCCGCACGACCCGAAGATCGAGGCGGCCGCCCGGGCCGCCGACATCCCCGAGGACTGGATCGACGCCGCCAAGCGGTCCCCGATCTACGCGCTGATCAAGGACTACAAGGTCGCGCTGCCGCTGCACCCGGAGTACCGGACGATGCCGATGGTCTGGTACATCCCGCCGCTGTCCCCGGTGGTCGACCTGCTGAAGAGCCAGGGTCACGACGGCGAGCAGGCGAACAACCTGTTCGGCGCGATCAACGAGCTCCGCATCCCGGTGGAATACCTGGCCGAGCTGTTCACCGCGGGCGACACCGACGTGGTCACCCGGGTGCTGCAGAAGCTGGCCGCGATGCGCTCCTACATGCGCGGCGTGACCCTCGACCTGGGCCGCGACGAGGAGCTGGCCACCGCCGTCGGCATGACCGGCGACGAGATCGAGCGGATGTACCGGCTGCTGGCGATCGCCAAGTACGACGAGCGGTACGTGATCCCGAAGGCGCACATCGAGCAGGCGCACAACCTGGAGGAGATGGGCTGCTCGCTGGACTTCGAGGAGGGTCCCGGCATGTTCGAGTCCGGCCCCTTCGGGGAGGCGTCTGGCCGGCCGGTGCCGGTGGCGCTGGAGCTGTTCAACGCGTCCCGGCTACGGCAGACGGCCGACGAGCAGTCCGAGACGGGCCAACCGTGATGAGCACGCCCTTGGTCTACCAGGCCGCAGCGCTCGTCCTGAGCTACCCCGACGAGCAGCTCCTGGGTGCGCTCGACACGATCGAGGCGTCGCTGGCCGGCACGCCCGCGGCCACCGAGTTCGCGCCCGTGCTGGCGCACCTGGGCACGACCGGGCTGATCGCCCTGCAGTCGTTCCACGTGCAGGAGTTCGACCTCTCCCGGCGGCATGCCCTGCACCTGTCCTACTGGACGGAGGGCGACACCCGGCGCCGCGGCGAGGTGCTGGGCCGGTTCAAGCAGGTCTACCGCGACTCCGGTCTGCTGGTGGACACCCACGGCGAGCTGCCCGACCACCTGCCCATGGTGCTCGAGTTCGCCGTCCACGACCCCGGGCGCGGGGCCGCCCTGCTGCAGCAGTGGCGGCCCAGCCTGGAGCTGCTGCGGCTGGGCCTGGAAGAGGACGGGCTGCCGCACGCCGGGGTGCTGCGGGCCGTCTGCGCGACCCTGCCCGGGCCGTCCCCGGCCAACCGCGCCGAGGTGGAGCGGCTCGTCCGGGCCGTGCAGCCGGTCGAGACGGTGGGCCTCGAACCGTACGGCGGGCAGGCCTCGGGGGCCGAACCGGCGGTCGCCTTCCTCGGCCTGCCCCACAGGTCCACGCCCGAACTGCAAAGGAGTTGAGATGGATCTGCTCTTGTGGGGCGTGCTGCCCTACCTGACCCTGCTGGTGCTGATCGGCGGACTGACCTGGCGCTACCGCTACGACCAGTTCGGCTGGACGACGCGGTCGACCCAGCTGTACGAGTCGAAGCTGCTGCGGATCGCGTCCCCGCTGTTCCACTACTCGCTGTTCGGGGTGCTCGCCGGCCACCTGGTCGGCCTGCTGATCCCGAAGGCGTGGACCGACCTGGTGATCAGCCAGGACGCCTATCACGCCTTCGCGCTGTACGGCGGCGGGCTTGCCGGGCTGGGCACCGTGGTCGGCATCGCCATGCTGATCTACCGGCGGCGGACCACCGGGCCGGTGTTCATGGCGACCACCGCCAACGACAAGTTCATGTACGTGGTGCTCGCCGCCGCCATCGTCCTCGGAATCTGGGCGACCCTGACCGGCGACCACACGCCCGACGGCCACCACCACAACTACCGCGAGACGGTCTCGATCTGGTTCCGGTCGCTGATGATCCTGCAGCCGAACATCGAGGCGATGGCCGCCTCCACCATCCAGTTCAAGATCCACGTCCTGGCGGGGTTCGCCCTGTTCATGATCCTGCCGTTCACCCGGCTGGTGCACGCCTTCACCGTGCCGCTGCATTACCTGTTCCGTCCCTATGTCGTCTACCGCTCCCGCGACGCCAAGCCGATGACCCACACCACCGGCATGAAGCGGGCCGGCTGGGATCCGATCGGCACCAAGGACCGGGACCAGACCCGCAAGTAAGCCCGCACCCACGCTCACCACGAGCTGCGACGACGGCCGGACGGCGGCCCACCACTCCTGAGAGGACCATCTGTGACCACCGAAGTCACCGACCAGCAGCCCCAGCTCAAGGGCCAATTCGGCCAGGTGCTGCTGGCCACCCTGGCATCCACCGTCGGCTTCTGGGCCTGGATGTCGATCGCCCCGCTGCAGAAGACCTACGCGACCGAACTCGGGCTCTCCGAGGGGCAGATCTCGCTGATGCTGGCCACGCCGGTCCTCGTCGGCGCGCTCGGCCGGGTGGTGGCCGGTGCGCTCACCGACCGGCTCGGCGGCCGCAAGATGTTCACCCTGGTGCTGCTCGGGTCGGCACCGGCGGTGCTGCTGGTCGCCTTCGCCGGCGTGATCAAGAACTTCCCGCTGCTGATCGGCGCCGGGTTCTACCTGGGCGTGGCCGGCACGATCTTCGCCGTCGGCATCCCGTTCTCCAGCGCCTGGTACGAGCCGGCCCGGCGCGGTTTCGCGAACGGCGTCTTCGGCATGGGCATGATCGGCACCGCCGTGTCGGCGTTCTTCACCCCGCGGCTGGCCCTGTCGATCGGCTTCTTCCAGACGCACCTGCTGATCGCGGCCGTGATGGTCGGAATGGCCGCCGTGGTCTGGTTCTTCCT
>JAGPGQ010000137.1:0-5951 GCA_018055925.1 Micropruina sp.
CGGCACGGAACCGCTGGCCGGCGCTCGCCGAGGTGCCCTGGTTCCCGGCGATCGGCGACGGGCTGGGCAACAACCTCGGCACCGGCGCCCGGGACTCGAACGTGATCGGGTGCGGGGCGGCCACCTCGGGCGCGATGCGGCTGGTGGTGCCCGGGCAGCCGGACCTGCCGCCCGGCCTGTGGGCCTACCGGATCGACAGCGGACGCAGCCTGCTCGGCGGCGCGCTCACCGACGTGGGCCGGGTGTTCAGCTGGCTGGCGGGTGGCATCGCGGCGGGCCTGGAGGGCGAGTTCGACGCCATCCTGGGACGGGATCCGCAGGCCGGGACGCCGTCCGTGGCGCCCTTCCTGACCGGGGAACGCAGCACCGGCTGGGCGGCCCGCGCCAAGCTGGTGATGGCCGACGTGACCGCGGCACACACGCCGGCCGATCTGGTCCGGGGCGCGGCCGAGGGCCTGGCGGTCAGCTACGTCCGGATCGCCGAACAGCTGCGCGCGGTGGCGCCGGAGGCGTCCCGGGTGGTGGCCTCGGGCAGCGTGACCGGGCTGTATCCGCGGTTCCTGCAGGTGCTGGCCGACGCCATGGGCGCACCGGTCGAACACGTCGAACTGAAGCGTTCCACGCTGCTGGGCACCGCCCTGCTGGCGCTCGAGGCGGTGGCACCCGAGGTCGAACGGGCCGTGCCGCCGGTGACCGCCACCTACGAGCCCCGTCCCGGCTTCGCCGACTACTACGCCGGCGTCCGGACACGTTTCGAGGACCTCTACCCGGTCTCCATCGGCTGACCCGCGTCCCTGGCTCCGGTCCGCGTCCGAGCGCGGGTCGGGCGAGGCGCTTTCCGGCGTTCGGCTGTTCCCAGACGTGGCGAACGACGATTTCGCCGACGTGCGCCCTGAGGAGCAACCATTCCGGCTCCCGCTGCGTAGGGAGGGGTAGTCGGTTGGAGGAGAGTGCATGGTCGGGCGAGGCGGACGTTCACGTCGCGAGGCGGAATTCACCGCCTTCGTGGCATCGGCCGGCCGCTATCTGACCCGGACGGCGTATCTGCTGACCGGTAGCCGGGATCTCGCGGAAGAACTCGTCCAAGAGGCGCTGACCAGGACGTATGCCGCCTGGGGACGCGTCCGGCTGGACGATGCCACCGGGTATGCGCGCCGGGTGCTGGTGAACCTCACCATCGATCACCGGCGCCGCCGGCGACCGGTTCCGGTCGAGTGGGCCGAACTCCCCTCCGCCGCTGGGCGCGCACAAGATCGGATCGACGACCGGGACGAGGTGGCCCGGATGCTCGCGACGCTCACCCCGAAACAGCGGCGCATCGTGGTGCTGCGCTACTTCGACGACTACACCGAGGCACAGACGGCCGAATGCCTGGGCATCAGCGTGGGTGCCGTGAAATCCGCCTGCTCACGCGCCCTGGCCCGCCTGCGCCAGACATTCACAACGACGATCGAAGGAGCCGGGTCATGACGACGATCGAGGATCATCTGCGCGACGGCCTTCGGGAGTTGGCCGATGGTGGCAGTTCCACCGTCGACGTCGGGCGGGTGATCGCGTCCGGGGAGGCCCGGCTGCGAGCCCGCCGAGCCCGCCAGCTCATCGCCGGGATGGCCGCCGCCACCGCCGTCGGCATGGTGTCCTGGTACGCCGTGGCACCACATCCGACGACGGTCACACCGGCGCCGTACGCCACCCCGCCGATGGCCGACGCCACCACCTCCGCCAGCTTCACCGTCCGCGACTCCGGGACGTCCGTCAGCCATTGGGTCCGGGTCACCGCCGTTCCGGAGGGTGCCCGCGTGCGGTTGCGGGTCACCGTTCAGACCCAGGGCGGCACCTCGGTCAACGAGGAGTACACCGTTCCCGCCGGCCGGTACGCCGCCATCAAGGTCCACGACCGGCTGGCCGTGGCGATGATCCCCCAGGCCACGCGCGGGGTGACCAGCCCCGGGCCATTGGAGGCGATACTTCAGCAGTCGTTGCCCCAGGCCGGACTCACGTTGGTCACCATGTGGGCTCCGCGGACGGCGGCGGATCTGCCTCGACCACTGATCTGGCGCGGCCCGGACGGAACGGTCCGCAACAGCCTGGGCAGGGTCGTCCCCAGTGGCCAGCTTTCGATTCCCGCCGGCACCGTCACAGTCTTCGACGACCCTGCCCTCCACGCGTGGGGGGTGTTCGGCGAGCAACCGCAGAGCCAGCCGGCCACGTCGGCGGATCCGCTGCGAGCCGAGGTACGGCTTTACGTACGGGGTCTGGGGCGGGCCGCGGTCGGGCTGCTGCCCGAGGGCGCGTCGGGGGTCAACCTGATCCCGACGACTCGCAACGACGACTTCACCTTCGCCACCATGCCCGACGGGCGGGTCTGGTACCTGGTCCAGTCCAGGAAGTCGGTGGACGCCGATGCGGGACCACGACGGCTGGTCAAGTCGATCAGCTACACCGACGCCTCGGGACGGCGGATCAGCTACCGTCCGGAGCTCGTCGGCTGATTGGACGGGACGCGTGCGGACGTGAGCGCGCGCCGCGTCACATGCGTTCGGGCGCGACGATGCCGAGCAGGTCGAGCCCCCGGGCGAGCACCGTCTTGGTCGCGGCGCACAGGGCGAGCCGGGACGTCCGGATCTCGCCCTCGCTCTTCAGCACCGGGCACTGCTCGTAGAAGCTGCTGAGCGCGGTCGCGGTGTCGAACAGGTAGGTGCACAGCTTGTGCGGCTGCAGCCCAGCGGCCACCTCGGCCACCACTTCGCCGAAGCCGGAGAGTTGCAGGGCGAGCGTCTGCTCGGCCGGTTCGGCCAGCACCGTGACCTCGTCGGACGCCCAACCCTCGGCCTCGGCCTTGCGCAGGATGCCGCTCACCCGGGCGTGCGCGTACTGCAGGTACGGCCCGGTGTTGCCGGTGGTGGCGGTCATCCGGTCGGCGTCGAAGGTGTAGTCCTTGTGCAGCGACGTGGAGAGGTCGGCGTACTTCACCGCCGCCATCGCGATTTCGGGCGCGGCCACCTCCTCGGCGAGGTCGAGCAGCGTGTCGAGGGTGACGGTCTTGCCGTCGCGAGTCTTGAACATCTTGCCGTCCGGGCCGAGCACCGAGCCGAACCCGACATGCTCCAGCACCCCACCCTCAGGCACCCAGCCCGCCATCCGGGACACGGCGAACACCTGCGCGAAGTGGTGCGCCTGCGGGGAGCCGACCACGTAGATGCAGCGGTTCGCGTCCAGGGTGCCGAACCGGTACCGGACGGCGGCCAGGTCGGTCGCGGCGTAGCCGTAGCCGCCGTCCGATTTGCGCACGATCAGGGGTGCGTCGTCGCCGGGGACGAAGACCACCAGCGCACCATCGTCCACGACGGCGATCCCGGCCGCCTCCAGGTCGGCGGCGACCGGCGCGAGCAGGTCGTTGTAGAGCGACTCGCCCGCCAGGTCGTCGTCGGTGAGCAGGACGCCGAGCCGCGCGTAGGCGGCATTGAAACCGGCCTTGGAAACGTCGATCAGCGACCGCCAGATGGCCAGGGTCCGCTCGTCGCCCGATTGCAGCGCGACCACCCGGCGGCGGGCGGCGTCCGCGAACGCGTCGTCGGAACGGAAGTGGGCCTGGGCACGCCGGTACAGCGCCACCGACGACGCCAGGTCGAGCGAGGCGACCTCGATCCCCTCGAACAGGATCTGCTCGACCAGCATGCCGAACTGGGTGCCCCAGTCGCCGATGTGGTTCTGGGCGATCACGGTGTGCCCTTGGGCGCGCAGCACCCGGGCGAAACAGTCGCCGATGATCGTGGAGCGCAGGTTGCCGACGTGCATCGGCTTGGCCACGTTCGGCGCCGAGTAGTCGATCACCACCCGCTGCGGGCTGTCGGTGCGCTCGATCACCTCGTCCGGACGCCGCAGGATCTGCGTGACCACGCCGGCCAGGACCTCCGGCCGCAGGCGGATGTTGATGAACCCCGGGCCGGCGATCTCCAGTGGTTCGCACAGGTCGGCCACGTCCACCTCGTCGACGATCCGCTGGGCGATCTGGCGCGGCGGGCGTCCCTCGGCCTTGGCCAGCCGCAGAGCCACGTTGCACTGGAAGTGCCCGAACTGGGGCTTGGTCGCCGGACGCAGTTCGGGGTCGACCCCGGTGACGGCATGGAAGCGTTCGGTCAGCACGACGGGCAGCGACAACACAGGGGCTATCCTCCCGCGCGCCGCTGGGGTTGTCGAAACGCGTCCACCTCTCTGCGCCGGAGGTCGCCCCCGCCCCCCGCTGAACCGGAATGGGGACGGTTCTCTTTCCCGTTCGGGGGACGGTTCCTATTCCCGTTCAGGGGCCCGGGCGCGTGGCCAGCCCGGTGTGCCCGTCCTCCTACCGTTCGTGGCAACGAGTGCGGCACGAGGAGGCGAGCGGCCGCAGGTGCGGCTGGTGGACGAGCGGAGCGAGCCGCGTCCTTTCCCAGTCGCTCCGGCTGAACGGGAAAGGAACCGTCCCCTGAACCGGATAGAGAACCGTCCCCTGAACGGGAAAGGAACCGTCCCCGATCGTTCAGGGCGGCAGTGGCAGTACTACCCATGTCGCGGGCGGCCGGGGGTTGGCAGGATGCGGGTCACACCCTTGGGAGGTTTCATGCTGACGTCGCAACTGTTCGCCGGCGACCCACTGTTGGAGCGGATCGCCGACGGCGGACCCGAGCGCATCTCGCGGTTCCGGAACGCGACCGATCCGGCGGTGTTGAAGGTGCAGCGGGCGCTGCTGCTGTGGGTGCCGACGGTGCTTCCGGTGCTCGGCGCGGACGGCACGTACGGCCAGGAGACCGCCTCGGCCGTGGTGCGGTTCAAGGTCGAGGAGCTGCAGGTGCCGGCCGCGGAACTGTTCGACGACGTCGGGCCTCGGACGGTGCGACGGCTGGACGAGATCGCGCGCGCCGCCGAACCGCCGGTCGTCCCGCCCGAGCCGCGTTCCTTCGTCCGGCAGGACGTGTTCGAACTGCAACCGGAGGGTGCGCCGGTGCATCCGGTGATCGCCGCCTATGCGGTCGCGGTCGGCGAGTTGAAGCGCAACACCGGGCCGCAGCATCGGTGGTGGAGCCACCACACGCAGGTGCACGGCATGTTCCCCGACCCGAACGACGGGCTGCGCAACCAGTGCCAGCACTTCTGCTGGTACTTCCTGCCGTGGCACCGGATGTACCTGCACGCGTTCGAGTCGATCTGCCGTTCGATCATCGTGGAGTCCGACCAGGTGGACGACGACACCAAGGCGACCTGGGCGCTGCCGTACTGGGACTACGACCGTGCCGGCACCCGGATGCTGCCGCCGGCCTTCCGCGAACCACTGCTGAACGGCCTGGCCAACCCCCTGTTCGAGGCGGAACGCGACCTGGGCGTCAACACGCCGGTGCGCTTTCCGGGCGACCCGCGTCCCCGGCTGGCCGCGTTGGTGCCCGAGCAGACCTCGGCGGCCGGCTGGTTCTTCGCCGCCCCCTATTCGGGCCCGTTCGACCCGTCGTTCGGGGGCACCGAGACCGGGTTCAACCACGCCGGTGCGCCGAACGCGATCCCCGGTCCGCTGGAGATCACGCCGCACGGTTCGGTGCACGTGTTCGTCGGCGGTCCGCGCGGCAAGATGAGCGACTTCAACCAGGCGGCCGGCGATCCGATCTTCTGGTTGCACCACGCCAACCTCGACCGGCTCTGGGAGGTGTGGCGGCGTTCCACGGGGTTGGGGCTGGATCCGACGGCGAACCGGTTCGTCGACCGCAGCTTCGAATTCCTGGACGCCGACGGGCTGCGCGCCGAGTCCACCTGTGGCAGCGTGCTGAATGTGGCCGGGCTGGGCTACGACTACGCCGACGTCTCGATCCCGGAATCGGCCGGAGCAGGAGGACCGATGGTCGATCCCACCCGCGGACGGGACCGTCCGCGTGACCGCCGTCCACCCCGCCGGATCGGCGCGGCCGGCGACGAGGTGCGCATCT
>JAGPGQ010000137.1:6051-10205 GCA_018055925.1 Micropruina sp.
TCTTCGCCGCCCATCTGGGCGTGTGGCTGGCGATGACGATCGCGATGATGCTGCCGACCACCGTCCCGCACGTGCGCTACATCGGGTTCGCGGTGCGGGAGTCGAGGCGGCAGCGGGCGATCCTGTGGTTCGGGTTCGGCTACCTGGTGGTCTGGCTGGCGCCCGGCATGCTGCTGGCCGTGCTGCCGCCGGCCCCGCCGATGGCGGTCGCGATCGCCGTGCTGGTCGCCGGCGCGTGGGAGTGGACCCCGGTCAAGCGCCGCATGCTGCGGCGCTGCTGCCGGACCTGGCCGGTGCGGTACGCCGGCCCGGCATCCGACGCGTCCGCGCTCGAGTACGGCATCCGGCACGGCATGACGTGCCTGGCGGTGTCGGGACCGGCGATGGCGGCGCTGATGCTCGCCGGGCATCCGTGGTGGGCGACCGCGGCGCTGACCGTCCTGATGGCCGCACAGAAGTTGCTCTCCGCGCCCGACCGCTGGCGGACGCCGGTGGCGATCGGCTGGCTCGCCGGCGGGGTCGCGCTCACCGGGTTTGTGATCTCCGGGTAACGGGTAGGAGGTAACAGTTAGGCTCGAAGGCGACCACGCATCCGACTGAGGAGCATCGTGCACGTTCCGACCATCACCCTCAACGACGGCCACGCCATTCCGCAATTCGGTCTCGGCGTCTACCTGATGCCGCCGCCGCAGACCCAGGAGTTGGTCTCCACCGCCCTCGAGCTCGGCTACCGGCACATCGACACCGCCGCCCTCTACCGCAACGAGTCGGGTGTGGGCGCGGCGATCGCCGCGTCGGGGATCCCCCGCGAGGAGTTGTTCGTCACCACCAAGCTGTGGAACGACCGGCACACCGACGCCGAGGACGCGTTCGCCGAGTCGCTGGAGCGGCTCGCCCTCGACTACGTCGACCTGTACCTGATCCACTGGCCGTGCCCGGAGTACGACACCTTCGTCCAGGCCTGGCATGCGCTGGAACGGATTCAGGAGCGCGGCCTGGCCCGCTCCATCGGGGTGTCGAACTTTCACCAGGAGCACCTCTCCCGGCTGATCGTGGAGAGCGAGACGGTGCCGGCGGTCAACCAGATCGAACTGCATCCCTCCTTGCCGCAGCACGAACTGGTGTCGTTCAACACCAACCTGGGGATCGCGACCGAGTCCTGGTCACCGCTGGGCCGCTCCGCCGACCTGGACTCCCCCACGGTCACCGCGCTGGCCGATGCGCTGGGGCGCACCCCCGCCCAGGTGATCCTGCGGTGGCACATCCAGCGCGGGCTGATCGTGTTCCCGAAGTCGTCGTCGCGTGCCCGGCTCGCCGAGAACCTGGACATCTTCGACTTCGAACTGGACGACTCGGCGATGCACGCGCTCAACGCCATGGGTTCCGGCAATCGGGTCGGCCCCGACCCCGCGCAGTTCAACCGGCGCTGAGCCCGGTCAGGCGCGCACCGCCTTGTCCACCGCGGGATCCCGCGGGCCGAGTTCGGGCTGGCGCTGGCTGAGCACGTCCCAGACCATCTTGAGGTTGGCGCCGAACTCGCGGAACGTCCCGTAGCTCCACATCTGCTGGTTGGTCTTGACCGACTCGTCGCCCACGCCCCAGGCCTCGATGCCGATGGCCCGGCAGATCGCCAGGGCACGGGGCAGGTGGTAGGTCTGGCTGACCACGATGGCCTTGCTGACGCCGAAGACCTTCTTGGCGCGCACGCACGAGTCGTAGGTGTCGAAGCCGGCGTAGTCGCCGACGATCTTCGCCTGGGGGATCCCCCGCTCGACCAGGTAGTGCCGCATGCCGTCGGTCTCGTTGTAGTGCCTGGTGCCGTCGCCGGAGACCAGGATCGCCTTCACCTTGCCGGCCTCGAACAACCGGTGGGCCACGTCGAGCCGGGCCCGCAGGTAGCGCGACGGTTGCCCGTCGGCGTACACCTCGGCGCCCAGCACCAGCGCCACCGGTTGGGCGGGCACCTCGTCGGGGGTGGCCATCCGGTCGTCGGTGACCATGTGGACGTACCAGGCCGGCGCACCGATCAGCGCGGTGCCGATCAGGGCGCCCGCGACCGCGAGCCGGAGGAACACCCGGCCCACCCGCCACCTGCGTCGTGCCATGGGTTCGATGGTACGGAGCCATCGCCCGTACTCCGGGCATAGAATCGCCGCGATGACCACTTCTGCGGCCCGAGTGGCCCTGGCCGCCGTCGACGACCGGCCCCTGGACGTGGCCCGGCTCGCCGCGCTGGTGTCCGACGACCGGGCCGGCGCCACCGTCACGTTCACCGGTGTCGTCCGCAACCACGATGCCGGACGCGCGGTCGACGGCATCGAATACGTCGGACATCCGAGCGCCGACGCGATCATCGCCGAGGTGGCCGCGGAGTTCACCGGCCGCGAGGGCGTCCACGCGATCGTGGTGGCGCATCGGGTCGGCACCCTGACCATCGGCGACCTCGCGCTGGTGGCGGCGGTGGCGGCGTCCCACCGGGCGCAGGCGTTCAGCACCTGCTCCGACCTGGTGGACCTGATCAAGCAGAGGCTGCCGATCTGGAAGCGGCAGGTGTTCAGCGACGGCAGTTCGGAATGGTCCAACTGCCCATGACATGGGGCCTTCGATGATCCTGCCGGAGGTGCGCGATCCGCGGCTGGTGACGATCCGCCGGGGCGGCACGCTGACCGACGCCGATCATCACCTGCTCGCGCTCTGGGCCGCCGACTGCGCCGAGCACGTCCTGCCGCTGTTCGAGGCGGCGCGGCCGGACGACCCCCGTCCGCGCGAGGCGATCGCCCGGATCAGGGCCTGGACGCGCGGCGAGGTGCGCATGATGGCGTCGCGCGCGGCCGGCGGTCACGCGATGGGCGCCGCCCGGGATCTGGCCGGGGCGCCCCGGTTCGCCGCCTACGCCGCCGGCCAGGCCGCGGTGGTGGCGCATGTGGCCGCCCACGACCTCGGTGCGGCCGCCTACGCGATCAAGGCGGTCCGGGCCGCGGCCCCGCCGGCGGAGGCCGTGGAGGCAGGCCGGGCGGAATGCCGCTGGCAGCGGGAGCGGCTCCCGGACGCCGTCCGCGCCCTGGTGCTGGACGACCAGCGACTGCGCAACGACATCTGCTGGTCGGTGTTCGACTGCTGAGCGCGGCCGGCCGCCCGTAGGCTGGCCGGATGCAGCGCCGGTTCGCGATCATCCTGGGTGGTGGCCGCTCCACCCGGATGGGCCGCGACAAGCGGTCCCTGGTGCTGGGTGGACGTTCGCTGCTCGCGCTGGCCGTGGACGCCTGCGCCGGCCGCGACCTGATCGTGGCGGTCACCCCGCAGGTGCCCGGCGACGTCGATCGGGCCCGGCTGGCGGTCGCGCTGGAGGATCCACCGTTCGGCGGGCCGGTCGCCGGCATCGCCGCCGGGCTGGCCGCCTTGCCGGCGGCGCGTCCCGGGGACGAGGTGCTGCTGCTCGCCTGCGACCTGGCCCGGGTGGGTGAGGTGGTCGCCACCCTGGACGCCGCCCCGCTCGGCCCGGACGGGGTGTGCCTGGTGGACGCCGAGGACTTCTCCCAATACCTGGCGGCACGGTATCGCCGCCCCGCGCTCGCCGCGGCGATCGAGGCCGTCGACCCGCGGGGCTGCTCGGTCTTCCGGACGCTGCGCCGGCTGGACCTCCACCGGATACCGGCCCCCGCAATCACCGCCGACCTGGACACCCCGTCCGACGCGGCCGCAGCCGGAATCGTCCTCGACCCCGGGGACGACGCCTGAGACCCCGGTGACGGTTCGTCAGAGACCCCCGTCGTCCCGGCGGACGCCGGGACCACAACCACCCCCGTCATCCCGGATCAAGTCCGGGACGACGAATGCCCACGTCCACCCACAACCGTCAAGCCTGGGACGCCCCGTCATCCCGGCGGACGCCGGGACCACAACCACCCCACGTCATCCCGGCGGACGCCGGGATCTCGTGCGCGAGCGTCCAGGTACCCGACGGAGATCCCGGCATTCGCCGGGATGACGGTTGGGGTCGGATGACGGTTGGGGTCGGACGACGGTTGGGGTCGGACGACGGTTGGGGTCGGACGACGGAGTCGGCTGATGCCGACGGGCGACGTACGCAATTCTCCCCGGGTGACGGCCGGGGCCGGCGGGTCGACACTGGCAGGTGCGCCGCACCCCTGAGG
>JAGPGQ010000138.1 GCA_018055925.1 Micropruina sp.
ATCGACCGCATCGTCCACCACGCCGACGTCCTCACCCTCAAAGGTGCCAGCTACAGGCTGAGGAACCGAGGCATCGACAGCCTCCCCAGCATCCGCACCACCACCGACAACAACCCGGGATAGACTCCCACCCAACCGGGGCATCAGACCCCACGACCGTTCACTTTTCGGCCGTCGAAACCGACCAGAGTTCGAACGTCGTCGTCACTGAGTCACCCGACGAGGCAGCGGAGTTTGTTGCCCAGGTGAAGAGTCATCTTGGCCTTCTCTGGACCAACGCCGACGACCCATTCACCCCGCCCTTGGACGTCGACGATGTTCTTGTTGTGCCCCCCACGACGCGCCAGGTCGCGTGCATCCAGGCCGCTCTCGGCGCGACCGGGCTCAATGATGTCCGGGTAGGAACCGCAGACAAGTTTCAAGGCCAGGAGACCCGCTCGCGATCGTCTCCATAAACCGCCTCGTCTCTTGGCGACGTCCCCCATGGAACGGGATTCCTGCTCAACAGGAACGGATCAACGTCGCGGTCTCCCGAGCGCAGTGGAAGGCCATCCTGATCCGTTCAACGTCGCTGACCTCCTACGTGCCGTCGAGCGTGAAGGGCGTGCTTGAACTCGGCGGGTTCATCGGGCTGTCTCAACCGCACTCCGCTTGAAGCCATCAATACCGGTCCCACTAGCGGGAAACGGGACGGCACGCGATCTACGACTGACCTAGAGCAGCAGCGCGATTGGATCGCCAACGCTTCCGGCGTGGCACGACCTGGATCAGGCTAAGTCCGGGCCCGCTGGTGTACGTCACGTCTACGCAGCATGTCCGCAGACGCGCGTCTCGACTACTCGGATAGACTTCGAGTCCCGATCGAACACGTAGGTCACGGAGGATGCGGAGGGAGCGCCATGGCACCGCTGATCCCGTGTGCTGTGGTCGTGGACTCCCGAAACCTCATCGGCCAATCGGGCAGACTTTTCGGAGCCCCAGCCAACCTATCGATCGCGGGCATCCACAGCGCACTAGCGTGCTACGGCTTCGAGCCTGTGGAGATCCGCGTCGGGACCGCAACACGGGTGCTTCAGGAAAAATGTTCGGATCGCGTTTCAAGGATGCTCGGACGAAACCAGAAGCTCGTTGAAATTTGCGAGAAGGACGGCGCAGAGGTCCTTCATGGCTACTTGGTCGAGAGAGCGGGGATCATCGAGGAGAAGCAAGTAGATGTCTTGTGCGCAGTGGCTATAGCCGATCTAGCCGAGCGGATTCTCGTGAAGGCCAGCCCGGCAAAATGCATCATCTCACTCTCCGAAGACATGGACTTGATGCCTGCATACGATTTCGCCCACGCCCGAGACGTCCCGGTATTCGCTGCCGCTATTGATGCTGTTCATCTTCGGAACGATCAGCGCTCTTGGATTCTACTCGATGAGGCCGCGGTCTCGACGATTTGCCCGAGCACCAGCAGGTATCGCGGAATGAAGCTCAGGTCTTGGATAGCCAGGATGACTCAGGAGGATGCGCATATCCCTGGGCTTTGGACTGTGGGGTTTCATGGCCGGGACGGATGGGAGATGTCTCGGAACAACGGCGCGCGAGGACTATGGATGGACCCCGACAGCCCTTATTCCGGAAAGAAGGTGATGCTGCGCGCAACCGGTGTCACGACCAGCCCCGGGACCCAACACTTTCCGATTTTAGAACTGCGCAGCGACGATGCCGAGGAGTCATTTCAGAATGTTGAGCTAGCCACGGTTGTGCATTGGACCGCGCAAACACGGGTTCGGCTTGAGCTCGCGTCTGGAGATCAGGTCACCACCCGGGCCCCGGCAGGTAGCCTTCTGCCTGGTCAGGAGGTAGCGGTACTGCGGGGCCCAGACGGGTCTCAGTCCTTGATCGGTGAGCTCGATCGAGCCACACCTCATGAAGCATGGCCGGCGGGCCCACGGCGACGCATGATCGCTGTAGTGACCAAGGGTTCGGTCAGCAGGGGGTGGGGGTCTGGACGCCTGGAGGACACTGGCCAGGACGTCCTAATCGCTCTCAAGCAGGTATCGCTGCGAGAGCGCGACCGCATCGCGGTGACGTTGGTCGGGGAGCAGTGGGGGAAACCTGCTGTCCACCCGCTGTCGACGCCGCTTCCTGTCCTGCAAACTCCATGAGTGTAGTTCGGCCAGCCCGCTTGATCAGAGACCAAGACTGCGCAATAGTTGACCTGCGCGCGCACTGCGTGACGCAAAAATGCTGCACCGGACGTTAAGGGCCGGGACACGAGGGCTTGGGTCATACTCAAGCCCTCGTGCTGTTTGTCAACGCTGATGGACATGTGTGTGGTGCAGGATCGAAGTCACGGAGATCGCTTCACCACAAGCGCGATCAGCTCTCGGCTGCATCCCAGCGCAGCCGCCAGAGCGCCATACGACCACTTCTTCGGATCCTCCGCTCGCAGCCACCTGATCAGCGCGTCCCGTTCAGCCCGCTGCCGAGCGGCCAACTCGTCCGCCTCCAACGCCTTGCGATGCAACTCACGAGCCCGCGCGACGCGGGCGTCCGACGTCCCTCCTTGAGCGCGGCGAGAGGCGGCACCCCTGGTCGGGGTACCGCCTCCTTTGAACGCATCAGCCACGGGCGAACTCCGTGATCAGGCTCGGCACGGCCGCGTCGAAACCGGCGACGTCGAGCATGCCGCCGTCGTCCGGGTCAGCGATACTGAACCCGGTCGCCGTCATGCCGACGACCACCAGCTTCGCCGGAATCCCGGTCCGCTCCCGGTACGCCCGCAGCGCCTGATGCGGGTGCACCTTGCCGGCCCAGGTCTCGTTGTCCGTGTACACCACGAACACATCCACCTCGAGGCCCTGCTCCGCCGCGTACAGCATCGGCAACGCGCAGTCGGTGGCACCGAACGGCATCGCGTCCACCACCCGCAGCGCGTCGTCCAGCCGCTGCCGCGGCGAGATCGCCAGCGGCTTCAGCACCGTCGAACCCCAACCGGCGGGCGTGCCCGAGAAGCCGACCGCACTCGACTCCGGCTCGGTCGCCAGCTGCACCAGCGCCAGCGCCGCGGACGCCTCCCGCGCCGTGATCGGCATGCCCGAGATCGGCACCCCCATCGAGCCGGACACGTCCACCGCCAGCAGCGTCCGCTTGCCGGCCGGCTCGACCGCGCCGAACGCGGCGTAGAAGGCGGCATCGAGGGCGTCGACGATCCGGCGGGTCGGCTTCCACACCCCCGCACCGCGTGCCGAACGGCCCGAGGCGTAGGTGCGCTGGGCGACCAGCACGCTGATCGGGTGCACCCGGGACCGCGTGAGCCGCTCGACGTCCACCAGCTGCGCGGCCACCTCACGGGTACGGCCGCCCAGCAGAGGCAGCATGCCCAGCGAGGTCAGCCGCGGCAGTTGGCGCATAAGCGCCGTCTGCGGCATGCCGACGTCGAGCAGCGCGTCCCACACCGCGCGCTCGGTGAGCGCGAGGTCGGGCAGCATCTCCCAGCTCAGCCGGTAGTCGCGGACCAGCCGCGCCCAGGTCTCCTTGTCGGACGCCTGCTGCGCCGCGGCGAAGCCCTCCACCAGGCGCGGAACCTCCGCCCCGACGGTGCCGCGGACCACCCACTCGAAGGTGTCCCGCAGCGCCGGCACAGACGTCGCCGGGTGTGCCAGCCGCAGCAGGTCCCGGTGCGACCAGCCCTCGCGCTGGCGGTACTTCACCACCTGGTAGGCGAGCTGGTCGGCGTCCTTGGACGTGTACCAGCCGGCCACCGCACGCCGCAGGCCACGGCCCCATCCGCGGAACTGCTCGACGTAGCCGGCGAACAGGAACAGGTGGGTACCGGTCCGGGCGACCTGCGGCAGCGCGGCGAGCGCGGCCCGGGCCGCCTCGGGCACGGACGCCGCGTAGGCCAGCGCGAACAGCGCCGGGTTCTGCTTCGGCGCGGCACCGCGGAGCGACACGTCCACGATGGTGGCGACCAGGCCCTCGGGGTCGTTCGCGGCCATCCGGGTCAGCACTGCGGCGTTCTCGATTGCCAGCGCGCGGTCGGACGTGTAGTAGGTGCCGCCGTCCACACCCAGGGTGAGGAACCGGCGCAGCCGCGCGGCGTCGTCCAGCTGGAAGGTGTAGCCACCTGCCGAGTTCACGACCTGTCGTGGGTCGGCGGGCTCGCTCTGTGGCGTCCGTCGCAGGTTCAGCGTGCGCAGAATGTCCATGTCGGTTCCTCCTTTCGGTGCCCAGGGTTGGGCGGTGCGGGCGGGGACGGGCGTGGTGTGCGGACCGGATGGCCCCGGCATGACCGGGTTGGCCCACTCCTGGACCGTGCCAAGAGGTTGAGTGAGATAACCGATCTGCTCCGGCCCGTCCCCGCGTCGCGGTTCCGGGACAGCGGACGGGTGGTGCGTCCCGTCGCCGGAATCGAACCGGCATTCTCCAGATAACCGAAACGCTTCGGCCCGCTGTCATGAGTGAGGCCGGGCGGACGTGTGTGTGACCACCGGAAGCTTGCTCTGCCAATTGAGCTACGTCGCGAACGACGGCGGGACTCGAACCCGCAACCTTGCCCGTGATAGCGGTAACCGATGATCTCCGGCCCGCCCGACCTCGTGTTCTTCAGTTGTCGGGTGTCAGGCGGGCATGGAGCTGGCCGCCGGAACAACGTTGCTCTACCACCTGAGCTACTGGCTTTCGCCAGCGAGGACTCGAACCTCGGACCCACGCTTCCAGATAACCGACGAGCCTTCGGCCCGCCTGACACTCGGACTAGTGTGTAGGGGTCTACACACTAGTGTCAAGTTGGAGCTGGGTCATCCTCGGCGGCCCATGAGCGAACAGATCGTCATCCCGGGCGAGAGCCGGGATCCCCGGACCGGCCCGGAGTGACCTGGTCGGCGAGCTCCAGAGCGTCCGGACTACGTGCCCCCTCGCGGTGAGCGACACCTCGCTTCCGTCCGGACCTTGTCAGTGAGCACGTCTACCGTCGGGCACGAATCATCAACGAGGGTCAGGGGGTCGCGTGTGACGCATCTCGTGCCGATCCGGGGCGGGGAGTTGCCCAGAAACCTGGTGCTCATCAGGGAGGGTGTCAACACGCTCACCGATGAGGCGCTGAGCCAGGCGTGCCGCCGTGCTCATGAGCTCACCGGCATTCGCGGGTTCTCGGTCCTGGAACTCCCCGCAGGGGGCTTCGAGGCTGGCGCGACTCCGCCCCCTCCTGCGGGTTCGACGGATCCTAAGGACGGCCGACGGCCACGCGCTCGCGGCAGCAGGCTTTCCGCTACTGCCAACCTGGGACTATCCGCACTGGTCGGTGATCGTTTCCGAGGCCGATCCGGAACAGTTCGCACGAGTCCGCGCCCTGTTCTCCGAGCCGATCCCGAACCCGGTCTTCCCAACCACGAGGGGGTTAACATGGGCATCATGACTGCGGTCGACCTGATCTACGACCCGAATGAAGTCGGGCCGGATCTGGTCGTCACCTGCCTGATTTCACAGAGCCCGAGGGCGGCTGACCCAACGTTCGACCCGCAACCGAGCGACATCCTGCTCGTCACGGACGCCGACGACGAGGATCTGCGAGCCCGGGTCGTTCGGCGGGCCGGCAACCAGGTCTCCGTGCAGTTGATCGTCCCCGAGTTGCTCACCGCACCCAGTAGCGCATCGGTCTAGCGCCGGGTCTGTCTATCGCGAGCTGTTGGCTCCGGGCGGCATCCTCATCGATCTTCGCGACCTCGCACCTGATCGACGACCTTCATGTGCCCGCCACAAGACGGACCGCATGATCACCCCGAGCGGAGCCCACATGATCCGAATAGGCTCGCCGGTGGAGGTGCTCGATGCCAACCGACGACAACGTGATTCCGTTTCCGGGTCCTGCCGGGGCAGGGTTCGATACCGACGTCGATCCGTTCGCCCTCACCCAGCCGACCCTGCTGCCGCGCCGCCCGGAACGCGCCCGGTTCACCGTCCGGATCGACCTCGACGGCATCGAGCCCCCGATCTGGCGGCGGCTGCAACTCGCCAGCGACCTGACGCTCGACCGGCTGCACACCGTCGTCCAGATCGCCATGGGATGGACCGACAGCCACCTGCACCACTTCCGCATGAGGACCGGCCCCCGGAACCGCGGGATCGCTCCGTTCCTCACACCGTTCGATCGGGAGGAAGGAGAGGACGGTATCGCCGAGGCCGACGTCCGGCTCGATGAAGTGCTGGCGAGGCCGAGACAACGCCTCGACTACGAATACGACTTCGGCGACGGCTGGAGTCACACGATCCGACTCGAGAAGGTCGAGCCCTGGACGGAGGGCGACCCACTCGCCACCTGCCTCGATGGACGCCGCGCCTGCCCACCCGAGGACGTGGGCGGCATCCCCGGCTATGGCGAGATGCTCGCCATGCTGGACGGGCACACCCACGGGATGGACCCGGCGTGGGTCGAGCACCTGCTGGACTGGTTGCCCGAGGGCTTCGATCCCGAGGCGTTCTCGATTGACGCGGTCAACGACTCCCTCGACGTTCCCGAGGTGCCCACGCTGGACGGCTGGGCCGATGAACTCGTCGAGTTGCGCCGGCGCGTTCAAGGCCCGGCCTCCGTCGCTCTGGCCCGGCTGGTCGCCAAGGCCACTGACGGCCCGGGGCCTACCGAGGGCGAGGTGGAGTCCCTCACTCGGCGCTACCGCCACCTGCTGGGAGTCGTCGGCGATGGCATCACCTTGACCGGGGCGGGCTATCTGCCGCCGAGGATCGTCGAGCAGCTCTATCGCGATCTGGACATGGACGATGAGTGGATCGGCAAGGGCAATCGCGAGGACCAGACCGCACCCGTGCTCTATCTGCGGACCTCCGCGACCGCTCTCGGCCTGCTGCGCAAAGCTCGTGGCAGACTCACCGTCACCACCGTCGGCACCAAGCTGGTCGACGATCCGGGCGCGCTGTTGCGGCACATCGCGTCTCGGGTGCCGCGGGGAAAGCCGCACGAGAAGGATGCGGGGCTCATCGCCCTGCTGATGGCCGCGGCGGGTAGGGACCTCTTCAGCGAGCGACACCTGGCCGCGTCCATCATGGATGGACTCGGGTGGGCGGTTGCGGGCGGTCAACTTGACCAGGCGACCTACGCGTGGTCGGACGAGACCCGCGACATCCTCCGCAGCCTCTGCGGCTGGCGCGACCGGCAGCACACGGCTCTGGCGGCACGGACGCTGCTCCGCCGGGCCTGAGCCGCCCTCGGAGCCCGGCGCTGACTCATCGCCGGGAACGTCCGTCCGGGTGCACCTCAAGCCGGCCGAGGCTTATCCGAGCGCTTCCCGCAGGAAGGCGACCACCCGCGGCCAGGCGTCCGCCCGCGCCTCGTGGTTGGCCTTGGCGGTGCCGCCGCCGGATTCGTCGCGTTCGGGGTCGATGTCGACCGGTGGGCCCTGCACCAGGTGCCCGGCGTCCGGATAGCTCAGCAGCGTGACCTGTCCGTCGCGTCCGGCAGCGGCGAGCTCCTGCGCCATCCGACACGACGGCCAGATGGTGTCCCGACCCCCGCAGGTCAACAGCACGGGCGCCTCGATCGCGGCCACGTCGATCCGCGCGGCCGCAGGCACACCTGCGTCCAGTGCAGCCTGGTAGGTCTCCGCCAACGTGTCGGTCCGCTCGGTGCCGAACGCCGCGTACGGCAACGGCTTTCCGGCGTCGGTCCACGACGACTGGGGCGAGGTGCTCATCCGCCACGGACGGACCAGGTCGATGCCCTGCCAGACAACGTGGCTCGGGACGTAGGCGACCACCGCCGCGAACCGGTTGCTCCGAGCGGCCATCAGCAACGCGGCCTCGGCGCCCTTGCTGCCGCCGATCATGGCGATCCGCGCCGGATTGACCTCGGGTTGCTCCACGAGCCAGTTCAGGCCGGCATCGAAGGTCTCCAGCGGGACATCCACGAGTGCGTCCGGCTGTCCTTCGGCACCGAAGTAGGCCAACACGAGGACGGAGTAGCCCTCGGACTGCAGCGCCGTGGCCTGACTGACCAGCCCCTGACCCAGGCCGCCCTCGGACCCGCCGACGACCAGCACCGCCGGCCCCTTCTGGGCGTCGGCGGCCGGATACCAGTGGCCGAGCACGCCGTCGGCGCGCACCCATTCGCCGCTCCGAGCCGGTTCTGCGACGGTGATCGTCGGTGCCCACGGCTTCCAGATCCACGCGCCCACGGCGACGACCGCCAGGATCGCGATGACGGTGCCGACCGCGATCAGCAGGCGACGGAGCGGACGGCGCTTGCGGCTGGGCTGTGCGTCAGCGTCCATCTATCGACCGTAGCGCGCGACACCGCTCCGATGGGGCGGACGCAGGCGGTCATCAGACCGTGCTCACCTACCCCACCGCCGGGCCGCCGATCGCCGTACGCAGGTGGCCTCGTCATTGGTCGGGATCAGTCCCGCCATATTGGACGGGCGGTACCCCCACTGGTAGCCAGTCATCCCGGCGATCGCCGGGATGACTTGGAAGGGTAGGACCCACAACGTCAGCGCAGGAAGCGCTCCACGGGATTCCCGGCCAAGCTCGGTCTGGAAACACTCACTCTCGCTGTCGGCGAACGAACTCAGCCATAGCGGGCACCGTATATGCCACAACGCCGTACGCCGGCGAGTAGATGAGGCCTTTGGAGATCAGATTCGCCCTGACCGGACCGAGCGTCCGGCCCTTCTTACCCAGCCTGGCCGCCACGTCACCGGACGCACTCCCGGCGTCGCCATCCTCGGCCATGGCCCTGAGATAGTTCTTCTCGGCCGTGGTCGCCCGGTCCCACCGAATCCTGAAGAACCCGTTGTCGAGTGCCAACTGGCCGGTCGCGATCCCGAGTTTCGCATCGCTACGAGCGACCGGTGACGCCGCCGCTACGTTCCACGTATCCTGCCCGAACTGCTGCAGGAAATAGGGGTAGCCGACGGCAGCCTCGACGACCAGTGACACCGCGGGACCCTCCCAATCAACACCTTCGGACTCGGCCGGCGAGGTGAGTGCAGCAAAGGCGTCCTCGTCTGAGAGGGGACCAATTTCGTGGTAATTGAACAGCCGCTCAGCGTAGGACTTTGCCTCGGCAAGCTTGCGAGGAAGGCTGGGCAGGCCGGCCAGCGCCAGCACCAGCCGATCCTGATGCTGATTCGCGGCATGGATGATCGAACACAGCGCCACGAGTTCGTTCAACGGCAGATCCTGCGCCTCGTCGACCAACACGGCGACCCCGACTCCACGGTCCTCCGCAGCTCCGGAGAGGTCTCGCAGCAGCTTGCCAAGATCGGATTCGAAGACTCCGGTGTCGGCGCCGCCGCCGTCCGCATTGTCGAGATCGACCCCGAAGGTCCAGGTGCCAGTGACGTCATAGGACGCCTTGAAACTGAGTGCGGTCCTCAGCGCCTTGAGCACGCGCTTGCCAACCCCTGGCCTTGCCAAGTCGACCAGGTCGGCGTGAAATGCCTCGCCCACCCCATCGCGGAGGGAGGCTCCGGTCCGCCCTTCGACCTGGGCCACGATCCAACCACGCTCATGCGCCAAGCGGGCGAACCGGCTGAGGAGGACCGTCTTGCCGACGCCTCGCAACCCGTAGAGAACCATGGACTGAGCATCCCGCCCGGCTTGCACGCGGCGGAGCGCCACATCCCAGGCCGTGAGTTGGGCCTCGCGTCCGACCAGCGCGGCAGGCGGTCGTCCTGCGCCAGGCGCGTAAGGGTTGGAAACCGGATCCATCAGACCCTCCCAACTGATCGTCAAGTACTAGCAAGGTATAGCCCGGTATAGCGAAACGATATACCGGGTTAGTTCTTGCTAGATCTTGACGGGTCACGCGCCCGTCAGCCGGTGGCCGCCGCGGGCGCAGGCACGCAGCCATCAAGACCACAGACGGTTGCTTCAGGCGTTGTCTGTACGCGGTTGCCTGGCGTTGGGCGAGGGAGTGACCTCAGGCGTAGTACTCGTCGAGTGCGTCCTCGTAGCGTTCGCAGAGCTCCAGAACCGCGAGGATCCGCTCCTTCAACAACGCGGCCGGAAAGCGCTCATCGTGCAGCGTCGGCGCCGGCTCGACACCGGCAACGGCCCGGTGCAGCTTGCGGAGTTCCGCCGGCGGCACCTGGTAGTCGCGTCCGATGATGTCGAGCACGATCCCCAACTCGGCTCGTCCGGCCGCATCGGATGCCTCCAAGACATCGATCGCCGCATCGAGCCATGCCGGATCGTTCCTGTCGGAC
>JAGPGQ010000366.1 GCA_018055925.1 Micropruina sp.
CCGGACGGCCCGCGCTGCCCGATCGACAGCACGGCCAGGACCGGCGCCAGCAGCAGCACCCGCGCCAGTTTGACGATCACGGCCACCTTGAGCGCCGAGCCCCCGGCGACGCCGGCCGCGGCGACCACCTGGGCCACCTCGTGGACGGACGCCCCGATCCAGATGCCGGTGGCCCGGGAATCCAGCCCCAGCAGGGCGGCGGCCAGCGGCAGCACGCCGATCAACGCCGTGCCGAAGACGACCACCAGCGCGACGGCGGTCGCCGTCTGGTCGGCGCTGCGCCGGCGCAGGATGCCGTCGGCTCCGGCCACCGCCGCGGCCCCGCAGATGGAGGATCCGCAGGCGATCAGGATGCTCTGCGAAGCGGACACGCCCAGCAGCCGCCCCGCCAGGAGCGTGACGACGATCCCGCCGGCGACCACGCCGACGACTCCGGCCAGCACCGGCCAGCCCAGGCCGGCGATGTCGGTGAGCGCCACCTGCAACCCGAGCAGCACGACGCCCCAGCGCAGCAGCCGACGGGACGCCACCCGGAGCCCGGGTGCCACGGTCGCGGCGAACGCCTCCCGGCGTCCGGTCAGGTTGGCCGTCAGGACGCCGAGGACGATCGCCACCAGCAGCGGGCTGACCGCCGGGGCCACCCGCTGGATCGCCAGTCCGACCCCGGCGGCGCACCCGGCCAGCAGCAGTCCCGGCGCCACCGACCACCGGGCACGCGACGGCGTGGTGGCGGGTTCGGCTCGGCCGAGACTCTGCTGGGGCACTGTTCCACTCTGCGCCTCAACCCATATCTGAGTAGAGTCGACTTTCACATGCCTGCCATACAGAATCGATATGACTATGGATCTTCCGGTGCACCGTTACCCGCCCGTGGCCGACCTGGCGGTGCTGGTGGCGGTCACCGAGCACGGCGGGGTCGGTGCGGGCGCCCGGGCCCTGGGAGTTGCCCAACCCAACGCGAGCCGGGCGCTGCGTCGCCTGGAACGTCGGTTGGGTCTCACCCTGCTGAGCCGCGGGCCGAACGGCACCGTCCCGACCGATCAGGGCGGGCTGGTGGTCGACTGGGCAAGGCGCGTGCTGGACGCCAATCAGCGGCTGCTGCTGGCGGCGTCCGCGATCGGCCGTGGCGACCTCGGCGCCGTGCGATTGGCGGCCAGCCAGACCATCGCTGAGGAGTTGCTGCCGCGCTGGCTGGCCGCGCTGCGGGCCGAGCAGCCGCGGCTGGACGTGTCGCTCACGGTCGGCAACTCCCTGGAGGTGGGACGGCTGGTCAGCGCGGACACGACTTTGGGTTTCGTGGAGAGTCCCGAGCTGCCCAGCAGCCTCACCGTGGCGGTGGAGTCGCTGGAGGTCGCGACCGACCGGTTGGTCGTGGTGGTGGCGCCCGGGCATGAGTGGGCCCGGCGGACCCGTCCGGTTCCGCTGACCGAACTGGTGGACACGCCCCTGATCGTGCGCGAGCCCGGCTCCGGCACCCGGATCGCGCTCGAACGGGCGCTCGAGGGCCACGACACGGCGGCGCCGGCGCTCGAACTGGCCAGCAACGCCGCGGTCCGGGTCGCCGTCAGCTCCGGGGCCGGCCCGGCCGTGCTCAGCGAGCACGCCGTGCACGGCTCGGTGCGCGCCGGGGAGTTGACGGCCGTGATGGTCGAGGGGCTGATCGTCGAACGTCCGCTACGGGCGATCTGGCCGGCCGACCCGCCGCTGCCGGCGGCGGGCCGGAGGCTGGTCGAGCTCGCGATCGAACTGGAGCGCGGCCGGCATCTGCTCCGCTCCGGGCCGAGGACGGATCCCGGCTGGGGCATCTGAGGCTTCGCCGTCCCGGTGGCCGGGCGTCGCGGTTCGGCCTACGCGGTCGGGCTGCGGAAACCCTCCGCCAGCGCCTGCAGCTGCCTGCGGTGCTCGGCCCAGCCGGCCGCATCGAGGTCGGGCAGGTTGTCCACCGCCGGACGATGCCCGGCCGCGCCGTCGATCAGTTCGCGGACGATGTCGGCGTGCCCGGCGTGCCGGTGCGTCTCGGCGATCATGTGGATCAGGATCAGGTGCAGTGTGACGCTCCCCCGCTCGCCCCACCACGGCACCCGGCCGACGGCGTCCAGGTCGAGCGCGGCCACGGTTTCGGCGGTGTGCCGGCCCGCGGCCCGGTACAGCTCGACGATCTCGTCGCGGGATTCGCCGGCGGTGGCGTACATGTCGCCGTGCGGGTCCTCGTTGTCGTCGTCGTACCAGGGCAGCGGAATGCCTGACGGCCGGCCGAACACCTCGCCGAAGTAGCCCAACTCGACGCTGGCCAGGTGTTTCACCAGGCCCAGCAGGTTGGTTCCGGTGGGGGTCAGCGGGCGCCGCAGATCGTATTCGCCGAGTCCCTCCAGCTTCCACAGCATGGTCTCGCGGCCGGTCTCCAGGTAGCGCAGCAGTTCGTCCTTGGATTGCATGGGTCACCTCCGGTCCTCACTCTGCCAGCCGCCAGCGGGTGTGTGCGTCAGGTTGTGGTGCGCACACTTGGACCGGCAGGCCGGGCGTTGACCAGCGCGAGGTCAAGTCCCCAGAGGTGGTGTAAGCGGTGGTCCTTCGACGACGCGGCCGTCCTCGCGGACCTTCATCGTCAACGCGTCCGCCGCGACGAACGTGAACGGGCCCGCCTCGTGCAGCGGCCGGGTGCGGAACGCGGTCACCTGCTGGTCGAGCTCGGCCATCCGTGACACCTGCGACTTGCTGAGCAAGGTGATGGCCCCGGGTGGCGACGAGCTTGTCCAGGCGCCGGGTCGAGACCCCGACCAGGTAACAGGTCGCCACCACC
>JAGPGQ010000367.1 GCA_018055925.1 Micropruina sp.
TGAGTGACGAGGGAGCTGCCATGGCGAAGGGGTCGAGCACGTCACCGGCGGTGGGCCGGGCTCTCGACCTGCTCAGCTACCTGGCGCAGCGCACCGGAACCGTGACGGCGTCCACGCTGGCTCGCGATCTCGCCTTGCCGCGGTCGTCGGTGTACCACATCCTCACCGTGCTGACCGAGCGCGGATTCACCGTCTATGTGCCCGAGGCAAGGGGTTATGCACTGGGCGCGGCGGCGTACCAGCTGGCGTCCGCATTCACCATGCACGACCAGCTGGAGCGGCTCGCCCGTCCGGTGCTGCGCACGGTGGCCGCGGCGGCCGGCATCACGGTGCACCTCGGCATCCTGCGCGGCGCCAGCACGCTGTACCTGCTGAAGGAGTACCCGCCCCGGCAGAGCGAACTCGAGCCGCCGCTGGTGACCGCGGTCGGCGTCCTGCTGCCGGCGCACCTGACCGCCAACGGACGGGCCATCCTGGCGCACCTGCCCCCTGAGCAGTTGCGGGCGCTGTACAGCCGTCCGGGCGACTTCGTGTCGCGCACCGGACGCGGGCCGCGCACCTTGGAGGAACTGCAGACCGCGCTCGCGCTGGAGCGGGCGCAGGGCTGGTCGGAGGAGGTCGAACTGATCGCCGCCGGCCTCCGGTCGGCCGCCGCCCCGATCTTCGACCTGCACGGCCAACCGGTGGCGGCGATCAGCTGCACGTGGCGTTCGCGGGTGGCCCTGCGGGACCCGTCCGAACTGATCGGGCATCTGGTGGACGGCGCCCGCGAGATCACCCGGCGGCTGCAGTAGGGATCGTTCTGATATCTGCGGGCGAGTGGGCGACAGAGGTCGCGACACGCCGATGTGCGCTGACTGGCCCGCGGTTCTCGTCCTCGGGCCGATCGTCGCGCCGGGGACGGTTCCTGAACGAGCCGGGGACGGTTCCTGAATGGTGCAGGAACCATCCCCGGACCGCGCAGAACCGTCCCCGGACCGGGCAAGAACCGTCCCTGGACCGTTCGCCGGATGTCGAGACCACCGCGGTCGGCGCCTGATGTCGACGGGCTCAACCAGCGGCCGCGCCAGGACGGTGCCGGTGACGCCTCTCGGTGACCTCACTCCAGCGGGCCGGTGACCGCCTCCGCCGCCGCGACCAGGGCGCCGTCGCGCACCAGCTCGACGACGGCCTCGAGTTCGGGGGCCAGGAAACGGTCGGGACCCGGGCCTGCCACCACCACGCGGATGCGGTCCCGGACGGCGGCGGTGGCCGGTGCCGGCCGGTGGTCCCGCAGGTCGAGGGCGCGGGCCGCGCTGAGCGCCTCGCCGGCCAGCACCCGGGCCAGGCCGTCGAGTGCCCGGCGCAGCTTGCGGGCCGCGGCCCAGCCCATCGAGACGTGATCCTCCTGCATCGCCGAGCTCGGGATCGAGTCCACCGATGCAGGGACGGCAAGGCGTTTCAGTTCCGAGACGATCCCCGCCTGGCTGTACTGCAGGATCATGTGGCCCGAATCGACGCCGGGATCGTCGGCCAGGAACGGGGGCAGCCCGTGGCTGCGCTTCACGTCGAGCAGCCGGTCGGTGCGACGCTCGCTCATCGACGCGACGTCCGCGACCGGGATCGCCAGGAAGTCGAGCGCGTACGCGACCGGGGCGCCGTGGAAGTTGCCGTTCGACTCGACCCGGCCGTCGAGTGTGACAACCGGGTTGTCGATCGCCGAGGCGAGTTCGTTCTCGGCCACCCAGCGGCAGTGCGCCAGCGTGTCGCGGGCGGCGCCACTCACCTGCGGCGCGCAACGCAACGAATAGGCGTCCTGCACGATCGGGTACTCGTGGTCGGCATTGTCGGCGTGACTGGCGGCGATGTCCGAGCCCTCGAGCATCGCGGCGATGACCCGGGCGGCCCGGGCCTGTCCCGGCTGGGGACGCAGCGCCTGCAGGTCGGGGGCGAAGACCCGGGGTGTGCCGAGCAGCGCCTCCACGCTCATCGCCGCGGTGATGTCGGCCGTGACCAGCAGCCCGGCGAGGTCGTGCGCGGCCAGGATCAGCTGGCCCAGCATCCCGTCGGTGCCGTTGATCAGCGCCAGCCCCTCCTTCTCGGCGAAGGTGACCGGATCGATGCCGGCCTCCCGCAGCACGTCGGCGGACGGACGCCGTTCGCCCGCGGCGTCCCGGACGAAACCCTCCCCCATCACGGCCAGGGCGCAGTGCGCCAGCGGAGCGAGGTCGCCGGAGCAGCCCAGCGATCCGTACTCGTGGACGACCGGGGTGATGCCGGCGTTGAGCAGGGCGGCGTAGGTCTCGGCTACGACGGGGCGGACGCCGGTGCGGCCGGTGGCCAGCGTCGACAGCCGCAACAGCATCATGGCGCGGACGACCTCGCGCTCGACCTCGGGCCCGGTGCCGGCGGCGTGCGAGCGGATCAGGCTGCGCTGCAGGTCCGCGCGGCGTTCGGCCGGGATGTGCCGGGTGGCCAGGGCGCCGAAGCCGGTGGACACCCCGTACACCGGCTGGTCGGACGCCGCCAGCGCCTCGATCCGGCTGCGCGTGGCGGCCAGCGCCGCGAGGGCATCCGGCGCCAACTGCACCCTGGCGTCGTGGCGGGCGACCGCCACCACGTCGTCCCGGCTGACCGGTCCCATTCCGACCTTGATCGTCCTCTGGCTCATTCTCGGCGCGCTCCTTCCCGCCTCCCACCGTGGACGCCAGTGGCGGCCGAATCCAGACGGCGCGGCCGCATTTCTCGGATCCGAGCAGAAGCGCGTCTATTCGGTCCGGGGTGGTGGTGGCGGACGGACGCATGCACCGTTTTCC
>JAGPGQ010000139.1 GCA_018055925.1 Micropruina sp.
GACGACAGCGGCACGGACGCGGTCAAGGCGGTGTTCGGCGACATCCCGGCGCTGGACGGCGGCACCTTCTACCGGGGCTGGCGGTTGGTGCTGTTCGCGGAGCACGTCCGGCTGGGCGGCGCGGACCGCGGGGCGCTGGCGGCCGAGGCGGACGCGGTGCAACGCGCGCTCGCGGCCAGTGCGACCGGCGTACCGCCGTCCTACCCGAACGGCTACTGGCCCTGCGACGCGGTGGTGGCCATGGCGGGTGTGCTGCGGGCCCGGCAGGTGGCCGGACAGCGGCCGGACGAGGCGATGCTGGCCGAGTGGCGTTCCCGGATCGGCACCGTGCGCGACCCGGCGTCCGGGCTGCTGGCACACCGGATCTCGGCCACCGGCACGGTCGTCGAGGGGCCGCGCGGCAGTTCCCAGGCGCTCATCCAGACGTTCTGGCCGGACGTGGATCCGCGGGGCGCGGCCGGCGAATGGGCCCGGTTCGTCGACGGCTTCGTGGTGCGCGAGGCGGGCCTGGTGGGCGTCCGGGAGCATCCGCGGGGCGACGACTCCCCCGGCGACGTGGATTCGGGACCGCTGGTGTTCGGCGTCTCGGCGTCCGCCTCGGCGGTCACCCTCGGCGCGGCCCGGCGCAACGGCGCCACGACCCTCGCGGACGACCTGGATCGCGAGGCCGAATACCTCGGCCTGCCGCTGGAGTGGGCGGGGACGCGCCGATTCGCGTTCGGCCTCCTGCCCGTGGGGGACGCCTTCGTCGCCTGGGCCCGGGCAGTCCCGGCGTCCACCACCCCGGCGACCGTCGCGACCCCTCGTCCCTTCTGGTGGGCGCACGCCCTGGCGCTGCTGCTGCCGGGACTGGCCGCCGGCACCTGGCTGGTCGCCTCGCGAAGAAGGCCCCCCGCCTGAACACCGGGGACGGTTCCTATTCCCGTTCAGGGGACGGTTCCTATTCCGGTTCAGGGAACCGTCCCCATTCCGGTTCAGGGGACGGTTCCGTAAACGGTTCAAGGAACCGTCCCCGACCGTTCAAGCGTCCTCGTGGTGGACGGGTGACCGACCGGATCACACGGAACCCGTCCGCAGCACCCAGCAGTGGGTCAGCGGCGGAAGCGGAAGTTGAAGAACGCCTTGCCGAACGCCCAGACGGCGATCAGCCCGACCACCGCGACCAACCACCCTCCGGGAGGGCCGCTACCCTCGATCGGCCCGGCGAAGCCGGCGGCGACCAGCCAGACGCCCGTGACGGCCGCGATCACGCTGACGGCGAACCAGCCCCACTGGGGTTTCGGCATCGACTGCCTCCTGAACTCGGATAGAGCCTCAGGCTAGCTCGATCAGCGCCTCTCCGCCGCTCACCGCGTCCCGCTCGCCGACCAGGACCCGGGCCACCGTGCCCGCGTTCGGGGCGGTGATCTCGGTCTCCATCTTCATCGCCTCCAGCACCAGCAGCACCTGGCCCTCGGTGATCTCGTCGCCCTCCTCGACCAGGATCCGGGCGACCGCGCCGGAGAGCGGCGCCACCACGGCGTTGGCCGACGCGGCCTGCACCGACGCGGTGGTCGGGGCGGCCGCGGCACCTCCCCCGCCGCCGATCGTGATCGAGCCGAGCGCGGGACGGCGTTCCTGCTCCTCGACCTCTACTTCGATGTCGTAGGCGACACCGTTGACCGTGACCTTGAGTTTCATGTCTGTTCCTAGTTGTGCCGCAGATGCAGCGGCTCGTGGGCGTGCTGCCGGCGGCGGGTGCCGCTCTGCCAGATAGCGGACGTGGTGAAGTGGGCCTGGCGGCGGCGCGCCCGGTGCCCCAGATAGGCGGCGACCGCGGCGGCGATCGCCACCATGGTGTCCTCGGGCACCTCGGCGTTCAGCAGCCGCAGCTGTTTGATCTCGAACTCGAGCTGGGTGACCCGGTCGGTCAGGCCCTTGACCAGCTCGAGCAGTTCGGCATCGTGATCGCTCATCGTGACTCCGCTCAGACCGGCCCGAGGCCGTGCTTCTTGGCCGGACGCAGCTGGCGCTTGGCGACCAGCAGCTCCAGCGCCATGGCCACCTTGCGGCGGGTGTCCCCGGGGTCGATCACGTCGTCCACCAGACCGCGCGAGGCGGCCACGAACGGGGTGGAGAACGTGTTGCGGTACTCCTCGACCAGCTCGGCCCGGCGGGCATCGGGATCCTCGGCGGCCGCGATCTCGCGCTTGAACACCACCGACGCGGCACCTTCGGCGCCCATCACGGCGATCTCGGCGGTCGGCCAGGCGAACACCTGATCGGCGCCCAGGTCCTTGGCCGACATGGCGATGTACGCGCCGCCGTAGGCCTTGCGCAGCACCACGGTCACCTTCGGGACGGTCGCCGCCGCGTAGGCGTACAGCATCTTGGCGCCGTGCCGGATGATGCCGCCGTGCTCCTGGGCGACGCCGGGCAGGAAGCCGGGCACGTCCACGAAGGTCACGATCGGAATGTTGAACGCGTTGCAGAACCGGACGAAGCGCGAGCCCTTGTCGGAGGCGTTGATGTCGAGCACGCCCGCCATCACGTTCGGCTGGTTGGCCACCACGCCGACCGACTTGCCGTTGATCCGGCCGAAGCCGACGACCAGGTTCTGCGCGTAGCCGGCCTGCACCTCGAGGAAGTCGGCGTGGTCGAGGACGCGGCCGATCACCTCGCGCACGTCGTAGCCCTTGGTCGCCTCGACCGGGACGATGTCGTGCAGCGTCGGGTCGTACTCGACGTACGGGTCGGGTTCGACGACCGGCGGATCCTCGGTGTTGTTCTGCGGCAGGAAGCTGAGCAGCTTCTGGGCGATCAGGATCGCCTGCTCGTCGTCCTCGGCCACGAAGTGGTTCACGCCCGAGGTGGCCATGTGCGCGTCGGCGCCGCCGAGCGCGTCCTGGGTGACCTTCTCACCGGTGACCTGTTCGATCACGTTGGGCCCGGTGATGAACATGTGGGCCTTGCGGGTCTGGATGATGAAGTCGGTCAGCGCCGGGCTGTAGGCGGCACCGCCGGCGCACGGGCCGGCGATGATCGAGATCTGCGGCACCGCGCCGGAGAGCAGCACGTTGGCGTGGAAGACCTGGCCGTAGCCGGACAGCGAATCGATGCCCTCCTGCACCCGGGCGCCGCCGGAGTCGTTGATGAAGATGAACGGCGTGCCGCACTTGAGCGCGGACTCCATCATCTCGACCACCTTGATCGAGTGGGTCTCGCCGGCCGAGCCGCCGGCCACGGTGAAGTCCTGGCTGGCGATGTGCACGGGACGACCGAGCACGGCCCCGGTTCCGGTGACCACGCCGTCGGCGGGCAGGTCGGCGGTGTCCATGCCGAAGGTGACCGTCCGGTTGCGCCGGAACAGTCCGATCTCCTGGAAGGTGTCCGGGTCGATCAGCGCCTCGATGCGTTCGCGCGCGGTCAGCTTGCCGGCGGCGTGCTGCCGCTCGACCCGCTTGGCGCCACCCCCGGCCCGGGTGGTCGTCCGCTTGTCGAGCAGTTCGTCGACCCGCTGCTTCATGTTCTTGGCCGGTGCCTTCTTGACTTGGCTGTTCGCCATGGTTGTCACGCCCTCTCGACGGTCACGCTGTGCTGGCGTCCGCCCATGCTGACCTTGTAGGTGATCGGCCCGGTCACCGCGGTGGCGGCGTCGGACTTCGCGGTCGCGGCCGCCTGGAGTTGCTCCTCGGTCCGGCCCACGTTGACCGGGCCGTCGGCCCGGGCGCCGAGGAAGCCGGGAGCCACACCCGGGAACATCGCGTAGGTGAGCACGTCGGTCTCGGTGCCGTCGTAGCCGTCCAGGGCCGCGGCCTGGCTGACCAGGTCGTCCCACTCCGGCTCGAGCAGGTCGGCCGGGCGAACCGTGATCGGGTCCTTCTTGGCCTGGGCCCGGGCGATCTCGACGACCTCGGGGTTCCGCTCGCCCATGCATTCGCCGTAGTAGCCGAGCATCAGGTCGGCGAACTCGCCGGTCATCACCTTGTAGCGGCCCATCAGGACGTTGAACACGGCCTGGGTGCCGACGATCTGGCTGGACGGGGTGACCAGCGGCGGATGGCCGGCGTCGGCCTTGACCAGCGGCACCTCGGCCATCACCTCGCGGGTCCGGTCGCCGGCCCCCTGCGCCTTCAGCTGGCTCTCCATGTTGGACAACATGCCGCCGGGGATCTGGCTGGAGAAGATGTCGGTGTCGACCAGGGTGGCCGACTCGAAGGCGGCGTACTTGGGACGCACCGTCGCGAAGTGGTCGCGGATCCGCACCAGGCGCTCGGGGTCGAGGTCGGTGGTGTAGTCGGTGCCCTCCAGCATGGCCACCAGTGACTCGGTCGGGTTGTGGCCCGGGCCGAGTGACATCGAGCTGATCGCGGTGTCGACGACGTCGGCGCCGGCCTCGATCGCCTTCATCAGGGTGACCAGGGTGACGCCGGTGGTGGCGTGGCAGTGCACGTTGACCTGGGTCTGTTCGCCGTAGGTCTGCTTGATGCCCCGGATGATGTCGTAGGCGGGCTGGGGTTGCAGCAGCGCGGCCATGTCCTTGAGCGCCAGCGACTCGGCGCCCATGTCGAGCAGTTGGCCGGCGAGCTTCACGTAGCCCTCGACGGTGTGCAACGGCGAGATCGTGTAGCAGATGGTGCCCTGGGCGTGCTTGCCGGTGTCCTTGACCGCCCGCATCGCGACCTCCATGTTGCGGGGGTCGTTGAGCGCGTCGAAGACGCGGAAGACGTCCATGCCGTTCTCGGCGGAGGCGTCGACGAACCGCCGCACGACGTCGTCCTCGTAGTGCCGGTAGCCGAGCAGGTTCTGGCCGCGCAGCAGCATCTGCAGGCGGCTGTTCGGCATCAGTTCGCGGAACGTCCGCAGCCGAACCCAGGGATCCTCGTTGAGGAATCGAATGCACGCGTCGTAGGTGGCTCCGCCCCAGCACTCGACACTCCAGAAACCGGCCGCGTCGATGTCTGCGCAGGCGTCCACCATGTCTTCGAGCGCCATCCGGGTGGCCATCAGAGATTGGTGGGCGTCCCGGAGAGCGACCTCGGTCACACCAATGGTTCGCTGACTCATGCCGACCATGCTCGCAGGATTACTACTACTGCATGTCGTAGTTCGCGAAACTCCTGGCTTCTGGGATCTCCCATCTTGCCCAGAGAGACGGCCGGCTCACTGACTGGGCGTCTCCGGGCGGTGCCGGATGGTCGGCATCCGCTTGCGGAACTCGGCCTCGAACAGGTCCCGGACGGCCTTGGTGTCGACCACCCCGTCCAGGGTGGGCAGCGTGCCACCGGCCGCCTTCTGGCACACCGCCAGCCAGGACTCGCCCATCGCCAGGGTGAACGCCGAGGCCACGGACGCGTTGATCACGCCGCCGGCGACGCTGCCGGCGCCGGGGATGAACTTGAGCAGGCTGCCGGCCGCCGTCCGTCCGAGCGTGGTGGCGACCGACGTCGAGGCGACGGCCAGCAGGGCGGCCCGGTCGAACGGCAGTTGGTAGAGGTGGGCGATCCGGCCCATCATGGCCAGCTGCAGCGGCACCAGCAGGGCCGCGGACGAGAACGGGATCGGTACCGCGGCGGCGGCTCCGGCCGCGGCTACGGTCGCCCCGATGTGGCGCTGCGCCTGCTTCGCCTTGGCGGCCAGATCGATCGTCTGCGCCGCCGCGAGCGCTCCGTGGACAGCCTCAGGAACGACGTGAAAGGTGGCCTGCAGGACGTCCATCAAGCCGTGGGGCGGCTGACCGGTGAACTGGTCCCTCATCGCGTAGGTCATGAACGGACGGCCGCCGACGATCGGCAGCTGCTTCGCCTCGAGTTGCCGGGCGAGTTCGACGGCGTCGGGGTGGTACTGGCCGTCGCGCATCGGCACCTGGGTGAACACCACCAGCACCGGGATGCCGAGGTCGTGCAGGGTCCGGATGAAGCGTTCCTCGACGTCCTCGAAGCGGCGGTCCATGCCGCGCACGCAGTACCAGGCGACGTGGATCTGCTCCTCGACCGGCTTGGACCGCATCGCCTTGACGTACTTGGTGATCTCCTTGATCAGCTCGGCGTCGTCCCGTCCGATCTCCAGGCCGCGGGTGTCGATCAGGCCGAGCGTGCCGCGGTTGTCGAGATAGAGGTGGGTGTCCAGGGTCACCGGCGCGCCGATCCCGGTGGCGGCCACCGGCTGGCCGAAGATGGCGTTGATCAGGGTCGACTTGCCTACCCCGGTCTTGCCGAAGATGGCCAGGTTGAACCGGCCGAGCTGGGCGGCCTGCTTGTCGAACTCCGCCCGGAAGGCGTCGGTGAACCATTGCGTCACGCGCCCAAGAGTAGGGGCCCGGCGGATGATCCCGGCCCGGCCCGGGGACACACCCGGATGACCACCCAGGTCAACCGGGCAGCACGTCAGCCGGCCGTCGGTCCGGTCCCCGTCAACCCGGCACTCTCGTCATCCCGGCACTCCATGTCATCCCGGCGAACGCCGGGATCTCCCACCACCGCGTCCGGTGTCACGCCGAGATCCCGGGTCAAGCCCGGGACGACGAACATACGAACGGCGCACACCCCACCGTCATCCCGGCCCACGTCATCCCGGCGAACGCCGGGATCTCCCACCACCGCGTCCGAGGTCACGCCGAAATCCCGGGTCAAGCCCGGGACGACGAACATGCGCACGGCGGACGCCCCACCCACATCCCGGCGACCGACGGGACCGGCAAAGCCGCACAGGCTCGACCCGCGGTTCCGACTCGCCGCGAAACGGGTTCCGGCGCGGCGGCCGACGCAATACGTTGTAGTCCCTGCAACGAGCGTTGCCCCAGGACCTGACTGTGCATGCCCGACCCTCGGAGGTTCCGATGAGTGTGTTCCGCACCAAGTCGATCGAGCAGTCGATCGCCGACACCGACGAACCGGAGTACCAGCTCAAGAAGTCGCTGACCGCGCTCGACCTGACCGTCTTCGGCGTCGGCGTGGTGATCGGCGCCGGCATCTTCACCCTGACCGGACGGGTCGCGCACCAGATGACCGGACCGGCGATCGTGATCAGCTTCATCGTGGCGGCGGTCTGCTGCGCGCTGGCCGCGATGTGCTACGCCGAGTTCGCCTCGACGGTGCCGGTGTCCGGCTCCGCCTATACGTTCAGCTACGCCTCGCTGGGCGAGGTGTTCGCCTGGATCATCGGCTGGGACCTGATCCTGGAGATGTTCCTCGGCGCGAGCGTGGTGGCGCAGGGCTGGAGCGCCTACCTGGGCGTGCTGCTGAGCAAGTTCGGCATCACCCTGCCCGACTTCCTGGCCTACGGGGCCAGCCCGTTCAGCGAGACCAAGGGCGTCGACCTGATGGCGATCCTGCTGATCGTGGCCCTCGGCATCCTGATCACGGTCGGGATCAAGGAGTCGATGCGGGTCAACATGGTGCTGGTCGCGGTGAAGCTGTTCATCGTCCTGTTCGTGATCGTGGCCGGCCTGATGTTCATCAACCCGGCCAACTACGTCCCGTTCATTCCCGAGAGCGCCCCGACCGTGGCGAGTCATCTCGGCCTGCAGCAGCCGCTGATCCAGTGGATGACCGGCAGCGCGCCCGCGGCGTTCGGCTGGGGCGGCGTGTTCGCCGGCGCGGCGCTGGTGTTCTTCGCCTACATCGGCTTCGACGTGGTCGCCACCACGGCCGAGGAGGCCCGCAACCCGCAGAAGGACCTGCCGATCGGCATCATCGCCTCGCTGACCATCTGCACGATCCTGTACGGCGCCGTCGCCCTCGTGGTGGTCGGCATGGTCAACTACACCGAGATCGATCCGAGCGCGGCGTTGGCCAACGCCTTCGCCTATCACGGCCAGGATTGGATGGCCACGCTGATCGCGGCCGGTGCCGTGGCCGGCCTGACCACCGTGGTGCTCACCCTGATGATCGGCGCCACCCGGGTGATCTTCGCGATGTCGCGGGACAATCTGCTGCCACTGGGCCTGGCCCGGGTGCATCCCACCTTCCGCACCCCGTGGCGGATCTCGCTGGCGGTCACCATCGCCTGCTCGATCTTCGCCGGCCTCACCCCGATCGGGATGCTCGAAGAGATGGTGAACATCGGCACGCTGACCGCGTTCATCCTGGTGTCGATCGCGGTCGTATTGCTGCGCCGGCAGCGTCCCGACCTGAAGCGGGCGTTCAAGGTGCCGTTCTCGCCGGTGCTGCCGATCGCCTCGGCGCTGATCTGCTTCTACCTGACGCTCAACCTGTCGATCGAGACCTGGCTGCGGTTCCTGATCTGGATGGCGCTGGGCTTCGCGATCTACTTCGTCTACGGCTTCCGCAATGCCCGCCTGGCCACCGGCAAGGCCCTGCCGCACGACATTCAGCAGGCCATGGCCGAGGGCGTCGTCAAGCGAGACTCCGACGGCCACTGACCCCGCCCGGCGCCCGGTCGGACGCCGAAAGGCCCTGCCTAACTTTCTCTGCCCTCCCGTCGACGGGAGGGCAGAGAAAGTTAGGCAGGGCCTTTCGTGGGGTTGGCTTCGGCGAAGCGCCGGAGCACAGCGTCCACGTCCGATCCATAGCCCGCCGACCCCACGCACGGGCATGATCCTGAGGTGGGCGACAGACTCCGACGAACCATTCACCGCGCGGCCAGGACGGGCCTGGCCGGCCTCGCCGGACTGGCCGGCCTGCTGCTGACCGCCTGTTCGGGAGTGCCCGACCGGTCCACGGAGGCGGACGCGCTGACGGCCGCGTTGCGCGCGCTGCCGGCGGTGGAGTCGGTCGACGGACGCTACGCCCGCAATCAGAGCGCCGGCTACTCCTACAACGTCGACATCCGATTGCGCACCGACGCCACCGCCGACCAGGCGCGGACCGTGGCCGAGAGGTACCACGCGGGCCTGGTCGCCGCGGACTTCTCCCGGCACACCTCACGGTTCGCGCTGCATCTGGGGGACGACGTGATCCGGGTGTTCGGCAACGACCGCCACCGCTACTCGCCGAGCCCCGAGGTGGCCCGCTGGTTCGAGGTGGTCGGTGCCGTTCCCGGTGCGATCGTCTGGGCGATCGGGCCCGACCCGACGGCCGATCTGGGCAGCATCAGCCTGGAGCTGGACCGGCCGGGCCGGGACGGCGCCCCCGCCCAGCTGACCGGGCTGCCCGCCCTGCTCGGCGCCCGGGCGGCCGATCTGGCCGACCGGCAGTGGATCGTCCGGTGGCGCAAGCTCCGGCTGGACCTGATGGGCCCGCAGTACCCGGACGCCGCGACCATCGCGCTGATCGGCGACCTGGCCGGGGACGGGCAGTGGTCGGCGATCTTCGAGCCGACTGCGAACCCCACGCTGCGGCTCGCCGTCTGGGCCGCCGCTCCGGACGCGATGGAAGCCACCGCGCGCGAGCATCTGCCCCGGATCGCCCGGCTCGGCCGTCCGGTCAGCTACACCGTGCGGGCGAACAACACTCCCCCCGTCGAGGTCCTGGTCGGCGGCTGCCTGGCCGGCGGCTCGGACCTGCAGCAGCGGCTGAACCGCGAGTTCGGCACCTGCTGACCCCACCCACCGGGGTGCGTGAACCGACGGGGACGGTTCCCTTTCCCGTTCAGGGGACGGTTCCTTTCCCGTTCAGGGAACCGTCCCCATTCCCGTTCAGGCGTGAATCGGAACCCCGTCCCCGGTCGTTCGGACGGACGCCTACCGGCGCCAGGTGCGGATCAGGGCGATCCGCTGCTCGACCTGCTCGGTGGTCGCGCGGGCCAGGGGCGGACCGCCGCACTGCCGGCGCAGCTCCGCGTGGACGTGGCTGTGCGGCACCCCAGTCACCCGCGCGTACTGCGCGACCAGCGAGTTAAGTTCCTTGCGCCGGGCCTCCAGCGCGCGGTGCAGGGACACCTCGGGGGCGACCTTCTCGCGGCGCTCGGTCCGCTCGTGGCGGGTCACCTGGCGCCGCTGCCGCTCGCGGAGCAGGTGGCTGATCTGGTCGGCCTCCAGCAGGCCGGGCAGGCCGAGGTACTCGGCCTCGTCGTCCGAGGTCGGGACGGCGTGCATGCCGAACTGCTGGGCGTCGAACAGGACGTGATCGAAGGTGGCCTCGGAGGTGAGTGCCTCGAAGCTGCCCTCGAGTTCGTCGGTGGCGTTCTCGGTCCGGTTGGCGGCCTCCAGCAGCGCGTCCGTCTCCTCCCACAGCTCCTTGTTCGCGGGCGGGCCCAGGACGTGGTCGCGCTGCCGTT
>JAGPGQ010000368.1 GCA_018055925.1 Micropruina sp.
CCCGCAAGCTGCTCGGCGAGGCCCGCAACGCCAACGGTGTGGGGCTGGCCTTCTCGCTAGGTCATTCGACCGTGGTCATGGCGGCGGGCGTCGCGGTCATCGCCGGGGCGGCCTGGGTGCGCGACGCGATCGACGGCGAGACCGTGCTCGCGACCGTCTTGGGCACCATCGGCGCCTCGGTGTCGGCGCTGTATCTGCTGGCCGTGGCCTGCGCGAACGTGCCCCTGCTGATCGCGGCCGTACGCGGCAGCGGCGAGACTGCTCACACCCACGCCCCCGGAGGCTGGGCGTCGCGGGCACTGGCGGCACCGCTGGCCCGCGTTCGGCACGCCGGACACGTCTACCTGTTCGGCCTGCTGTTCGGGCTCGGCTTCGACACCGCCTCCACCATCTCGCTGCTGATGCTGACGGCGGCCGGGGCCGTCGTGGGCGTGCCGCCGATCGCCCTGCTCGCCTTTCCGCTGGCCTTCACCGCGGCCATGACGCTGGGCGACTCGACCAACTCCGAGATCATGCTGCGGGTCTACAGCGCTGCGAACACGTCCGCCCGCCGCAGGCTCAACATCGCGCTGCTCGTGGTGTCGATCCTGTCGGCCGTGGCGGTTGCGACGGTCACGCTGACCGAACTCGCGGGCGAATGGACGGGCGTTGGGTTCCCCCAGATCGACACCACCGGTTGGGGCTGGGCGCTGGCCGCCCTTGCGCTCGGCGGGGCGCTATGGCTGGGGTGGCTGCGGCTCTCGAACCCGCTCAACCGCGATAGCGGTCACCGATGAGCAGCACCAGCCAGGTGGCGACGATGAACGGCCAGGTGTAGGCCGGAATCGGGGTCATCGCCAGCAGGGCCTGCAACGCGACGGACGCCACGGCGCCGACGCAACCGAGCACCCAGGCCAGTGCGCCCGGCTTCAGGAACACGCACGCCACCGCGATCACGACCAGACACGGGTTGTAGCCGGCCAGGCCGGCCGCCAGAGCGCCCGGGGCCGCGCCCGTCACCAGCGCCGTGAGGGTGCCGAGGACGCTGCCCAGCAGGCCGGCCACGCCGACGCGCCATCCGGCGACGAACAGCCCGGCCAGAATCAACAGGCCGCTCAGCCACGATTCCACCAGCACCACCTGCGAGATCCCGGTCACCACGGCGATGCCCACCAGGGTCAGCGGATCACCGTCGGGCAGCACCGCGGGGGCGACACCGGACGGCATCACCGCCGCGGCCAGCACCGCGACCAGGCCACTGACCACACAGAACGGCGCGGTCAGCACCGGCAGCGGGCCACCCGCGCGGGGCGCCAGGGCGAACAGCCAGGCCAGGGCCGCGGTCACGGCGGGGCACGCGGCGGCCCCCAGCACCGTGGCGAGCGAGGCGGGCCAGAAGGTCCCGAACGTCGTCCAGGCCGCGGCGCCCACCAACGCGCCGCAGTAGCCCTGCAAGCCGTGCGCGGTGGAGACGCCCACCAGCCGGGCGCTCACGGTGGCGACCAGGGTGCCCAGCGCGGTGGCGATGGCCATCGGGACGGAGTAGACGGCGATGCCGAGCAGAATCAGCGCGCCGGCCGCCCAGCTCTCCTGCAGGAAGATCTGGCCGACGCCGACACCGAAGTTGCGGACGGCGCCCTTCGGGGTCACCGGATCGAGGGTCTGGGTACTCATGACGGGCTCCTGGGGGAATCGGGTGTTTCAGCACTTGCGAAGATCGACGTGGTCCTGGTTGAACCAGCGGCGACGCAGCAGTGCGTCCACCCGGAACAGCAGCCCGGCCACCGACGGTGTGTCGTCACCCAGCACCCGCAGCACCAGGGCCGGCCCCGGCCCCAGGGTCACCCCGGCCAGCAGACCCGTTGCCGCGTCGCAGCAGTCCTGAACGGCATCGAGGAGGTCGGCATCGACGCGGCGGTCGACCACCAGCAGCGAACCCAGGTGGGTGCGGCCGTCCAGGCCACCCAGGCCGGTCAGTCCGGACGCGGCCGGATCCAGCACGAGGGCGTCCACCAGTACCGGGTCGGGCGAGGTCGGACGACGGATCTCGGTGCGCAGCACCGCCCGGCGGTAGCCGAACCGTGTGCCCTCTGGGGCCCAGCCGGGCGTGACCACCTCGGTCGCGATGTAGGTGGCGGTCGGGTCCACCTCGGCGCGGGTGGTCTGTTCGTAGCTGCCCTCGCGGTAGACGATCAGCTGGTCGGGGAGCGACTCCAGCACAGCGTCCGGGCCCAGCCGGATCTCGGTGTGCTGCCGGGCCGGTTCGGTGGGCGTCCGGTACACCTTGGTGGCAGCCTGCGAGGTGAACAGCACCGACGCCCCGGCGTCCACATCGAGCTGGAACCGGTACCAGTCGCCGCCGAGGTATCCGCCGCCGGGGTTGATCGCGGTGTAGCAGACCTGCCCGGAACGGTCGAGGTAGTGAGGACGCAGCACCCGCAGCGCACCGGTGTGGAACTGTTCGACGGCGACCGAACGCGTCCCGCGGACCCCGATCCGCAGCCGCAGTTCCCCCGCCAGGGCCGTGGTCGGCGTCATGCGTCGAGGCCCACCAGCAACACCTCGCGGCGGATCCAGTCCAGCACGTAGTCGAGGCCCTCGTCCGTCTTCAGGTTGGTGAAGCAGAACGCACGGTCGCCGCGGAAGGCGATGGTGTCGGTGCGCATCACGCCCAGATCGGCGCCCACGTACGGTGCCAGGTCGGTTTTGTTGATCACGAACAGGTCGGACCGGATCATGCCCTGCCCGGCCTTGCGCGGGATCTTCTCGCCCTGCGCCACGTCGATCACGTAAATCGAGAAGTCCACC
>JAGPGQ010000140.1:0-1514 GCA_018055925.1 Micropruina sp.
GAGAGCTTCCCGTGGCTGGTGCAACTGTACGACTTCCACCCGGTCTACCAGGTGCTGCAGATCGCCCGGGGCTCGCTGATGAACCAGGGCCACTACGAGGTCTCCTACTGGATCTACTTCTCCGCGTGGTCGCTGCTGGTGTTCGTGGGCGGCCTGCTGTTCTTCTGGGTGGCCGAGGAGCGCTATGGCCGGGACTGAGGTGACCGGGCGGCGTCCGGTCGTGGTGGTCGACGACCTACACGTCAAGTACCGGGTGCACGCCGGCGGGCGGGCGGCCATCGGCGCCGCCGGACGCGCCGGGCTGCTCACCCGCGCCCGTGGGATCCGGACGGTGCACGCGCTGAGGGGGGTCACGTTCACCGCCTACGAGAACGAGTCCATCGGCGTGATCGGGCACAACGGCTCGGGCAAGTCGACCCTGATGCGGGCGATCACCGGCCTCACCCCGCCCGAGTCGGGGGCGGTGTTCGCGGCGTCGCGGCCCAATCTGCTCGGCGTCGGCGCGGCCCTGCTGCCCGACCTGTCCGGCGAGAGCAACATCGTGCTCGGCGGGCTCGCCCTCGGGTTCTCGAAGCGGGACGTCCTGCGGCTGCGGGACGAGATCGTGGAGTTCGCCGAACTCGAGGAGTTCATCGACCTGCCGATGCGCACCTACTCCTCGGGCATGCAGGCGCGGCTCAAGTTCGCGATCGCCACCTCGAAGCAGCACGAGATCCTGATCGTCGACGAGGCGCTCTCGGTGGGCGACAAGGGGTTCCGGGCCCGCAGCGAGGCCCGGATGCGCGAGATGCGCGACAACGCCGGCACGATCTTCCTGGTGTCGCACTCGATGAAGTCGATCCGGGACACCTGCGAGCGGGCGCTGTGGATCAATCGTGGGACGCTGATGATGGACGGCCCCTGCGAAGAGGTCGTGGCCGCCTACGAGGAATCGAAGCGTTGACCGGAGGGGACACGATGAGCGACGACGATTCAGCGCCGACCGCGGTGGAGGCCGAGGACACCACCACCGTGAGTGCGTCCACCTCGGCGAACGACGCCGAGCAGGCCATCCGGATGCCGCAGTCGTTCGAGTTCGCCGGCTCGGTGCTGGGCGAACGCGCACTGCCCACCTGGATGGTCCCGGTCTCGGACGCCGTGAACCGCTACTTCCCGCACGCGGCGGGAGCGCTGGTGGTGCTCCAGGTGGTGTGCCTGATCTTCGGCTGGCTGTGGGTCGGCGTCGTGGTCTACGCGCTGGCGGCGTTCGTCGACTACCTGGCGACCCGGCAGATGCAGCGGCAGACCCTGCTGATGTTCCGGGTCGGGCTGCCGGCGCACGTCCGGTACCTCGTCCGCGGGCTGCTACTGGTCGGCCTGCTGGGCCGGCTGAGCCTCGAGCAGCTCACCATGGCGGCGGCCGCCTTCGTGCTCAGCGTCGCCCTCGTCCAACTGCTGAACGTGGCGGCGACGGCCTGGCTGGCGGCCCGGCAGCCGCCGCTGTTCTACCGTCCGGACGGCAATCAGACCGACTC
>JAGPGQ010000140.1:1614-10138 GCA_018055925.1 Micropruina sp.
CTGCTGCGCGAGGCCCGGCTCAAGCACGTCTTCCTGAACCACGGCGACAGCGACAAGTCGACCTCGGCGAACCCCTTCGTCCGGGTCTACGACGAGGTCTGGGTGGCCGGCGAGGCCGCGGTGGAGCGCTACGAGGCGGCCGGCATCCACATGCCGCGCAAGCAGTACGCGATCGTCGGACGGCCGCAGGTGGAGCAGCTCAAGGTGGGCCCGCTGGCCGGGTTCGCGCCCCGCACGCTGCTGTACGCGCCGACCTTCGAGGGCTACTACGAAGAGTCCAACTACTCGTCCCTGGAGCGGATGGGCCCGCAGATGATCGAGCGGATCCTGGACGCCTACCCCGGCGTCCGGATCATCTTCAAGCCGCACCCGGCGACCGGGGTGCAGCGGCCGGGCATGGCCAAGGCACGGATGGACATCGTCCGCCTGCTCGGGGAGCGGCCCGGCGGGCACCTCTACATCGCGCCGGGCTCCGAGCTGAACCTGCAGCAGTGCTTCGACATGGCCGACATCCTGCTGTCCGACATCTCCAGCGTGGTGACCGACTTCCTCTACACCGAGCGTCCGTTGATCACCACCAATCCGCGGCGGCTGCCCCGGGACCGGTTCGATCACACCTTCCCGACCCAGCGGGCGTCCTACATCATGGAGCGCTCGCTGGAGAACTTCACCGACGTGATGGACGACGCCCTCGGCCCGGACAGCCTGCGCGAGCAGCGGCTGCAGATGAAGACCTACGTGCTCGGCGACCATGCCGAGGGGCCGACCGCCACCTTCGTGGCGCAGACCACCAGGCTCACCCACGAGGCCGCCGTGCACGCCGCCAGCATCCGCAACGAGTTCCGGGTCAAGTCCTGACCCTGACCCGGTACGCCGGTCGAGCCTGCCGAAACCCCGACCAGAAGGGGTCCCGACAGGCTCGACCGAGAATGAACCGGTGGCTCAGGAACGGTGCTTCAGGTAGTAGCCGACCAGGTTCTTGGTGGACGGATCCTGCGCATCCAGCGCCGCGGCGTCGCCGGCGACCGCCGGGGCGATCTGCAGGGCCAGCTGCTTGCCGAGCTCGACCCCCCACTGATCGAAGCTGTCGATGCCCCACAGCACACCCTGGACGAACGTGATGTGCTCGTACAGGGCGATCAGCTGGCCGACCACCGACGGGGTCAGGGCCGGCGCGATGATCGAGGTGGTGGGCCGGTTGCCCGGGAACACCCGGGCGGTGACGATCGCCTCCGGCGTCCCCTCGGCGCGGACCTCGTCGGCGGTCTTGCCGAACGCCAACGCCTTGGTCTGGGCGAAGTAGTTCGCCAGGAACAGCTCGTGGACGTCGGTGCCGCCGTCCTTGAGCGGGTGCGCCGGGTTGGCGACCGCGATGAAGTCGGCCGGGATCAGCTGGGTGCCCTGGTGGATCAGCTGGTAGAAGGCGTGCTGACCGTTGGTGCCCGGCTCACCCCAGAAGACCTCACCGGTCTCGGTGGTGACCGGGGAACCGTCGACCCGCACACCCTTGCCGTTGGACTCCATGGTCAACTGCTGCAGGTAGGCGGCGAACCGGTGCAGGTACTGGGCGTACGGCAGCACGGCGTGCGACGTGGCCTTGAAGAAGTTCACGTACCAGATGTTCAGCAGGCCCATCAGCAGCGGGACGTTCTGCCGGGCGTCCGCGTTGACGAAGTGCTCGTCGAGCGCGTGGAAGCCCTCCAGCAGCTCGGCGAAGTTCTCCTTGCCGAGGCTGAGGATAAGCGGCAGGCCGACGGCGGAGTCGACCGAGTAGCGCCCGCCGACCCAGTTCCAGAAGCCGAACGCGTTGGCCGGGTCGATGCCGAACGCCTCGACCCGGTCGATCGCGGTGGAGACCGCCACGAAGTGCTTGGCGACGGCGTCGGAACGCTGCTCCTCGGAGCCGTCGATGGCGCCGGAGGCGGTCAGCGCGTTGAGCAGCCAGTTGCGCGCCAGCCGGGCGTTGGTCAGCGTCTCGAGCGTAGTGAAGGTCTTGGAGGCGACCACGAACAGCACCGTCTCGGGGTCGACGTCCTTGGTCTTCTCGGCCACGTCGGTGGGGTCGATGTTGGAGACGAACCGGGCCTCGATGCCGGGGGTGACGTACGGCTTCAGTGCCTCGTAGACCATCACCGGGCCGAGGTCGGAGCCGCCGATGCCGATGTTGACGATCGTGCTGATCCGCTTGCCGGTGACGCCCTTCCACTCCCCCGACCGGACCCGGTCGGCGAAGGCGTACATGGCGTCCAGCACCTCGTGCACCTGCGCGACGACATCGACGCCGTCGACCTCGAGCACGTCGCCCTTGGGACGGCGCAGGGCGGTGTGGAGCACGGACCGGTCCTCGGTCACGTTGATCCGGTCGCCGCGGAACATGGCGTCGCGATAGGCCGGGACGCCGACCTCGTCGGCCAGTTCGACCAGCGCGTCGACGACCTCGGCGTCGATCAGGTTCTTCGACAGGTCGACGTACAGGTCTGCCGCGGTGAAGGAGTACTTCTCGGCCCGCTGCGGATCATCGGCGAAGGCGCCGCGCAGGTCGGGGACGAAGGCGTCGTGGAGTGACTGGAGCTTCTTCCACGCCGCAGTCGTGGTGGGGTCAACGGGTGTCTGCATGTCGGCAGCCTAACCAGACCACCCGCCCTCGGCACCACCGGTGAGCGGGAATCTCCCGCAGAGCGGGAGTCCCGGGCGGGCTCGGCCACCGGGACGGGTACGGCCCCCGACCCTCGCCCCGCGATCGCGGGGGTCAGCCGGGCCGCCGGGCCTCGATGAGGTGACGGGTGGAGTGAGCGATGAACGGCCCGTCCCGCTGGATGCGGTCGTGCAGGTCGCGGAGCCGTCCATGGTGCTTCTCGACGGTGAACCCGGGCACCCACCAGATCACCTTGCGCAGCAGGTAGACCACGGCCGCGACGTCGTGGATCTCGATCCGCAGCTCGGCCGTGCGCAGGTCGACGATCTCCAGCCCGGCGGCCTGCGCCGCGGCCGCCTCGGCGTCCGGGTGCCGGCCCAGCCGAGCCTCGGGTTGCGGGCCGAGGAAGAACTCGATCAACTCGAACGCGCTGGCCGGGCCGACGTGCTGGGCGAAGTAGCTGCCGCCGGGCCGCAGCACCCGGGCGATCTCGGCCCACCAGATGGTCGCGGGATGCCTGCTGGTGACCAGGTCGAACGCCTCGCCGGCGAACGGCAGCGGTGGCTCGTCCGGGTCGGCGACCACGACCACGCCGCGGGGATGCAGCAACCGGGTGGCCCGGGCGACGTTCGGCGGCCACGATTCCGTCGCGACCGCCGTGCGCGGAAATCTCTCGACTCCGGCCAGCACCTCGCCGCCGCCGGTCTGGATGTCGAGGGAGGCCGAGGCGCTGCCCATCCGGTCGGCCAGGCGGCGCGCGTACCCCCAGGGCGGTCGCTCCTCGGTGGCCCGTCCGTCCAGCCAGGAGAAGTCCCACCCGGTCACGTCCGCGGAGGCCCCGGCCTCGATCAATGCGTCGAATGCGTCAGTCATCCCCTTGATTGTCCCAGCGGGAATTGGCAGCGTGTCGCTACCAGCCGTCGAGGAGGGTCGCAAGGATGCCGCAGGAGTTGAGCACACTCGACGTACGGACCCGCGAGCAGTGGCGGCAGTGGCTCGCGAGCCATCACGCCTCGAGCCCGGGCGTGTGGCTCGTCCGGCACAAGCGGCACACCGGTGTCGAGACGATGCCGTACGAGGACGTGGTGTGCGAAGCCCTGTGCTTCGGCTGGATCGACAGCCTGGTCAAGCGGCTGGACGAGGATCGCTTCGCGATCAAGGTCACCCCGCGGAAGCCGACGAGCAGATGGTCGGACCCGAATCGGAGGCGCTGGCGCGAACTCGAGGCGGCCGGTCGGCTGGCACCGGCGGGGTTGGCCGCGGCCCCGACCGGGAACCGCTACCCGGCTCGTCCGTCGGTGCCGGAACTACCGGACTACGTCGCCCAGGCGCTCCGGGTGCACCCCGAAGCCTGGCGGAACTTCCAGGCGCTGTCCCGGACGGACCGGCGGGACTTCGTGGTGTGGATCCACACGGCCAAGCGCCCCGAGACCAGGCAGCGCCGCATCCGGGAGTCGATCGACCTGCTCGCGGCGGGCAGGAAACTCGGACTGAAGTAGGCCTCAGCGCTGGTCGACCGCGACGTGGACGTGGTCCATGTGGTTCGCGGTGGCGCTGCCCCGGTTGGCCATGTGCCGCCAGACGGGCTTGTACGGCGTCCAGATCTTCTGTCGGTAGATGATGTGATCGACGCCGAACTCCTTGGCGTGCGCCACCAGGAACTTGGCGATCGCGTTGCCCTGCGAGGTGTTGGAGTAGGTCATGAAGTCGATCGCCCGGCCGTACTGGTGCACCGAGAGGCTCTGCGCGCGCCAGCCGCCCACGTTCTTGACCGCCCAACGCGACATCACCGCGCGGTAGACGACCATCGCCTCGGGCCGCAGGCCGAGCACCGAGCCCTTGGGCACCTTGCGCGACGCCTTGGGGGCGTCGGCGTCGGCGACCTGCTTCGGGGTCGGCTTCTTGGCCACCAGGGACGCGTTGGGCACCCAGGCCGCCCGGTCCTTCACCAGCACCTTGCGGAAGGCACCGGAGGTCTCGGGCGTGACGGTCAGCTTGGCGCCGGTCTTGGCGGTGGTCACCGTCGCGGCCCCACCGGCCGGCTTGGCGACCACGGCCACCTTCTTCTTGGCGTACATCGTGCGCGTGGGGTTCAGGACGATGTCCTTGGGCGTCTTGGTGGCCGCGGCGACGGCGAGCGAGTCCTCGGCGGCGATCTGCGGACGGGGCGCCTCACGCGACAGGGCGACCTCGCGGGCCGCCGGATCGGGAGTGGTCACCGGCAGGGCGGACGGCGCGGCGCTCGCGGTGCCGGCCAGGGCCAGCGCGCCGGCGGTGCCGACGACGGCCAGGCCGAGGAACATCGCGCCCACCCGGTCGGTGGCCGAGCGATACCAGGTGCGAGCGAACCGCCGTGGCGCCGGGTCGACCGTCGTGGACGAGTCGACCGCAGGCTGCTGGCCGGCGGAATCGCCGGCGCGACGAGGTTGGTACATGCGCACTAAACTCCCTGAGAAATTCTTGGACTGTTCCTTACCGTACTCTAAGGATTCGCCGCCCCTCAAATCGTCCGGTCGGTCGATCCCCCCAGGAAACGGCCCGAGAACCGGGGAAACGATCGGGGACGACCCCGGCGTGGCTCCCGCCACGGACGCGCAACCGCCGCAACACTGGGGGTTCTCAGGAACCACTCACCCGAGATCGGGGGCACAGATGCGCCGGGTCATCGTCTTCCTCGCCGCCCTCGCCGTCGCCGTGTTGTTGGGCGTCGGCACTGCCCAGGCGGACACCACCATGCTCAACGGGGTGCACAGGCCGCAGTTCAAGGGCCCGCAACCCGCCAGCCTCAAGGCCCGCACCATCGCGGAGGTCGGGGCACCCGGCGCCCTGGTGCCGGTCGAGGGCACCCTGCTCGACGCGAGCCGCAGGCCGCTCACCGGGGTGCCCGTCCGGGTCGCCGTCGAGGGGCATCCATCGCCCGCGCTGATCTCCCTGACCGGCAGCGGCGGCGCCTTCGAGGTGTTCGTACCGCTGCCGGAGGCACTGCCGGCGACCGGTGAGGTGCAGCTGACCGTCCGGTTCGACGGGACGGCCGACGCGGCCGCGTCCAGCCTCACCCTGCCGGTGCGGCTGCAGGGCCCGGCTCATCCGGCGCCCGCCGAGGTGGTCGCACCCGCGCCGGCCGCGCCCGCGCCCGCCGATACCGGGGTGAAGGTGAATCTGCCGACCAGCGGCAGCCCGCTGCTCGATCAGCTGATCGTGGTGGCCGGCGGCGTGTTCGGCATCCTGGTCGCGTTGATCGCGGTCGGCGCCTTCCTACGCCGCCGGCGCAGCTGACCCGTCCGGAATCCCGGCCGGGTGGCCTCGGTCTCTAGCCCAGGCGGTGTGCCCTGGCCCGGCGGCGCAGGTCGGCGAGATCGGGATCGGCGACATCCGCGGCGCCCACCAGGCCCACCGGGCAGACCGCCAGCGCCCCGGCGTCCAGCCACATCTCGCACTGGAACCGCTCCAGCTTCCCGGTGGCGATCAGCGGTTCCCCGGCGAACAGGTCGGTGACCGTCCGCGCGTACAGCGAACCGAGGGCGTCGCACGGCGTCACCTGGACCGCCGCCGGACCGAGCTCCAGGGCCCGGGCGATCTCGGCGGGGGTCAGGGCGCCGAGCGCGATCGGGGTCGACTCGGCCGCCCGCAGCACGTCCTCGGACGCGAACGGCGACAGCAGCAGGTCGGGCTCGACGTCCCGGGCCAGCCGGACCTGGCCGGGATCGCGCAGGTCGCCCACCCCCAGCCGCACCCGGCCGCCGAAGACGCTCCGCAACCGGGGCAGTTCGGCGTGCCGGGAGACCGGCACCGTCCAGGCGGTGAGCCCCTCCTGCACCAGCACCTCACCGGCCGCGATCAGGTCGTCGATCGCGGCCTCCGGCAACCCGACGATGACCCGCGTACCGGCCAGCACCTCCACCCACTCCATGGGCCAAGGTTAGGGTGAGCACATGGAACTGAGCAGCGCAGCCATTCCCGACGGCTCCACCATCTCGGCGGCCTACGTCGAGCCCTCCTGCGGCGGCGGGAACACCAGCCCCGACCTCGCCTGGTCGGGTGCCCCCGAGGGCACCCGGAGCTACGCCGTCACGTGCTTCGATCCGGACGCCCCGACCGGCAGCGGCTGGTGGCACTGGATCGCGTTCGACATTCCGGCGACGACCTCCGGACTGGACGCCGGCATCGCCCCGGACGCCTCCGGCCTGCGGCAATGGGGCAACGACTACGGCTATGTCGGCTACGGCGGCCCCTGTCCGCCGCCCGGGCCGGCCCACCGCTACGTGTTCACGGTGCACGCCCTCGACGTCGACACCCTGGACGTGCCGGACGGCGCCACCAGCGCCGTCTGCCGGTTCACGCTGCTCGCCCACTCGATCGACAGCGCGTCGTTCACCGCGACGTTCGCGGTCGGATGACCGCCGAGCCGCCGGCCGTCCCGCCGGACACCAAGGATTGGACCTGGGTGCTGGAGCGGGGCTGCCCGCAGTGCCATTGGACGCCGCCCCCGCCCACCGAGGTGGCCGCCCGGGTGGAGGCGACCATCCCCCGCTGGGTCGCCGCGCTGCACCGGCCGAGGGTGAACGAGCGGACCGACCCCCGGGTGTGGTCGACGCTGGAGTACGGCTGTCACGTGCGCGACGTGTGCCGGCTGTTCGGCGTCCGGCTGAACCAGTTGCTGACCGAGGACCATCCCACCTTCGCCGACTGGGACCAGGACCGGGCCGCCGTCGACGGCGGCTACCACGCGCAGGATCCGGGCGCCGTCGCCGACCAGTACACCGTGGAGGCGCAGCACACCGCCGGCCTGTTCGCGGCCGTCCCGGACGACGCCTGGCAACGCCGCGGGCTGCGCAGTAACGGTTCGGAGTTCACCGTCGCCACCCTGGCGACGTACTTCCTGCACGACCTGGAACACCATCTGGCCGACGTGAACGGCTGATCGTCCGCCTGCTAGCGTGAGTTGAGCATTCAATCATCCTTGTCGAACAGCCGCGGAAAGGGGTCCCGTGCCCAAGCCCACGCTTCAGGTGATCGTCGCCAGCACCCGTCCCAGGCGGGTCGGGCCCGCCGTGGCCGACTATCTCGTCCGGCGGATCGGGGAGCGGGGCGGGTTCGAGATCGAGCTGCTCGACCTGGCCGAGATCGACCTGCCGCTGCTGGACGAACCGCACCATCCCCGGCTGGGACGCTACGAGCACGCGCACACCAAGGCCTGGAGCGCCACCATCAGCCGCGGCGACGCCTACCTGATCGTGATGCCGGAGTACAACCACTCGTTCAACGCCGCGCTGAAGAACGCCCTGGACTACCTGAGCGCCGAGTGGGTCGGCAAGCCGGTGGCGCTGGCCAGCTACGGCGGCATCAGCGGCGGTACCCGGGCGGCGGCCGCGCTGACCGAGGTGCTGATCACCCTCGGGCTGATCGTGTCCCGGGCGGCCGTGGCGATCCCGATGGTGCAGACCCACATAACCGACGGCAGGTTCACCGGGTATCCGGCGGTCGACCAGGCCATCGACACCCTCTACGGCTCGCTGGTCGACCTGACCGCCAAGACCGCGCTGACCCGGTCCTGACCTTGGCCGTCCTGGTCGATCCACCCCGCTGGCCCGCCCACGGGACCACGTTCGGGCATCTCGTCTCGGACCAATCGCTCGACGAACTGCACGCCTTCGCCCGGGCGGTCGACCTGCCGCCCCGGGCGTTCGATCACGACCACTACGACGTCCCGGCGCGGCGCTACCCGGACCTGCTCGCCGCGGGGGCGCAGCCGGTGGCGTCCACGGAGCTGCTGCGCCGGCTGGTGGCGGCCGGGCTGCGGGTGCGTCCGCTGGACCGGACGCCCAAGCCGGCGGCCGCCCTGGCGGCGGTGCGGGCGGCCTGGGACGACGTGCTGCCCGGCGCGGACGG
>JAGPGQ010000141.1 GCA_018055925.1 Micropruina sp.
GTGATGTTCCTGGCCGGGATCCTGGTGTACGAGCTGTTGGACGGACTCGGCTGGCGGCCGGCGCGGCGCTCGGAGTGGTTCGCGCTCGCCGTGGCGGTGGTCGCGGTCGGTTCCGTGACGCTGCTGGAGGTCACCCCGGCGGGTGGCCCGAACGCACTGGCGTTGCCCGCCGGCATCGCGGCCACCGACCGGGTGTTCGCGTTGTTCGTCGGGTTCGGGCTGCTCTGCCTGGTGGCGTTCCGCGCCTCGGGCCCGCTGTACCGGCTGCTCGCCTGGACGCCGCTGCGCTGGCTGGGCAACATGAGCTACTCGTTCTACCTGGTGCACAGCCTGGCGTTCAAGGGCCTGGAACTCGTTCTCGGCAGGCTGCTGCCCGCCGGCCCGCGGCCGCCGATCGTGGTGGCCGGGATCGTGGGGGCCGCGTTCGTGCTCGCCTGGGTGGCGGCCTCGGGGCTGTACGCCCTGGTGGAACGTCCGTTCTCGCTGCGCCCCGGGCCCCGGCGGGCCGTCGGGCGGGTCCCCGCCGAGAAGGCGGCGGTGGGCTGATCGGCACCGCCGGGGGGCCGGTCGCCCCGCGCGGCGGGCAACGTCGCGGGTGTCGTAGAATGACGGCTCCGAACCCCGGTGCGAAACGAGTTGAGGGAATCTGTTAACCGAGTTGGAATGGCTCGAACTGGCCATTGCCGCCGCGTGCGTCGTGCTGGCCGGCCTGCTCGTCGCAGCCGAGGCGGCGCTGCAATCGTTCTCCCGGAGTCGCGCGCTACGGCTGCGCGATGAGGGCCGGGCCGGCGCCAAGGCGCTGGTGCACATCACCGAGGACCCGGCCCCGACCCTGAACACCCTGCTCTTCCTGCGGATCCTGGCCGAAGTGGTGGCCATCGTCCTGGTGGTGCTGTTCATCGTGGGGCGCTTCGCGGCGCCCTGGGAGCAGGTGCTGTACTCGGTCGCCATCATGGTCCTGGTCTCGTTCATCCTGCTCGGCGTGGCGCCGCGGACCCTGGGCCGGCAGAACGCGGACCGGGTGGCCCTGGCCGCCGCCCGTCCACTGGGCCTGGTGACCACGGTGCTGGGCCCGATTCCGCAGGTGATGATCCTGATCGGCAACGCGCTCACCCCGGGCAAGGGTTTCGCCGACGGGCCGTTCGGCTCCGAGGCGGAGCTGCGCGAGTTGGTCGACATGGCGGAGGCGTCCGACGTGATCGAGGCCGGCGAGCGCAAGATGATCCACTCGGTCTTCGACCTCGGCGACACCATCGTCAAGGAGGTGATGGTGCCGCGCACCCAGATGGTCTACATCGAGCACTCGAAGACCATCCGGCAGGCGCTTTCGCTGGCGCTGCGCTCCGGCTACAGCCGGATCCCGGTGATCGGCGAGGACGTCGACGACATCTGCGGCGTGCTCTACCTGAAGGACGCCATCCGGCGGATGTACGACAACCCGAAGGCGCAGGCCACCGAGACCGTCGAGACGCTGATGCGCAAACCGACGTTCTGCCCCGACTCGAAGCCGATCGACGAACTCCTGGGCGAGATGCAGCTCACCCGGTCGCACGTCGTCATCGTCGTGGACGAGTTCGGCGGCACCGCCGGGCTGGCCACCATCGAGGACATCCTGGAGGAGATCGTGGGCGAGATCGTCGACGAGTACGACCAGGAGGTGCCGCCGGCGGTCGAGATCGGACCGGGCCGGTTCCGGGTCTCGTCCCGGCTCGGCGTGGACGACCTGGGCGAGCTGTTCGGCAAGGACGTGGACGACGACGACGTCGACACCGTGCTGGGGTTGATGGGCAAGGAACTGAACAAGGTGCCGATTCCCGGGTCCGTCGTGGAATGGGAGGGCATCCAGCTGGTGGCCGAACGCGGCATGGGCCGGCGCAACAGCATCCTGACCGTGCTGGCGTCCCTGGTCGAGGAGACCAGCGGGGATCCCGCCGGTGCCGGTGTGGACGCCGCCACGAGACTGGCCTCCGATTCGGCGAAGCGGGCCAGTTGATGGCCCCGTCCGTGCACCGCTCCGGGTTCGCCTGCTTCGTCGGGCGGCCCAACGCCGGCAAGTCCACGCTGACCAACGCGATCGTCGGCCAGAAGGTGGCGATCGCGTCCTCGCGCCCGCAGACGACCCGGCACGCCGTCCGGGGCATCGTCACCCGGCCGGACGCGCAGCTGGTGATCATCGACACCCCCGGCCTGCATCGTCCGCGGACCCTGCTGGGGGAGCGGCTCAACGACCTGGTGTACGCCACCTGGGCCGAGGTGGACGCGATCGGCGTCTGCCTGCCCGCCAACCAGCGGATCGGTCCGGGGGACGAGTTTCTGGTGGGCGAGATCGCCAAGCTGCCGAAGCGCCCCACCCTGATCGCCCTGGCCACCAAGGCCGACCTGGTCAGCAAGCAGCGGATGGCCGAGCACCTGCTGAGGATCGCCTCGCTGGAGGAGAAGCTCGGGGTGCGCTGGGCCGAGGTGGTCCCGGTCTCGGCGCTCACCGGTGACCAGGTCGGCCTGGTCACCGACGTGCTGATCGCCCGGCTGCCCGAGGGGCCCGCCTACTATCCCGACGGCGAGGTCACCGACGAGCCCACCGAGACCCTGGTGGCCGAGCTGATCCGCGAGGCCGCGCTGGAGAAGATGCACGAGGAGCTGCCGCACTCGATCACGGTGGCCGTGGACGAGATGGGGCTGCGCGAGGGCCGTCCCGAGAACCGTCCGCTGCTCGACGTGTACGCGTCGCTGATCGTCGAACGGGACTCCCAGAAGGGCATCGTGATCGGGCATCGCGGCTCGGTGCTGCGCGAGATCGGCAGCGCCGCCCGCGCCCAGCTGACCGCCCTGCTCGGCACCCCGGTCCACCTCGACCTCAAGGTCAAGGTGCTCAAGGAGTGGCAGCGCAACGCCAAGTACCTCAACCGGCTCGGGTTCTGACCCCCGGGTGGGCGGTCAGCCGCGGACCAGGCAGAACGGGTGCCCCGCGGGGTCGAGGTAGACCCGGAATCCGCCGCCGGTCGACGGCTGGTGATCGTGCACCCGGCCGCCCAGCTCCAGCACCCGCGGCTCGGCGGCCGGGATGTCGTCGACGGCGAGGTCCAGGTGGAACTGCTGCGGATGCGCACCCCCGGGCCAGGTGGGGGCCACCCAGTCCTCGATCCGCTGGAACGCCAGCGTCGGGCGTCCGTCCGGCCGTTGCGGGGTGACCCCGCCACCGGGCGGCTCGAGGGTGACCCAGTCGCGGTCGGAGTTCTGCTCCATCGGCCAGCCGAGCAGTTCGGCGTAGAACCGGCCCAGTTCGAGTGCGTCCGGGCAGTCCAGGACGATCATGTCCAGGATGGGACGGATGACGGCTTGTTCGCTCATGGACCCAGCCTAGGAACGGTCCCGGACGATCCTCGTCCGCAACCGAGCCGGCCCTCCGCACTCCGTTCGCCAAAGCCCTGCCTAACTATCTCTGCCCTCCCGTCGACGGGAGGGCAGAGATAGTTAGGCAGGGCCTTTCGGGCTACTGGAGGGGGCCGCGGCCGGTGCCGATCGGCAGGAACTGCCGCTTGCCGGCCCGCCGGGTGGCCAGCTTGGCGTCCATCCAGACCGCGGCCCGCGAGATCAGCAGGTTGATCAGGATGTAGATCACGGTCACCACGAAGTAGGTCTGCACCAGGTTGCGGGTGTTCGCCACCAGCACGCGGGCGCTCTGCTGGAGTTCGGGGTACGAGACCACGTAGCCGAAGGCGGTGTCCTTGACCACGATCACCGCCTGGGCGACCAGAGCCGGGATCACCACCCGAAGCGCCTGCGGGAAGACCACCAGCCGGAACGTCTGGCCCGGGGTCAGCCCGGTCGCCAGGCCCGCCTCGACCTGGCCGCGGGGCAGCGACAGCACCCCGGCGCGGAACACCTCGGCGATCACCGCGGACGTGCACAGCCCGACCGGGATGACCAGCTTCAGGTATTCGCTGGGGTTGATCCCGTAGGCCGGCAGGGCGAACATGAACGCGTAGATCACCAGCAGCACCGGGATCGCCCGGAAGAACTCGATGAACGCGGTCGCGGGCCAGCGCAGCAGCGCGACCGGCGACAGCCGTCCCAGGGCCAGGACGAGCCCCAGCGGCACCGCGATGGCGGCCGCGCCGAGCGCGGCCAGCGCCGTCCGGGCCAGGGCGTTGCCGAAGAACGCCTGGATGCCGGGCTGGGTGAACGGCAGCCACTTGGACGGGGCCAGCGTCCCGGACAGGTACAGCTGCCGGTAGGCCAGCCCCACGACGGTCAGCAAGGCGATCACCGAGATCACCGTGAAGATCCGGACCCGGGCCCGCGCCTTCGGGCCGGCGGTGTCGAAGAGTGCGTGCTGGGTGCTCATCGGAGGATCCGGAATCTCTGTTCGAGCCAGGCGCCGACACCGCCGGCGGCCAGCGAGATGGTCGCGTAGATGACCGCGGCGACGATGAAGGTGAGCAGGCCGAGGGCCTCCTTGTTGTTGATCTCGGACGCGGTCGCGGTCAGTTCCCGCATGCCCACCACGCCCGCCAGCGCCGACGACAGCAGGATGCCGATGAACAGCGTGACCAGCGGCCCGATCACGGTCCGGACGGCCTGCGGCAACACGATCTGGGTGATTACGCCGCCGAACGACAGCCCGATGGAGCGGCCGGCCTCCACCTGCCCGGCACCGACGGCGTTCACCCCCGTCCGGATGGTCTCGGCGGCGAACGCCGCGCCGACGAAGATGATGCACAGCACCACGCTGCCCACCCGGCCCAGGTTCACCCCGGTCTGCGGCAGGCCGTAGACGACCAGGATCAGCAGGCTGAACAGCGGGACGTTGCGGAAGATCTCGACGAACACCGCCGACGACCAGCGCAGCGGGGCGATCGGGCTGATCCGGAAGGTCGCCAGCACGGCGCCCAACAGCAGGGCGCCGACGAACCCGACGGCGGTGAGCCACACGGTGAGCCAGAGGCCCTCGAGCAGTTCACCGCCGTAGGTCGAGAACAGCGTGTCCATGAGCTGTGCCCGGCCGGATCGGACTCAGGAGTCGACCTTGCCCGGGGTCGGCGCCGCCGGCGGCGTGCTCAGGTTGGTGCGGTCGCCGATGGTCTGCTGCCACGCCTTCGCCCAGGTGCCGTCCGCGATGATCTTGGTCAGGAAGTCGTTGATGAACTTCTTGCCGTCGCTGCCGTCGGGCACGCCGATGCCGTAACTGTCCTTCGGGCCGAACGGCTCGCCGACGATCTTGAGGCCGGAGTTCGACACCACGGCGTTCATCAGCAGCGACTGGTCGATCACGTAGGCGTCGGCGCCACCCTGCTCGATGGTGGCCACGCACTGGGCGTGGTCGGGCAGCGGCTGGAGCTTCGCCCGGGGGGCGAACTTCTCCACCGTGGTGACACCCGTCGAGCTGGCCTGGGTGACCACCGTTTTGCCCGCCAGGTCGTCCACGCCGTTGATCGTGGTGTTGTCGGCCTTCACCAGCACGCCGGCCTGGGAGACGTAGTAGGGCCCGGCGAAGTCGATCGCCTTCTCGCGGGCGGGCGTGATCGAGTAGGTGGCGATCACCGTGTCGACGTTGCCGTTCTGCAGCAGCGACTCCCGGGTGTCTACGGTGACCTGCTTCACCTCGGTCTTGACCTCGCCCAGGATGTAGCGGCTCAGCATCTGGCCGATGGCGGCGTCGAAGCCCTTCACCTGGCCGCTGACCGGGTCGAGCAGCGAGAACAGTTCGGAGGTCTCGGTGCCGCCGATGCGAAGCACGCCGGCCTGCTTCACCGCGGTGGCCCAGGTGCTCGCCGAGACGGTGGCCTCGTCCGCGACCGGACCCGAGGTGATCAGCGCCTGGTAGGCGTCCGGGGACGATCCCTCGCCGGGCTGGCCGGTGCCGGCGGGCTCCGGCGAACAGGCGGCGATCGATCCGGCGAACAGGGCGGTGGCGGCCATGAGGACCAGTGCCCTGGGTGCTCGACCTAGCTTCATCGTTCCTCACTCCTATCGGGTCGGGGACTCCTCGGGTGGACGGTGTCCCCTCGACTGGGTCCGTCCAACCTATCCCAGAGCCCGCGGAACGGCGGGCCGGTCAGGCCGAGCCCAAGGTCACCTCGGCGGTCGCCTCCCGGCCGTCGCGCAGGTAGTCGATGGTGATCGTCTCGCCCGGGGCATGGAACCTCACGGCCGCGATCAGTCCGTTGGCGGTGGTGACGTTGATCTCGCCCACCGAGGTGACCACGTCGCCGGGACGCAGCCCGGCCGCGGCCGCCGGCCCGCCCGCGGTGACCTCGTTGAGCGCGACCCCCTGCGTGCTGTCGGTGGTCTCGCTGGACTGCAGGCTGACCCCGAGGAACGCGTCGGACGCCTTGCCGCTGGCGATCAGCTCGTTGGCCACCCGCACCGCCACGTCGGAGGGGATCGCGAAGCCCAGGCCGATGCTGCCGGACTGCTCGGAGCCGTTGGACAGGGTGGCGCCGGAGGCGTTGATGCCGATCACCTGCCCGTTCAGGTTCACCAGCGGACCGCCGGAGTTGCCGGGGTTGATCGCCGCGTCGGTCTGGATCGCCTGGTAGACGGCGTCGCCGTTGGTGCCCGAACGCACCGGACGGGCGGTGGCCGACACGATGCCGCTGGTCACGGTCTCGCTGAGGCCGAGCGGTGCGCCGACGGCCACCACGGTCTGGCCGACCACGACCGAGGACGTCTGGGCGAAGGTGGCCGGCTTGAGCAGGTCGGCTTTCGCGTCGGTGACCCGGATCACGGCGAGGTCGTTCTTCGGCGAGGTGCCGACCACGGTGGCCCGGGCGGTCGAACCGTCCTCGAAGGTGACGGTGATCTGGGCGTCCGACCCGTCCGCCTCGGCGACCACGTGCTCGTTGGTCAGGATGTTGCCCTGGGTGTCCAGCACCACACCGCTGCCGACCCCGCCGGAGCGTCCGCTGCGGACGCTGATGGTCACCACCGACGGTGAGATCGTCTTTGCCGCCGCCGTGATGGATCCGTCCAGGGCGGCCGGCTGGGCGACCGGCACCGCGCTGACCCCCGGTGCGGTGGATCCGGTGGGGGACTGGCTGCCGAGCCAGGCGTAACCGCCGATGCCGGCCCCGGCGCCGACCACGGCGGCCAGGGCGGTCGAGGCGATGAAGCCGGCGGCCCGGGAGCGCAACGGCCTGGTCACCGCGGCGGGTGCTGGTGCCGCCGCTGCGGGTGCCGCTGGGGCGGCGAACGTGTTGCCCGGCGCATGCCCACCCGGGCCCTGGTGGGTGGAGGGTTGCGGGCTCCAGGTGTAGGCGTCCGGACGATGCTCGGTCCGGGGGTTCTGCGGGCTGCTCATACCCATGAGCCTGCGTCGGCTTCCTGTGCGTCGGCTGTGGGTGTCCGCGCCGTCCGCTGTGCGGCCCCGGGACTAAGCTGCTCCGGTGACCGAGCCCGAGCGTGTGAACCGTCCGCTCTGGCGGCCGTCCAGGCTGGCCGCGAACGTCTCCTCGCTGGCCGAGGACGCCTGGAACAGGCTCGACTTCCGCCGCCGGCTGGTGCTGGCCGGACTCTGGCTGAGGCAGGGCCTCCGGCGGATGCGGGGTTCGCTGAAGCCGATCCTGATCGCCGCCGTGGCCGCCTGGCTCGCCTACGAGTTCGCGCACCGGGTGCTGGGACACCCGGCGCCGTTCATGGCGCCGATCGCGGTCTGGATCTGTCTCGGCTTCAGCTACAACCGGGTGCCCCGCAAGGTGCTCGAGATCGGGGCCGGAGCGGCGATCGGGGTGGGCCTGGGCGAACTGATCCTGGGCCTCTTCGGCGCCGGCGGCTGGCAGCTGGCCCTGGGCCTGGCGGTGGCCGGCCCGATCGCCCGGCTGCTCGACCGCGGCGACCTGTTCACCATGCAGTCCGGGGTGAACGCGATGGTGGTGATCGGCATGGGCACCATGCTCAGCCAGATGACCGGGGCGGGCCCGTCCCGGCTGCTGGACGCCCTGGTCGGCGCCGGTGTCGCGCTGCTGTTCACGCTGCTGCAGCCGGGCGACCTGGTGCGGCGTCCGCGACGCTACGTGGCCAATGTGCTGACCGAGTTGGCGGTCATGTTCGGCATGCTGGGGCAGGGGCTGCGCACCGGCAACCGGGAGTCCCTGCGCGACGCGCACGCGCAACTCCGCGGCCTGCACACGATCCTGGACGACGCCACCACGGTGTGGAAATCGTCGGCCGAGATCGTGCCGCTGAATCCGGCCATGCGTCGCTATCGCGTCCAGATGGACGAACTGGGCCGTCAACTCGAGTTGAGCACCCGGGCGGTGCACACCGCCGAGGTGCTGCTGCGGCAGAGCCGGGGCATGGTCGCCGAAGCGGGCGCCGACGTCTCGGGCGCGCAGCTGATGGACGACGCCGCGGCCACCCTCAACGCCCTGGCCGGGTCGGTGCGGAACTGGCAGTTCCCGATCCGGGCCCGCGGCCTCGCGGTCGCGCTGGCCGCCGACTGTGCCCCGGAACGCGCCCGGCAGGGCAGCTGGCGGCAGGCCGCGCTGCTCTCGGTGATGCGCACCGCCGCCATCGACCTGATGCAACTCACCGGCCTCTCCCGGGAGAAGGCGCGGCGGTTCCTGCCCGACACCGGGGACGCGGGCGCGATCGACGAGGACGTCACCGGCGACGAGGCGTCCGAGGTGTGGGGTGAGGACCTCGCTCCCGGCCAGCTGGACGAGACCGAGCTCGAGTCCGCCCGCGAGGAGCTGAAGAGCGTCCGCGACGAGGACCGCGCGCCCGACCGGGACGAGGACCGCGAGTCCGAGCGACGGGAATGACGCCGGGCCGCCCTACGGCAGCCGTTCGCCCTTCATCAGCCGGGACTTGTACACGTTCGCGATCACGACCCCGTCCAGGAAGCGGGTCAACCGGTCGGCCTCGGCCTCGAGCAGGTCGCGGTGCCGGCCGGGAAGCGGTTCGACCCCGATCACCCGGACCCGGCCGGCCTCGTCCTGCACCCAGCAGCCGACCACCCGGCCGTTGACCCAGGCGGTGCTTCCGCCGTTGCCGTTGCTGTCGAACAGGTACGGGGTGAGCCGCGGGTCGAGGTAGAAGTCCCGCTCCTTCCAGCCCATCACGGTCGGGTCGAGCACCGGCAGCAGGGCGGCCCACTCGCCCGGGTCGTCGTCGGGCTTCTCATCGCCCGGCAGCAGGTACCCGGTCGCCCCGCCGTCCAGCTCGACCGACACCGCGTCGACCGCGGCCAGCGCCGCCCGGACCGCGCTCCGGGTGGCGCCCAGCCACCAGACCAGGTCGTTCTCGGTGCCGGGACCGAAGCGGGCCAGCCAGTGGCGGACCAGCTCGGCGTAACCGTCCGCGGCGGGCCACTGCTCCGGCACGGCGTCCAGCCAGCCGCTCATCAACGTCCAGGACGGTCGCGACGTGCGCCAGTGCCCCTGGTTCGGCCCCCGGACGATGTGGTGCTCGGCACCCAGCACGGTGAGCAACCGCGGCGCGAACGCCTGGTTGGCGAACTGCCAGCGGGTCGCCCCGGGCAGGCTCACCGTCCGGCCGTCGATCTCGGGGATCTCTTGGCGCAGCCGCTGGGCCGACAGTTCGGCGCCGTCGGCGAGCCGGGCCAGCACCGCGTCCCGGCCGCGGTCGATCCAGGCCGCACCGTCGCCGGCCAGCCCGTGCCGCTCGAGGTCCTTGCCGAGCCGCGCCCGTTCCTGGGTGGCGACCCGGGCCGACGCGCTGCCCCACACCGCCGGCAGCAACTCCACCGGGAAGGCGAACAGGGTGCGCCGCATCGCCAGCTGCTTGACCAGCGTCCGCTCCCGGTACAGCGCGCGCTCGACCGCCTCGACGGTGGCCGCGCGCATCCGGGCGGCAACCGCCAGGTGCACCGTCGACGGATCGGTGGCGTGCAGCGTCACCACGGCCCGGGCCACCGCCGCCGGGTCGCCGAGCCGATGGTCGGGGTGCAGCGCGTGCCGCCTCGCCAGTCGTGCCCGCCGCGCCTCGTCCGGAAACCTCATGACCGCATCCTGCCCGGCCCTACGGACAGTTCTCGACCGGCGGGGGCGTTTATGGGTAAGGTGTGCCCGTGGCATGGTTCAGCCTCATCCTTGGCTGCCGCAGCGAGGCCTCGATCTAGTTCAGGCTTCCTCGTTGCGGAGAGTTCTGACGCGC
>JAGPGQ010000369.1 GCA_018055925.1 Micropruina sp.
GGCTACGACCACAAGGCGATGGGGATCACCGCCCGGGGTGCCTGGGAATCGGTGAAGCGGCACTTCGTCGAGCTGGGCCGCGACTGCCAGACCGAGGACTTCACCTGCGTCGGCATCGGTGACATGGCCGGGGACGTGTTCGGCAACGGCATGCTGCGCAGCCGGCACACCCGGCTGGTCGCCGCCTTCAACCACCTGCACATCTTCCTCGACCCGAACCCGGACGCGACCAGCAGTTACGTCGAGCGGGAGCGGCTGGCCCGGCTGCCGCGGTCGTCGTGGGCCGACTACGACACCGGCCTGATCTCGGCCGGCGGCGGGGTGTTCGCCCGCACCCTGAAGTCGGTGCCGGTCAGCCCCGAGGCCCGGACGGCGCTCGGCCTGGACGACGCGGTGACCGCGCTCACCCCGGCCGAACTGATCAACGCCATCCTGAAGGCGCCGGTCGACCTGCTGTGGAACGGCGGCATCGGCACCTACGTGAAGGGCTCCGCCGAGAGCCACGCCGAGGTCGGCGACAAGACGAACGACGCCGTCCGGGTGAACGGTTCCGAGGTGCGGGCGCTGTGTGCCGGCGAGGGCGGCAACCTCGGTTGGACGCAGCTGGGCCGGATCGAGTACGCCCTGGCCGGCGGCCGGGTGAACACCGACTTCATCGACAACTCCGCCGGGGTCGACACCTCCGACCACGAGGTGAACATCAAGATCCTGCTGGCCGACCGGGTCAGCGGCGGCGAACTCGACGTGGACCAGCGCAACCAGCTGTTGGCGTCCATGACCGATGAGGTGGCCGAGCTGGTGCTCGGGCACAACGTCGACCAGAACCTGGCCCTGTCGAACGCGCAGAGCCGGGTGGTGGAGCTGGCCGGCTCGCACGAGGGTTGGATGCGCCAGCTGGAGGAGGCCGGCTACCTGGACCGCGACCTGGAGTACCTGCCGTCGTCGAAGGCCATGCGGGCCCGGCAGGACGCCGGCGTCGGCCTGACCCGGCCCGAACTGGCGACCCTGCTCGCCTACACCAAGATCTACCTCTCGGATCTGGTGCTGGCCTCCGACCTGCCCGACGACCCGTACCTGGCCGACCGGCTGATCCAGTACTTCCCGAAGGAACTGCAGCGGCGGTACGCGGCCGACATGCCGCGGCACCGGCTGGCCCGCGAGATCATCACCACCGTCGCGGTCAACCGGTTCGTCAACTCGCAGGGCATCACCGCCTACTACCGGCTGGCCGCCGAGACGAACGCGCCGGTCACCGAGGTGATCCGGGCCCAGCTGGCCGCGCGGTCGATCTTCGCCGTCGGCCGGGCCGAGGTCGCCCTGGCACGGATGACCGGGCTGGACGCCCTGGGCGCCACCGAGGTGCGGATGTCGCGCCGGCGGATGGTCGAACGCGGCACCCGTTGGCTGCTGGCCAACCGGCGCACCGGCATCGACATCGTCGCCGCGACCACAAACTTCACCGACGGGGTGCAGGGGTTGCGGACGCTGCTGGGGTCGCTGCTGACCCCCCGCCAGCAGGTGCAGTCGTCCGGCCTGCGCGACCGGCTGGTCCGCGACGGGGTGCCCGAGGCGCTGGCCACCGAGGTCGCGGTGGAGGCCTACCTGCCGTTCACCCTGGCCATCGTCGACATCGCCCGGCGCGCGCAGGCCGACCCGGTGCGGGTCGCCGAGGTGTTCTTCGCGGTCGCCGAGCAGGTCGGCATGGACGCCCTCGACCTGGCGATCGTCGGGCTGCCGCAGGCCGACCGGTGGGGCACCCTGGCCCGGGCGGCGCTGCGCGACGACGCCCACGCAGTCCTGGCCGAACTCACCGCCGCCGTCCTGGCGACCGGGGACGAACCGCCCGCGGAGCTGGTGCAGAAGTGGCTGCAGGCGCTGCCCGGCTCCCGGGAGAAGGTCGGGATCCTCCGGCAGGTGTGCGAGGAGCCCGACGTGGCCCGGATGAGCGTCGGGGTGCGGACGGCCCGATCGTTGCTGCCGGTGTGAGTGCCGTCATGCGCATCGACCTGCACACCCACTCCACCGTCTCGGACGGCACCGACCCGCCGGCCGCGTTGGTGCGCAAGGCCGCCAAGCAGGGCCTGGACGTGCTCGGGCTGACCGACCACGACACCTTTGACGGGCTGCCCGAGGCCCGGGCGGCGGCCGAGAAGGCCGGGGTGCTGCTGGTGCCGGGCATGGAGATGTCGTGCCAGCTGGGCGGCGCCAGCGTCCATCTGCTCGGGTATGGGTGCGACCCCCACGACCCGGCCCTGCTGGCCGAACTCGCGCGGCTGCGATCGGGCCGCACCGGACGGCTGCCCGCCCTGCTGGCCCGGCTCGCCGAACTCGGGATGCCGCTGACGTCGGACGAGGTGGCCGAACAGGTGGGGCAGAGCCCGTCACTGGGCCGGCCGCACGTCGCCGACGCGATGGTCGCGAAGGGGTATGTGCGTGACCGGCGGGAGGCGTTCGGTCGGTTCCTGTACGACGGTGGCCCCGCCCACGTGCACCGGTACTCGTGTGACCTGGAGCGGGGCATCCGGCTGATCCGGGAGGCCCGCGGTGTGCCCGTGATCGCGCATCCTTGGGGACGTGGCCGCGACCGCCAGCTGACCCCGGCAGTGCTTACCGCCCTGGCCCGGGAGCACGGGCTGGAGGGTGTCGAGATCGACCATCCCGACCATGACGCCGACGCCCGGGCGCGGCTGCGCCCCCTGGCCGACGGACTCGGTCTGCTCTGCCTCGGATCGTCGGATCACCACGGCCTGGGCAAGGTCAACAACCCGCTCGGC